>CAZYYC010000497.1:0-2521 GCA_964650935.1 uncultured Anaerolineales bacterium
CTTGTCAAGGCGCGGGTGGGCATAGTCCTTGGGCAGCACGCCCTTGAGCGTCGGATTGTCGCGCTCGATGGCGAGCATCGCGTCGTCGACGAGCTTGCCGATGGTGGGCTGCCGCGCATTGGCGACGAGATAGGGCCAGCGGGCCTCCCTGGGCACCCAGAAGATGTTGACGGCGCGATACTCGTCGGGGTCCTCGGGGTCGGCGCCGAGATGGGCCTCGGCCTCCAGCCTGGCGTGCTGCTCCTCGAAGGCGTCGGAGATGTACTTGAGAAAGATGAGGCCGAGGACGACGTGCTTGTACTCGGCGGCGTCCATATTGGAGCGGAGGGCGTCGGCGGCTTTCCAGAGCTCGGACTCGAAGCCGAGGTGGGCTGCGGAGGTGGTATCGGACATAGCTTGCTGACCTGCTTTCCTTTCAGGGGCAGATCGCCTGCCCCCTACGTTGGGCCTCTCCCGTCACGGGATCTGCCGTAGGTTCATCTGAGGACCGGCAAATGGCATGGTGGGGTGAGACACAGCGTCTCAGCCGGCGGATGATGCTTTGTTTGTTGACCGGACCCAAGAAAAGTATAGGAGCAAGTGTTGACGGTGTCAAATAGCGGGGCGTCTCGGCGTCTTCCGCCGCATCACGCCACCCCATCCGACGCGCCTGACGCCGGAGACGTGGCGCCGCCACGTCTCTACGAGGGTCAAGCAGGGCGGCGCGCCGTGGCATCGTCGATCAGTTCCGATGCGCTGCCCGCGGCGAACCCGCTACGCTGCGCTCAGGCCTCCCCCGCGCATGGCGTCGATCTCGCGCCGGCTGCGCGCGATGTAGTCGCGCAGCTCCTCCAGGCCGTAGGCCATCGCCAGGGCCCGGCCGCTCACGCCCGCCGTGCGGGCCTTGAGCACGAACCACTTCTCCAGCTCCAGCCACTGCTCCATCGCGATCTCATCGCCGTGGTCGCCCAGCAAGCGGTCGCGCTTGGCGACGTTGAAATCCTCGTGATAGATGCCCCGGTCCAGATCCAGGGTGATCCGGCTGACGACGATGTCCTCCGCCCGCTCGTAGAGGATCTCCCGGCCCGTGATGTCGTAGACCAGGCAGTCGGGCGTCTGGGTTGCCGAGACGATGGTGAAGTGGTGGTTGAGGGCGTGCGCCTGGAGCGACGTGCCCGCCGAATAGGCGCTCGACCAGACCACGAGCTCGGCGCCCTGATCGGCCAGACGTTGCCAGACCTCGGGGAAGTTCACGTCGAAGCAGATGGCCATGCCGACCCGTCCGAAGTCGGCCTCGTAGACGGGGATCGACCGGCCCACCTCGACCGCCGGCTGCGCGTCGAACTCCGACCAGAAAGGATAGACCTTGTCGTAGATGCAGGCGATCTCGCCCGCGCGGTCGAGCAGCACCGCCGAGTTGAGGCGGTGCGCGCCCTCGCGGCGATCGATCGGCGAGACGATATAGGTCCGGTGCTTCCGCGCCAGCGCAGCCATCGCCGAGATCGCCGGACCGTCCAGCGTCTCGGGCGACCGGTTCGGCGCGCCGCTGTTGCCCGACCAGGTCTCCGGCAGCGCGATGAGATCGGCGCCGCGCGCCCCCTCCCGATCCACGAGTGCGGCGATCTCCTCAACCGACCTGTCCGCCGGAAAGCTGATGCTCACCACCCGAACGGGCCGCCCAACGACCATGCCCTGCCCCGTCTCACCCAAGCTATCCATCCCCCCACCCCCCTCGACTTCATACGCCGCGCAGCAACGACTGCGCCAACACCTGCTCCGCGACCTCCATAGTCTTCACGGCGTCGCCGAAGTGCGAGCCCGGCAGCGTGCCGGCCTTGAGGCAGTCGATGAACTCGCGGTTCTTGGCCTTGAAGCCCCCATACTCGTAGAACGCGTCGCCGCCGGCCACCTGCCGGGTGTCGAACTCAACGCCCTCCGTGTCGCCGTCCGCGTAGAGATGCCCCTTGCCCTCGTGCTCCGCCTCGGCGCAGATGCCCGGCGCGTGCATCTCGACGTCGAAGATGCGCCGCCCGCTCGTCCAGCTGTTGATCATCAGCCCGGTGGCCCCGTTGTCGAACTCGAACAGCACCGCGAAGAAGTTGATGTCGGGGGTCGTCACCCGCTTGGTGATGCTGTGCAGGGCCGTGACCTCACCCCCGCACATCCAGCGCAAGGTGTCGATAGCGTGCACCCCGTCATCCATCATATGATCGCGAGCCTCGAGGTAGGGCTCGAAGGCGCACTTGTAGAAGCGACAGACGGCGTGGACGATCGGACCACGCGCCAGGCAGGCCTCACGTAGCTTGACCACCATCGGCGTCGAGCGGCGCTGAAAGCTGACCTGGGTGATGCAGCCGTGCTTTTCGGCCAGATGCGCCAGGGCGCGGGCCTGGTGCGCCGTGATGCCCATCGGCTTTTCGATATAGAGATGCTGCCCCTGCGTGAGGCACCACGTCCAGATGTCGTAGAAGATATGCGGCTGTCCGATGGCATAGACGGCATCCGGCGCCACCTCCTCGACCATCGTGCGGTAGTCGAGGTA
>CAZYYC010000498.1:0-2498 GCA_964650935.1 uncultured Anaerolineales bacterium
AGGGATCCACGATAGCACCGTTGTCCGCCCCCGGGCGACACCGCCAGGCGGCGAGACTGGGCACGATCTCAGAGCGTGCAAAGCACACGCCCTGCCGGATAGGCAGATCCCCATCCATTTGAAGCGCGGTCTCCACGATCAGGGCGGTCGGCGCCGCGCCATCGATAGCACCCGCAGTCGGCTCAGCGCCCCCCTCACCGACCGGGGCCGTCATCGCTGGTCGTGGCGTGGCGGTCGGCAGCAGCAGCGTCGCCGGAGTCTCAGCCGCCAGCGTCGTGTCTGGGCTGACAGAGTGAGGCGTCGACCGGCAAGCGACGGCCAGTACGAACACCAGACCGACCACCAAGAACCTGCCCATCGTTACTGCCAACCGTCGGATGCTATGGCCATCCGTGTGATTCATCTTCATCACCTCTATCTCCTCCCATCAGGCCACGAGCGCCCGCAGTGGCCTACCCAACAGGATCACTATAACGCAAACAGCCCCACACGCACGTCTCGGCACCATCCGGGGCGCATGCATCTCAGACAGCCGTTCGTGCACTACCGTCACGAGATGCATACGCCCGCGGGAGGGCCACACCCCTCAGTCGACGGCCGGCCCAGTGGCGCCGAGCACCTCGGGCACGGTGACCAGCGCGTAGCCGCGAGCGCGCAGCAACGTGATGACCTGGGGTAATGCCCCTTCATCACCGGTTGACCCACAGTGCATCAACACGATGCCGCCCGGCTTGGCACCGCGAAGCACGGACCCCAGGACTTGCTCAGCTGTCGTGCCCTGCCGCCATCCCTGCGGATCGATGCTCCACCCGACAATGGTGTACCCCTGGGCCGTGATCCATGCGTCGGTCTGCTGAGAACGCGCCCCATACGGATAGCGAAACAGCGAGAGCGACGCCGGACCGCCGGCATTCGCGATGACCGCCGCGGTTCTGGTCAACTCGTCGACGACTTGGGCCTCGGTACGCGTCGTGAAGCTGGGATGGGAGTAGCTATGGTTACCGATCACGTGTCCGGCGGCGACGATGGGCCCGACGATCTGCGGTGACCGGTCGACCCAGTTCCCCTCCAGGAAGAAGGTCGCGCGCACGTCGGCGGCGGCCAATGTGGCGAGGATCCGGTTCAGCGACGCCGTCCCAAAACCGCAGTCGAAGGTCAAGGCGATGGCGCCCGCCGCCCCCGGGGCCACCGTCTCAGAGATCGGCGTGTGGCTTGCCGGCGTGGGGATGGCGTCCGTCGGTTCTGTGGGTTGCGGCGTAGGGGTCGGCGGCACCGGCGAATCGTTGGGGACATCCTCGGTCGGCACGCTCGCCTCGACCGTGACCGTGGGAGAGGGCGAGGGTTCAAACGTCGCCGTGGGGGTGACAACCGCCGGTTGTGTGGGACGCGCGGTAGGGGTCGGCGGGAGGGTCAACCCGTCGGCGGGCCCCATGATCGGCACACGCACCTCTGCCGTGGCGGTGGGAGGAGCCGGCGTCTCGACCATCGGCGTCGGCGTTGCGGTCGGCGAGGCGAGCTGCGCGGTCGCCGTTGGGGTCCCCGGGGCAGCTTGTTCGACGTAACCTGAGCCTGCGCGCCAATTGACCATAGCGAGCAGCAGGGCAAGCACCAAGGCCAAAGCCAACACACTCATCGTCCGGTAGGATCGACTGAGACCCTTCGCAAAATCACGCATAGCACTACCTTCTCTCGACTGTACTTGATCTCTGATGCTCCCATCGTAGCAAAACCGGCGCAGCGCCGCATCGAGATGATGGGGTATTCATCTACCCCAAATGAGGTATATAGAGAGACGGCGGCAACGATGGCGTTCTCTGGTATGCTAGGTGGAAAGGGAGGTGTCATGCATCCCATCACGGTGTTGTTGGCCGACGATCATAACATCGTCCGCGAGGGCACCCACGAGCTGCTGTCGGACGTCGCGGACATTGTGGTGGTGGGAGAGGCGGCCGACGGCGATGAGGTCGTGCGCGCCGCTGCCCGCCTGCAGCCGGACGTCGTGGTCATGGATGTCCATATGCCCAAGATGAATGGGATTCAGGCCACGGAGCAGATCAAACATGCCTATCCGAGCATCCGCGTGTTAGTTCTCTCGGCCTATGAGGACGACCACTACGTCTTCCCGCTACTGGATGCCGGCGCCGACGGCTACCTCCTCAAGACCACCAGCGGCGACGATCTGGTCCGTGCCGTGCGCGCGGTCGCCCGCGGCGAGACGGTTCTGGATCCCCAGATCGCGGGCAAGGTTGTGCGCCATCTGAGGGCTCCGGCACAACCCGCTTATCAGACGGGGGGGATGGTGGAGGCCCTGACGGAACGGGAGATCGAGATCCTCCAACAGGTGGCCAAGGGACGGACCAACAAAGAGGTGGCAGAGGCCTTATTCATCAGCCCCGCTACCGTCCAGGTCCATCTGCGTAACATCTTCGGCAAACTCAACGTAGGCAGTCGTACGGAGGCCGTGACGTTCGCGCTGCGTGAGGGATGGATCACGCTGG
>CAZYYC010000499.1:0-2491 GCA_964650935.1 uncultured Anaerolineales bacterium
CTTCAACCTCGTCGCCCAAAACGGCGTCGTCGGCAACACGCTCGCCCTGACCGACGCCCAGCTCCTCGCCAACCTCCACGCCGTCCAGGGCGACGCCGCCCTCCCCCTCTCGCCGGAGCTGGGCAGCCGCGACTTCTCGGTCGAGATGGAGACCGGCACCGGCAAGACCTACGTCTACCTGCGCACCCTCCTGGAGCTCAACCGCGCCTACGGCTTCCGCAAGTTCATCGTCGTGGTGCCCTCCGTCGCCATCCGCGAGGGCGTGCTCAAGACGCTGCGCATCACGCGCGAGCACTTTGCCCGCCTCTACGACAACGTGCCCTACCGCTTCTACGAGTACGACTCGGGCAACCTGGCCCGCGTGCGCCAGTTCGCGGCGAGCAACGACATCGAGATCATGGTGATGACGCTCGACGCCTTCAACAAGGACTCCAACGTCTTCAACCGCCGGATGGACCGCATGATGGGGCTCAAGCCCCTGGAGCTGGTCCGGGCGGCGCGGCCCATCCTGATCCTCGACGAGCCGCAGAACATGGAGAGCGAGATCTCGCGCAAGGCCCTGGCGAGCCTCAACCCCCTCGTCAAGCTGCGCTATTCGGCTTCGCACCGCGAGCTCTACAACCTCGTCTACCGCCTGACGCCGATCGATGCCTACAACCTGCGGCTGGTGAAGCAGATCGAGGTGGCCTCGGTGGTGGAGGATCACGACGCCAACCGCGCCTACGTAAAGTGCCTGAGCGTGGAGGCGAAGAAGACGACGGTCAGCGCCCGGCTGCAGCTCTACGTCCGCACCGCCGGTGGCCCGGCGCCCAAGACGCGCACGGTGCGCGCCGGCGACGACCTGGCCGCGATCACCGAGCTGGGCGCCTACGCGGGCTACGTGGTGGAGGCGCTGGACGCGGGCTACGGGGAGGTGCGCTTCGCCAACGGCGTCACCCTCCACGCGGGGCAGGCGCTGGGGCCCGATCACGAGGCCATCGCCGCCGTGCAGATCGCGCACACGGTCGAGGAGCATATGCGCAAGGCCGCACGCCTGCGCCGGCGTGGGATCAAGGTGCTCTCGCTCTTCTTCATCGACGAGGTGGCCAACTACACCGGCGCCGACGGCCATATCCGCCGCGCCTTTGTCGACGCCTTCGACCGGCTCAAGGCGACCGACGCCCCCTGGGCGCGACCCTGGCGCGAGGTGGACGCCGAGGCGGTCCAGGGCAGCTACTTCTCCGCCTACAAGACCGAGAGCTATATGGAGAGCGACGCCGACGCCTACGACCTGATCATGCGCGACAAGGAGCGGCTGCTCTCGTTCGACGAGCCCACCGCCTTCATCTTCTCGCACTCGGCGCTGCGCGAGGGCTGGGACAACCCCAACATCTTCCAGATCTGCACGCTCAACCGGACGATCTCCACGCTCCGCAAGCGGCAGGAGATCGGGCGCGGGATGCGGCTGGCGGTGGATCAGGAGGGCGACCGCGTCTTCGATGAGCAGGTCAACCGGCTCACGGTCGTGGCCAACGAGAGCTACCAGCAGTACTGCGAGCAGCTGCAGACCGAGTACATCGAGGCGGCGGGGACGGGCCAGGCGCCGCCCCAGCCGAAGAACGCGCGCAAGCGGCGCACGGTCCGCCTCAAGCGCGGCGAGGCCTACCGCGAGCTCGACGCCGCCTTCAAGGAGCTCTGGGATCACGTGGCACGCCGCACCCGCTACCGGGTCGAGCTGGACGCCGAGGCCCTGATCGCCGCCTGCGCCGAGTCTGTGCGCCCCATCCGCGTGGCACCGGTGACCATCCGGACAGAGCGCGTGCAGGTCGACCGCTTCCGCGATCGCGGGGTGCTGGACTACACGCTGCAGGGCCAGGGCGCCGTCGAGGTCGTGCGCGACTACGTGATCCCCAACGTAGCCGCAGAGCTGGCGGCGATCACGCACCTGACGCGGCGGACGGTCCGCGCCATCGTCGCGCGCGCCGGCAACCTCGACCAGGTCTTCCGCAACCCGGCGGACTACCTCCAGCAGACGGGCGACGCGGTCAACGCCGCCAAGCGCCGCCTGCTCGTGGACGGCGTGCAGTACGATCAGGTGGACCACGACCGCTTCGACATGTCGCTGCTGGACGACTTCGAGGCCTACGAGGACGCGATCGTGGAGGTGCAGAAGTCGATCTACGACGCGGTGGTGGTCGACTCCGAGGTCGAGCGGGCCTTCGCCCAGGCGCTGGAACGGATGGGCGAGGTCAAGCTCTTCGTGAAGCTGCCCGACTGGTTCACCGTGCCGACGCCGATCGGCGCCTACAACCCCGATTGGGCGATCCTCTTCGAGCGCCGCGACGCTTTCGGCGAGCCGCAGGAGACGCTCTACCTCGTGCGCGAGACCAAGGGCACGGCGGACCCCGAGCAGCGCCGCGGCACGGAGAACATGCGCATCGACTGCGCCCGCCGCCACTTCGCGACGCTCGACGTCGACTTCCGCACCGTCGTGGACTCACTCGACCTGGAC
>CAZYYC010000500.1:0-2139 GCA_964650935.1 uncultured Anaerolineales bacterium
TCTCGCGCATCCGCTCGCAGTAGTATTGCACGTTCTCCCACTTGCTGTCGGGGGCCAGGCGATGATCGGGGCAGGGGATGTACCCCCCGAGCTCGACCAGCGGCTTGAGGCGCTCGATCTCCGCATCCACGGCGGCATAGTCGCGCGTGAAGACGACCTTGTTGGTCCCGCCGACGCCGAGCAGCTCTCGCCCATAGGTGGCGCGCCACGGCGCGATACTCGACCCCCAGGTTCCGACCTCGATCGGGAACATCGTGTTCACCCCGTTGTCGAGCCAGACGGGGACGAGCTTGGTGACGTCGCCGTCGCTGTCGAGCGAAACGATGTCGATGCCGTAGCTGTTGACCAGCTCGGTAATGCGCGCGTAGTGAGGACCGACCTTCTTGCGGAAGATCCGGGGATTGATCAGGGGGCCGCTCTTGAAGGAGATGTCCTCCCAGAAATGGGCGAAGTCGAAGGGGGCCGGGCCACCGTCGGGACAGATCCTCCGCAGCGTCTCCTCGGTGCACCGGTAACAGAGATCTGCTACGGTCTCGATGATCTCATCGAGCAGCGGCTCATCATCGACCAGCAGATAGGAGAGCCCCACAATGCCGAGCCAGTTGCGGATCACACCGAAGAGGCTGCCTACGTGGATCCCATAGGGATCGGTCCAGGCGTTCTCTTTGAGGTAGTCCTCACCACCCAGGTCGAAGCGGATCATTGTGCCGCCGGCGTTGACGTAGGCATGGGTGATGCGCTCGATCTCGAACAACAGCTGCGGCAGGTAGAGCGACTCCCAGGACGCGCGATCCCTCAGCAGATGCTCGATCTCCTTGGGAATGGAGCCCGCCTCGTCCTTCTCGAGGATGACCGTGCCCTCCTCGTTCAGGACGTGGCGCGAGCCGTCGGGAAACTCCGCGATCAGACGGCGTTCGAAGCCGGGGCGCAGCCGCGAGTGGGGTGAGTAGCAGCTGCTCCAGTTGAAGTCGAAGCCGAGCTTGGCGGCGATCTCCGCATCGGTCGGGTTGCCGTCGCCCCAAGTGCGGGCCTGGGCCTCGGTGATGTGGCCCTCGGCGGCCCACTTGTCCAGCGTCTCGTTCCAGTAGCCGAAATGGACCACGGGCATGCGGTCGTAGTCCTCGTAGTGCAGGATCGCGCGGACGCGTTCGCGGTTGTTCATAGGGTGTCGGCCTTTCCGACCTCGATGATGGCGCGCAGCACGCCGTCGCGGTATCCCGCGACCAGCTCGAAGGCCTCGGCGATGCGGGTCAGGGGGAAGCGGTGCGTGGCTAACGCGGCGACATCCACCATGCCGGTCTGCACCATACGGATGGCGCGTGGATAAGTGTGCTTCATCCGGCGGACGAGCTTGATCGTGAGGCCCTTACGGCGCACGTTGCCCGCTGCCATCACCATCTCGTCCTCCACGGGGATACCGACGACGACGACCTTGCCCCCGGGACGCGTCATATGGGCTGCCTGATCGGGGGTCTCGGGCGCGCCCGCGGCCTCGAAGGCCACGTCGACACCGCGCCCGCCGGTCGCCGCCATCACCGCCGCGACGACGTCCTCACGCTCGGGATCGAAGACGGCGTCGGCGCAGTACTCCAGCGCGAAGGCGCGGCGATCGGGATTCGGTTCGGTCATGTAGACCGCGCCCGCACCGGCGGCTCGCGCCACGGCGGCGGTCAGGAGCCCGACGGGGCCCGCGCCGAGCACCGCGACGGTCTGCCCTACCTTGAGGTGGGCCAGGTCCACGGTGTGGATGGCGATGCCGAGGGGCTCCAATAGCGCGCCCTCCTCGGGCGTGAAGCCCTCGGGCAGTGGGAAGCAGTTCTCCGCCGGCATCACGGCGTATTCCGCGAAGACCCCGTCGATGGGTGGGGTGCCGCAGAAGCGCACGTCGGGGCAGAGGTTGGGATGACCGTGCAGGCACGACTCACAGACCCCGCACGGGATCGCGGGCTCGACCGCGACCAGCCGGCCGACCTCGAGGCCCTCGACGCCGTCGCCGAGCGCAGCGACCCAGGCCGAGAACTCGTGGCCCATCTGAATCGGGGCCGTGACCACCTGGTCGCCGATGGCGCCCTCCAGGTAATAGTGAACGTCGGAACCGCACGTGCCGACCGAGGCGATCTTCAATAGGACTTCGTCGTG
>CAZYYC010000500.1:2149-2480 GCA_964650935.1 uncultured Anaerolineales bacterium
GACCTGCATCGTGTTCGGTGATGTCATGTCATCTTCCTTCCCTAAGCTTGAGATGGGTGGGCGCTCCATCCTTGCGAAGGTCCGGAGACCTTCGCAAGGACCCGTTAAGTACTTAGGCCTCGCCCAGCAGCTTGCGCCGATAGAGCTCGTCGGGGCGGGTGTGAATGCGGGCGACGTTGTCCTCCGTCAGAAAGTGCGGCCCGCCGGCAGTATAGGCGCCGAGCAACACGCGGGCGGTCTTGACCATCATAGCTGTGATGTTCTCCACCTGCTCGGCGGAGCGTCCGAGCGCGACGAGACCGTGGTTCTGCATCAGGATGACGCGCGGTCG
>CAZYYC010000501.1:0-2458 GCA_964650935.1 uncultured Anaerolineales bacterium
AAGCTGCCGCAGGTCGATGGACAGCTCCTGATGCTGGGCTGCGGGCTGCAGCCCAACACCTCCATGCACGCCATCGAGGAGACGGTCGTGCCGCCCTACCTCTTCGGCCCGCCCCTGACCTACGTCCTCACCAACGGCGACGGGCAGACCGTGGAGCGGACCTACACGACGCACGGCTTCGACGGTTGGGACCAGCGCTACGACCGCGTCGCCGAGGTGCTGGAGCCGCCCGCTCTCGTAACCGGTCCTGTCCTGGCGGGCACCGCGCACCTGATCCGCGCACGCGACCTCTGGGCAGCCGTGGAAGCCGAGCTCGCGCGCGACCCGCTCCGCTTCGTGTCACGCTACGAGCCGTAGATACGTCCGCGGCACCGAGATCCCGCCCAAAGCCTTTCCGCAGGCTTTGGGCGGTGGTCCAACGAGCACCCACAGTAACCCAACATCCCGATGCATCTCGTGTTAGGCATCCCGCTGCACCAGAATCCCGCCCCATTCGGCCCGCCAGACGGGAACTCTCGGACGCGATCCGGCGTCCATAGAGCGGGAAGGGGGGGCGGAGCGGTGCTCCGCCCCCAACAACACAACGGAGGAAGACGAGATGGCGAAACGAACGGGGTGGGTTTGGTTGGCTGTCCTGATGGCGGTCGCGATAGTAGGCAGCGGTTGCAGCGGTGTGGTCCGCGGTGAGGTCGATCACGGGACGCCGGTCGATAGCGTGGAGCCGGTCAGCGACGAGCTGGCGCCGATCGACGAGCTCGAAGTGATCATCATGGAGAGCCTACCCGCAACCGCGGCAGTCATCGCCCGGGGGAATCTGGCGGACGGCTGCACGCATATCGTGGATATGTCGATGCAGATTGACAAGGAGGCCGAGCTCTTCAAGGTCATCCTCGGCACCTACCGCGATCCCGAGGCGATGTGCACGATGGCGCTGGTCCCCTTCGAGGAGGTCGTGGAGCTGCCGATCCTGGGGCTGTTCGCCGGGACCTACACGGTTGAGGTGAACGGGATGACGACGACCTTCGAACTGGCAGTCGACAACATTCACCTCGAGGAATAGGCATCGCCCATCGCGTGAGACGCTGAACGGCACGAGACCTTTGAGCCCCGATGGTGAGCTCAGAGGTCTCTGTCATGTTGGGCCATGCCGGCAGCAGGAACTCAATACCGCGCGTGAAGAGCGGGCGCCGCGCAGGTTGCGTGAGACGTCATCAGGGGTAAACTTCGCGGACAGGATCAACACGATCCTGAGCCGGGATAGACTCGACCCAAAGGAGCAGAATGATGACGCAACGCACGCGGATGGCCCTCATCGGTTGCGGCAACATGGGCCGCAACCACCTGCGCGACCTCCTGAAGCAGCAGGAGACGACCGAGATCACGGTGCTCTGCGACATCGCCCCCGAGGCCCTCGCCGAGGCAGCCAAACTCTTTGACGCCGCCGGCGTGCCGCTGCCCCCGACCGAGGCCGACCCGGATCGTGTGCTGGCGGACTACGACCTCGACGCGGCCTTCATCGTCACGCCGCACGCGGTCCACTTCGCCCAGGCGCAGGCCTGTCTGGAAGCGGGGCTCGACGTGCTGCTGGAGAAACCGATGGTGATGAACGCCGCGGAGGCCCGCGCCTTGATCGAGACCCGCGACGGTACAGGCAAGCTGCTCGTGGTCGCCTTCAACGGCAGCCTCTCGCCGGAGATCCGCGAATCGGTACGCATCCTGCGCTCGGGGGAGCTCGGCAAGCTCCTCAGCATCAGCGCCACGATCTGGCAGCGCTGGGGACCGGGGACCTCGGGCAAGTGGCGCCAGGTCCCGGAGATCTCCGGCGGCGGTTTTATGTTCGACACGGGCGCCCATATGCTCAACACCGTCGCCGATCTGGCGGGCGAGCCCTTCGTCGAGGTCGCCGCCTGGACCGACGACTACGGACGCCCGGTCGAGACGCTCGCCGTCGCCGTCGCCCGGCTCGAATCAGGCGCGCTGGTCACCTTCCACGGCTGCGGCGAGACGGTACGCAGCTGCGCCTCCGACATCCGCGTCTTCTGCACCGACGGTATCCTGCGCACCGGCGCCTGGGGTCGCTGGCTGGAGATCCAGCGCGATGGCGACGACGACTTCGTGCCGGTGAAGCTTCCGCCCTCGCTGGGGGCATGGGAGCAGTTCCTCGGCGTGCGCGCGGGCGCCTTCCCCAACCCCAGCCCACCCGAGGTTGGCTTGCGGATGAATCGCCTGTATGATGCCCTCAAGGCTTCAGCGGCGCGCGACGGCGCGCCGGTACGCTGCACATAATCACATCCATCACTAGTTAGGAGAACAACGACATGTCCGATGCAAATAGAAAGGCGTTGATGGTCTGGGGCGGCTGGATGGGACACGAGCCCGATCAGTGTGTGGACATCTTCGCACCCTATCTGAGATCACAGGGGTACGACGTCACCGTCTCCGACACCCTGGATGCCTA
>CAZYYC010000502.1:0-2457 GCA_964650935.1 uncultured Anaerolineales bacterium
CGGGTTGTGGGCGGTTCTATGAGTACGAAGATTACGGCATGGTGGCCTCGATTCAGTGGTTCATTGATGAGGGCAAGGTTCAGCTCTACACGCTTGACAGTGTCGACTGCGAAGCGTGGATGGCGCATTGGATGTTCCCGGGCGATCGTGCCTGGCGCCATCTGCAGTACGAGCGCTATCTGTTGGAGGAGCTTGTGCCTTTCGTGCGCGCGCGGAGCGGTTACGAGGGGCGGCTGATGACGACGGGTTGCAGCGTGGGGGCCTACCACGCGGCGAACTTCTTCTTCAAGCACCCCGATGTCTTCGGCAGCGTGGTAGCGCTCAGCGGGATCTACGGACCGCAGTACTTCGTGGGCGACTACATGGATGACAACGTCTACTTCAACTTCCCCCTCTGCTATCTGCCCAACCTGACGGATGCGTGGTACGTCGAGCAGTTCCGGATGAGCGACATCGTGATCTGCGTCGGGCAGGGGGCGTGGGAGGAAGATAGTCTGAAGGAGACCCGTGCGCTGGAGGAGGATCTGCATGCTTTGGGCGTGCACGCCTGGGTCGACTATTGGGGACATAATGTGAGCCACGATTGGCCCTGGTGGCGACGGCAGATCCGGCATTTTGTCGGTAAGCTGGAGCTGACATAACGAGGTTCTTCGTAGGAGGGGGATCGTAGTGTGATGGACTGGGAGATGACACTGAAGCAGCGGATTGAGGGATTGGTGCGGACGGCCCTGGTGGCGGCCCAGGCGAGCGGCGCGCTACCGGCCTTTGAGGTGCCGGATGATGTGCCGGTGGAGCAGAGCCGCCACGAGGCCCATGGCGACTACGGGTCGCCGGTCTGCATGGGGCTGGCGCGCGTGCTGCGCAGGGCACCGCTGCAGATTGCCGAAGCCGTCGCTGCCCACGTGCCGGAGGCGCCCTTCGTCGGCTCCGTCGACGTGGCTGCCCCGGGCTACATCAACTTCAGGTTGGATCCGCAGTGGACCGCTGCGCAGACGGCAGCGATCCTGGACGCGGGTGAGCGTTGGGGGGGCTTGAGCCTCGGCAAGGGACAGCGAGCGCAGGTCGAGTTCGTGAGTGCCAATCCGACGGGGCCTATCACGATCGCCTCGGCCCGCAACGCCGTGATCGGGGATACGTTGGCAGCGATTCTTGCCGCCGCGGGCTACGAGGTACAGCGCGAATACTACGTGAACGACGCCGGTTCCAAGGTACGCCACTTCGGGGCGAGCATCTTCTCGCGTTACGCGGGACTCCTCGGGGTGGAGGTGCCTTTTCCCGAGCAGGGCTATCCGGGTGCCTATGTGACGGAGTTGGCGGAGCAGGCGCGGGACGCCTTCGGACGCCGCTACCTCGAGACGGCGGACCGGGACGCAGCGATTCGCGATCTGGGCCGCTGGGGGATCGGGCAGATCCTGGTGTCGGTTGAGGACGACCTGGACCGCCTCGGCGTGCGCTTCGACCATTGGTTTAGCGAGCGCTCACTCTACGAGAGCGGGCTCTTCGATGAGATGATGGACCGGTTACGGGAGGGGGGCTACGTCGTGGAGTACGACGGTGCGACGTGGTTCCGCCACGAGGATCTGGAAAAGGATGCGGTGCTGATTCGATCCGCCGAGGTGATCCCCAATCCTGAGGATCGCCCGACCTATTTGGCATCGGATATCCCCTATCTGTGGAACAAGCTTAGCGTGCGCGGATTTGACAAGGCGGTCTACGTGTGGGGCGCCGACCACCACGGCGACGTGCCGCGGGTTCAGGCCGCAGCCAAGGCGCTGGGGGTGGAGGTTGATCGGCTGGTCTTCGTGATCTACCAGATGGTGACGCTGCTGCGGGGCGGGCAGGAGGTGCGGATGTCGAAGAGCTCCGGCGAGTTCGTGACGCTGAGAGAGCTGCTCGACGAGGTAGGTCCCGACCCCATCCGCTTCATGATGCTGACGCGCACGGTCGATGTGACGCTGGACTTTGACCTCGACCTCGCGGTCGAGCAGTCGGACCGCAACCCAGTCTACTATGTGCAGTACGCGCACACACGGATCGCGGGCCTGCTGCGCCATGCGGAGGAGGAGGGGTGGGATTCGCAAGACGCCGGCGATCCGGCGCACCTGGAGCATCCGAGCGAGCTCGGTCTGATCCGCAAGATGCTGTCGCTACCCGAGGTGCTGACGATCGCGGCGGTGAACCTGGCGCCGCATCACCTGACGACCTACGCGACCGAACTGGCCTCCGCGTTCCACGCCTTTTACCGCGACTGTCGCGTGGTGTCGGCTGTGCCTGAGGAGGTCGAGCTGACGCGCGCGCGGCTGATGCTGGCGCGTGCCACGAAGTCGGTGTTAGCGCGGGTCCTGCACCTGATGGGCATGACCGCCCCGGAACGCATGTAGTTGGTCAAGGAAACTATCATCTCTGTCAAGGAGCAAGCATGGGCCTGAAGCCTGATTCGTGGATCCGTACGATGGC
>CAZYYC010000503.1:0-2444 GCA_964650935.1 uncultured Anaerolineales bacterium
TCCTTGGTGGTGCCGATGAGCAGGGGGACATCGCGTGCGGTCTCGGGCGCGGTGGGCTCGAAGGGCGACCGCGGTAGGATCTCGCCGTCCACCACGGGGGTGAGCACGTAGTAGGGGTTGAAGCGGTGCAGGCGGCTCTGTGCCTCGATGAGGCGCTCTGCGGGCATCTCGTGGAGCGCGCGCAGGTTTTGTGCATCGATGCCGAGTTGTCGCAGCAGGCGATCCGCATCCCTGGTTGCCTCGTCAGCCGGGCGCATGGTGAGGCCGGGTCCGCTCTGGATGATGGCCCTATGGAAGAGGCCCCGGGCGGCGGGCATCGCCAGCAACATACTCACCTTGGCACCACCACCTGATTCGCCGAAGATCGTCACGTTGCCGGGGTCGCCGCCGAAGGCCGCGATGTTGTCGCGCACCCACTCGAGAGCCAGGACCAGGTCGAGCATGCCGGCGTTGCCGGAGGCGGCGTAGGCGGGCCCGGCAAGATCGGCGAGGTGGAGGTAGCCGAGCGGTCCCAGGCGGTGGTTCATACTCACCACGATCACGTCCCCGCCGCGCACGAGCGAGGCACCGTCGCTCCAGCCTCCCGAGCCGGAGCCGACGAAGAAGCCACCGCCGTGACACCAGACCATGACCGGGCGCCGGCTGCCGTCGCGCAAGCCGGAGGGTGCCCAGACATTGAGCACCAGGCAGGCCTCGCTCTCGGGCAGGGGTTCGCTCTCACCAAAGAGCGCCGAGACCTTAGGGGAGATGTTCAGCACGCCCCCCTTAGGCTGCGGGCAGCTGGGGCCCCAGTGCAGCGCATCGCGCACCCCGGCCCAGGGCTTCGGGGGCGTGGGCGGCATGAAGCGTTGGCGACCGCTTGTGGGTGCGCCATAGGGGATGCCCTTGAAGGTGGCGACGCCATCGTCGAGCACGCCGCGGACTTTGCCTGACCCAACCTCTACGATGATATCGCTCAACCTGCACCTCCGGTGATGGCGAACGAGACGATCTTGTTATAGCGCAAGGGGGCTGTGCGGCAAGCGAATCCGTGCCAAGGGCCGCCGCTCAAGGCCTTACCGAGGGCCTTGAGCGGGAACGGTGGTAGTGGGCAGAATGGTTACGGTTCGACGTGCAGGGAGGTGATGATGAGGTCTGCAAGCCGTTGGACCTCCGGGCTCAGCCCGCGATCGGTCGAGGGGCTGCCGGCGACCTGTAGGGCGATCCAGAAGGTGTGCTCGCCTCGCATGATCTCACCTGTGCCGCCGTAGAGGACGCCCATCGTGATTCCCTCGGCGACCAGGGCCTGGCGCCCTAGCTCCTCGCCCAGGAAGAACACGCTGCCGCGGTCGACCAAGTCACCGGCTCCGATGCCGCTGGGCGCGATCTGCTGGTCCTCGTCCATTGTCTTGAAGGCCACGTGGAGCGTGACGAGGGGGTCGTCAGGGAGCGTGAAGGAGACGCGGTGTCCCGCCAGCGTGTCCGCGGGGTCCGTGACCTCTGCTACGCGCCAGTCGGGCGGGAATCGCAGGCTCAGGCCATAGACTGCATGCTTGTAGCTCTGCCAGTCCACGTACTCAAAGCTCTGCAGCTCTGCAGCGTCAGGTAGGTAGCCTACGACACCGGGCGCGCAGTCACCGTGAAAGAGATCCCACTCGTCGCACTCACTCCCGTCAGGGAAGACGCAGATGCCAACTTGGCCGCCGCCCTCACCCGTACGGATCTCCGACACACCTCCCTGAGCCTCGCAGTAGACAGAGGCCGGATTGGGCATACCCGGCGCGGCCTCGGCGGCTCCTGTGGAGGCCTCCGCAGCCGGCGCGCACTCTCCCCTGAAATAGGCCCACTCGTCACACTCGCTGCCGTCGGCGAAGATGCAGACGCCGAACTGACCACCCTCGACATCCGTACGGATGTCGAGGGTCCCCCCCTGCTCTTCGCAGTAAGCGGACGCGGGGTTGGGCATGTCGGCACTCGCAACCGCGGCGGACGTGGGCTCCTCGAGTGGGGGCATCGGGACAGCGGATCTCGTGCATCCTAGGAACAACAAGACCACACACAAAAGCGACACACTGGTGACTCTGTTTCTCATCGCGCACCTCCTGATGTGCCCGTGTTACATACATGATGACGTTGTCTACTATCTCTAGGTTCCGCAGCGGCGGGGATCGAGCCTGCTTCTCCAGGTCGGTTGCGGCTGTGCCGGCGGACCCCTGCGCCACCCCCGATGTGGCCCATAGGGCGTGACCTCACGTCGGTGTGTTATTTCCTGTGAAGCGGCAGCCAGAACTCGCAGTACGGCAGGTCGGCGAGCGGATAGACCTCCATCTCGGGTGCAAGAGCGTGGACATAGTCGGAGCCGGGCAGCCACTCCGAGAAAGCATAGATCTCCGCCGTGACCAGGGCGTCGGGCACCGGCCCGTGAGCCTCGAAGACGGCCCAGCGTGAGGCGGGGACGGTGTAGC
>CAZYYC010000504.1:0-2439 GCA_964650935.1 uncultured Anaerolineales bacterium
GATGTGAGTGGGCACGGGAGGCTGACCCCGCTCACTTGCCCCAACTGCGGGCGTGGACAATGCGCGTGTCCCATTCGGCTTTCCTCTCCCGAGCACCGGGCGTGCTTTGGTCGCCATAGGAGAGCTCGTCGAGGAAGTCCATCACGTCGCCCAGCCGCAGGGCGATGAGGTTCACGGCGACGGGTCGCGTGGGCTCCCCGGTCTTGGCATACCAGTGGAAGCCGTGCAACAGCGTATCGATCAGGATCATCCGCTGCTGGGCCGTCCGTGCCCGGGGATAGCCCTCGACGAAATCCCGAAAGAGCTTGATCACGGGCTCGGCGCCGGAGAGCTGCTTGTGCTGGATCGTGGCGAAGTAGTCAGCCCACGGGAGCGACCAACCACAGACACAGCGCAGGATCTCTGCCTTGTCGACCGCATGCTCGATCTCGACGCCGCAGTTCGGGCAGAGGGCCCAACCGGCGACAGCCCGGTTGGCCTGGATGAAGCTCTCGCATCGCGCGAGCAGCCCGTAGCCGACGTCGTTGATGAGGTCATCGTCGTAGATGCCTTGGGCGTCAAGCTGGTAGAGCCGGCGGATCTTCTCCGGTCGGACTTGGGGCGCCCACGTAGGGAGAGCGTTCAGGTCGCTCATCGCTCGCCTGGCCAATTCCCGGCCTTAGCTGACTCTCCGAGCAGCATCTTTTGCATACAACCGTTGCTCGCCGTCGGGTGCCTCACGGTTGCCCAATGGCTAACGCGGGTGCTCGGGTGAGTCCGCGATGGGCCGCTCCCGCTCATAGGCGATGACCTGGCGCAGCGTCTCGTCGAGGGGGACGGTGGGACGCCAGCCGATGAGGCGGGCGATCTTGGTGATGTCGGGGACGCGGCGCTGCATGTCCTCGAAGCCGGGCTCGTAGGCTTGGGCGTAGGGGATGAGGCGGAGGTCAGCGGGATCGCGCCCGGTGAGGGTGAGGATGCGGCGGGCGAGGTCGGCGATGCAAATCTCGTCGGTGGCGCCGACGTTGAAGACCTGGCCCACGGCGGTGGAGGGACTGTGAGTGAGGGCTTGGAGTAGGGCGAGGAAGGCGGCGACGGTGTCGCTGACGTTGCAGAAGCAGCGGGTCTGGTTGCCGTCACCATAGACGGTGAGGGTGTCGCCGGCGAGCGCCTGACGGACGAAGCGCGGGATGACCATGCCGTACCGCCCGGTCTGGCGGGGGCCGACGGTGTTGAAGAGGCGGGCGATGGTGACGGGGAGACCGAGTTGCTTGTGGTAGGCGAGGCCGAGGAATTCGTCGATGGCTTTGGATTCCGCGTAGGACCAGCGGGCGCGGGTGGTGGGCCCGAGGACCCGGTCGTCGTCCTCGGCGAAGGGGACGCGGATGCCTTTGCCGTAGACCTCGGAGGTCGAGGCGATGAGGACGGGTTTGCGGTAGCGGGCGGCGGCGACGAGAACGGCGTGGGAGCCGAGGATGTTGGTCTCGATGGTGCGCACGGGATCGCGGACGATGAGTTCGACGCCGACAGCGGCGGCGAGGTGGACGATGGCGTCGCACTCGCTGGTGAGGCGGTCCATGACCATCGTGTTGGTGATGGTGTCGATGGCGAAGGCGAAGCGGGGGTTAGGGGTGAGGTGCTGGATGTTGGCGAGGCGACCGGTGGAGAGGTCGTCGATGACAGTGACGGCGATATCGCGCGCGAGCAGGGCCTCGGCGAGGTGGGAGCCGATGAAACCGGCGCCGCCGGTGATCAGGACGCGAGAGGGTGTCAAGTCAGCAAGTCCTCGAATCGTACACCTGAGAGATCGGCACATAGACGATCAACGCACGGGCGACGCTATGCATCATATGCTGTTCAGGGCCGAGTATCCGGCATTTGGCCGGCTTGTCAAGCGGTTGCGCGGGAGGCGCTGACGTGCCTCACACTCCAGCCTCCCTGCGCCGCTTTCTCGTCAGGGATCCGCAGGTCTTGCTGCTGGATTAGGTGCATCAGCTGGCTTGCAGCCCCGTCCCGGGGCGTCGGTGTGACGGTGCCCCTGCCGCCGGCCAAACGCGATGGCCCCGGACGGGGCGCGTGGGTGGACCGGAAGGGTGGAGATTGTGTTGCTGCGGGGAAGATATTATAATGATGATGATCTGTTCTTCCTTCATGTGCACGATTTTTGGAGGTGTGTCATGGGTAGATCCCCGCGTGTTCTTCTGGTGTTGTGTTGGTTGCTCCTCGCTCTGGCGTTTCCCCTGACGGTCTTGTGTGGTGATATCGGCGTCGTGAATGGCAACTTCGAGATCTTGGGTGACCCGATTCCGGGATGGACCCGTGCGATAGGGCCGAAAGCTGAGCTATGCCTAGATCCAGTGGACAACTCTAGCCGGGTGCTGCACTTCACCCCAGATAGGGGTTCCACGGAGTACTGCCAAGCGGTGGCCATCACGAACCCTGCCTGGGACCAGCTTGAGG
>CAZYYC010000505.1:0-2429 GCA_964650935.1 uncultured Anaerolineales bacterium
CACCTGGATGGGCGTCCTCCGCCTCAACCGCCGGGAGATCGGGCGGGTGAAAGGCGCCCGCGTCGCCCGCACCGCCGACCCCGGCGATCCCATCATCATCGAGCTCCTGACCGAGAAGGGTCAGTTGCCCTTCACCCTGCCGAAGATGAAGCAGCAGCTCAGCCCCACCCAACTCAGCGGGATCATCGACCGCTACGCCAAGGTGGGCGGACCGCCGGCCCTCTCTCTCCCGCTGAAGGATCGTATGTCGATGCTCATGACCTTCGCGTTGCTCTTTCCGCTCGGCACCATCAGCTTCCTCACCGGTGCCGTGATCGCCATCAAGGGATTCTAGACAGACCAGGAGGTCCTATGTCGCAGACCGACGCTAGCCCGTTCACCACCACCGTCACCCCCGATTGGGAGGCCTTCCGTGACTGCATCCTCCGCAAGGGCACGCCCAGGCGCGTTCACCACATCGAGCTCTTCCTCGACGGTGAGGTCCAGGAGGCCATCTGCCGCCGCACCCACCTGCTCGACGACCTGAACCCCGACGATCCGGTCTTCGCCCTGCAGCGACAGATCCGCATCCAGCGCTTCATCGGCTACGACTACGTCCGCCAGGGCGTCGACGCGCTGGAGATGCCGCTCAACCGGCTGGTCACCGAGGACACCGCCGAGTTCCGCCGTGAGGGCGGGCGCTCCTACGTCGATGAGAGCCGCGGCCCCATCACGACCTGGGAGGAGTTCGAGCGCTACCCCTGGCCCGATCCCGCCAAGGTCACCACGCACGCGCTCGCGTGGTACGACCGCCACCTCCCCGACGACATGTGCGTCATCGGCAGCGGCGGCTTCGCCCACTTCGCCGAGTACCTCACCTGGCTGATGGGCTACGAGAGCCTCTGCTACGCCCTCTACGACCAGCGTGACCTCGTCAAGGCCATCGCCGACCGCCTGATGGAGCTCTTCGTGCCGATGCTGGAGCAGATCCTCGCCTTCGATCGCGTGAAGATCGTCTGGGGCAGCGACGATATGGGCTTCAAGACCGGGCCCATGATCTCGCCCGACGACCTGCGCGAGTTCGTCCTGCCGGGCCACAAGAAGATGGCCGAAATGGCCCACGCCGCCGGGCGGCCCTACCTGCTCCACGCCTGCGGCAACCTCTTCTGCATCTACGACGACCTGATCGACGACGTCAAGATCGACGCCAAGCACTCCTTCGAGGACACCATCGAGGACGTCCGCGAGCTCAAACCCACCTACGGCAGCCGCATGGCGCTGCTCGGCGGCATCGACCTCGACTTCCTCTGCCGCGCCGACGAGGCTGCCATCCGCGCCCGCGTCCGCGACACCCTGGAGATCTGCATGCCCGGCGGCGGCTACTGCCTCGGCACCGGCAACAGCGTCGCCAACTACATCCCCCTCGACAACTACCTGGCCATGGTCGACGAAGGCCGCAGGTTCACGCCCTAGAACACAGGAGGCAAGACATGATCACCGGACTAGCCCACGCATGCTTCACCGTCTCAGACCTCGAGCGCTCGCTCGCCTTCTACCGCGACCGGCTCGAGCTTACCGAAGCCTTCAGCTTCATCAACGACGCCGGGCACCGCCACGGCGTCTACCTCCACCTCGGCGCACGCACCTTCATCGAGCTCTTCGAAGGCACCGTCGGCGAACCGGCAGAGGCCCCATCCTACAAACACATCTGCCTCGAGGTCGACGACCTCCCCGCCACCGTCGCCGCCATGCGCGCCAACGGCGTCGACGTCAGCGACCCCAAACTGGGCCGCGACCAAAGCTGGCAAGCCTGGATCACCGACCCCGACGGCAACCGCCTCGAACTCCACCAATACACGCCCGACAGCTGGCAAGCGCCAAGCCTAACGTAACAAGTGACGAGTAACGAGTGACGAGTAACGAGTGACCATTGAGGTGGTGCTCAGTGGACCAGATCGCCAACTATCAGGATTGGGAACGCAATGTGCCGGAGACGCTGAAGACCGATGCCCTATGGTCACTGAAGGCCTATCGCCTGTCGTTGTTCGTTTCCGACCTCTGCTGGTCTGATGCACAGAAGCTCGAGCGGAACCCAGTCACGCGCCCTCTCAGCGGGCAGCTTTACAGGGCGGTGGGTTCGATCGGCGCGAATATCGCTGAAGGCTACTCAATGAGTACGGGGAAGAACCGTGCTCGCTACTATGAGTACGCCCTGGGCTCAGCGCGCGAAGCCCGCGATTGGTACTCGAAAGCTCGTCACGTACTCGGTCCCGAGGTCTTAGACCATCGACTCAGCCTCCTGACGCAAATCGTCAAGCTGCTGTTGTCGACCATCCCGCAGCAGCGGACCAGTAAAGACCGCCTCCGCGAGCAACCACCACCCTATCCCAACTCCGACAGTCCAGTGCCCGATACCTGAACGCACCCAAGCACCTCATCCGATGAGCGCA
>CAZYYC010000506.1:0-526 GCA_964650935.1 uncultured Anaerolineales bacterium
GCCAGCAACGAGTTCGTCGAGCACATCCCGCAGACGCTGCGGCTCGTCTACACAGCGCCCTCCGGTCAGCAGGCCGAGCTCCTCGTGGACCTCGACATCTACGAGATGCTGGCCCGTCTGAACGACGGCTACCGGCCGAGCCTCGAGGAGCTGCAGGGCTACTACTTGACGCTGACGGTCTTCAAGAACGTCCTGTCATCTGCCCCCTACCAGGAGGTCCTGCTCAGCCGGACAGGCCACGACTTCTATCGCATCCGGCGTGAGTCGGAGGGCACGCTCCACCTGGAAGCGCTGCCGGGAGGGGCGAGCTGATGGCGATCAAGGGAAAAGACCGCGAGTTTCGACTCCGGCAGCTCTCGTACATCGATTTCAAGCCGGTGAACATGGACCGCGTGCTGACGATGCTGTTTCCCCGCCTGCGCTTCGGGGGCTACGGCACTCGGCGGCCGCCGCGCAAGAACGAGCTCACCGTCTCCGATTTCACACGCGAGTACGTGAAGGATCCGAAGCAGTTTGCCGGATTCGC
>CAZYYC010000506.1:536-2428 GCA_964650935.1 uncultured Anaerolineales bacterium
GTGGATCGAGACCGACCTGATGGACATGGTCAATCGGGGACGGCCGAACCAGGCGCTCGCCGCGCCGAGGCCCCTGCACGGCAACACCTACAAGTTCCGGAACGCGCGACACGCGCGTGACTACGGCGCCGCCGAGCAGCTCTACTGGATGCTCTACTACGCCCGCGGCGGAAGAGGACAGGTAGCCCGCGAGGCGCTCACGCGGTTCTTCTTCCCCGGCGTCGACCTGCACACCGACAAGTACGACCCGTCCGTTTCGGTGGATGTCGAGACCCAGGCGCTGCTCCACTTCGACCAGCAGGTCTCGGTGGACATGCGCGACTCCCAGGAGCCGGAGCGCTTTCCTCCGCCCTGCGTCGGGCAAGTGGATCTCCTCGCGGACGACACACTCAGGCTTCTCGCCTACGAGCCGTACATCCCCCGGACGGTCCTGGTCGAGTATCTGAAGACGCTGTTCGCCTTCCACCTTGGGCTCTACCACCTCCGGCTCATCAAGCTCCTGCCCGCCCTCGTGCGGCGACGGAGCACGGACCCGACCTGCGATTTCAAGAGCTGCCCCGTGGCGCCCGATCAGATGAAAGCGCACGGTGGATGCCCGTATCGTGTCTATCTCCTGGCCGACCTCGGCAACGACCTCGACAGCCACATGGCCGCCCTGGCACGGCACAGCGCGGATGTGCACTACCGCCGCATTCCGACGTACGTCCAGTCGCACTACCTGTTGCGCAAGCTCGATGAGCTCGCAGACTACCTGAGCCATCGGGTGGGCAAGCTGTCGGCGCCGGCCAACGGCTTCTTTGGGATCGGGGACCTGCTTGCCCTACTCGAACCGCCACATGCCGCCGAGCGAGATGGCTACTTCAAGGCCAGGCTGGCGGGGCTGCTGGAGGACACTGGGGGCAACACCCGAGAGGAGATCGATCCCGAGATCAAGCGCGTCACCGAGATGGGCCTCGGCGATCTCGACATGTACGTCGAGATCTTGATGGCCCTCCGGGGGTCCTACCATCGGCGCTACATCACCGAGTTCCTCGACTCGGTGTTCAAGCGCGGCGACGCCGGCGTCATGCACCAGTCGAAGGCGAGCCCGCGAAGGTTCGCAGCGGGCAGCCAACTGCTCGAGGTTCTCCTCCAGATCGCAGTTCTGCGCTCGTCCGGCTCCGGCTTCTACACGCGTGCCTTGCGCATCGACGAGCTGCTCGTGTTCCTGCGCGAGCGCTACGGCATCTACATCGATCGGCTGCCGCCGGGAGATGGCTTTGGCGTCGCGAGCATCAAGGATCTGGCGGCGCTCCGGCAGAACGTCCAGAGCTTCCGCGGCCGCCTGCGGGAGATCGGCTTCTTCCGAGATCTATCAGATGCCTACATCACGCAGACGGTCATGCCTCGCTACACGATCGAGAAGACCAACGGAGGTGCGCCATGAGCAACGGGTTTCGGGCACTGCCCTCCGTCGACCTGACCCGCGCGGTCGAACAATTGCTACTTCCGCGGCTGGCCGCAGCCTTGCGCGAGCGCGGTGCCGGCCACTGCATGCGGGTGCCGGACTTGGATCGCGAGTTGATGCTGTCGCTGGCCAAGGGGCTCCGGGCCGAGGTTCCGGACGCCCAAGTCTTCGTTCTGGCCAACGGTTCGACTGCGCCTGACGGCGACCTGCTCATCTCGTCGACCAAGCTGGTCGAGCTTCGCAATCCGCTCCCGAACGGATCGCTGCGCCCGCCGCTGTGCGTGTTCTTGCCCGCCAACCTGAGGACAAGCGCCGAGGATTCGTTTGGCGTCGCTACGTTCCAGGAATTCCCGGTTGGTGACTCCTACGAGTCGCTGCGTGGCCAGTTGCTCGAGCGGGTGCCAGCCTCTTTGCTTGGCTACGTCCGAGATGCCCTCCAGCTCCT
>CAZYYC010000507.1:0-295 GCA_964650935.1 uncultured Anaerolineales bacterium
ACTCCTGGACCGCCTGCTTGATCTGTCGATAGCTGAGGTTGTCGGCGCGCACGAAGGGTGCCAGCAGGGTGTCGAAGTTGGAGATCGCCACGGCCCCCGCCGACTCGCCCTGCAGCGTGTAGAAGAAGTTGACCAACTGGCCCAGCGCGGTACGCAGATGGCGCGGCGGCTTGCTCTCCACCTTTGCCGAGACGCCGCCGAAACCCTGCTCCAGCAGGTCCTGCAGGTCCCACCCGCAGCAGTAGACCGAGAGCATGCCCAGATCGTGGATGTGCAGGTCGGCCGAGGTATGGGC
>CAZYYC010000507.1:305-2426 GCA_964650935.1 uncultured Anaerolineales bacterium
TACGGTTCAGCCAGTAGCGCGCCGCGATCGACGAGGCGAGGTAAAAGTTCAGCCCCTGCAGCGAGTAATTCATGTTGCTGTTCTCGCTGACCCGCCAGTCGGCGCGTCCGAGATAATCGTCAACCAGCTTCTCCGAATCCAGAAGCATGCGCGTTGTGTCGCGCGCGGCGGCCCGCTGCTGCCGGTAGAGGATGTAGGCCTTGGCGACCTTGGGGTTGCCCGACTTGACCAGGACCTCCTCGACGATGTCCTGGATCTCCTCGACATGGGGGACCTGACCGCTCCCGTTGACGCGCTCCTCAAGCAGACCGACCACGGCCCAGGATAAGGTCTCGGCCCAGGTGCGCCCCACCCCATTGCCGGCGGCCCTTGCTGCGGCGTAGATCGCCTCCTCAATGCGTCCCCGTTCAAAGGCAACCTTCGTCCCGTCCCGCTTCAACACGCGCTCAATCGCCATGCGTCAGGTGCTCCTCTCTGCCGTGGCCCAAAGCACGGGCGCGACTCATGTGGTAAGGCCTGGATTCGGATGCTGAACACCCGCCGGCAGCCAAAAGCCCCCGAAGCACGCGACCATCGTGGAGCGACACGACCAACGAGGCACATAGAAACATAAAGCAATGCAAGATGAACTTGCATTGCTTATGTGTTTGAATCGTCCCCAGGTTGTGCCCAAGGCCCCCTAGGACACAACATCTAGGGTTAGCCATCGACTGCCTGCAAGGAAACTACTCAGATCTGTTCCTATGATAGCATCAAACCCGGGGCTTGTCAACGCATGCCTAGAACATTTAGACGAAAATCACCCGCTCTCCTCGCCGATCAGCGGCAGCGCGATCGCCTCCTCACGCATCACGCGCTCGACCTCATCCAGCTCCAGCGGTGCCGCCGCCGTCAGGTTCTCGATGCCGGTCTCGGTGACCACAACCGTGTCCTCGACGCGAATGTAGAGCTGCTCCTCGGGAATCCACATCTGGGGGTCGACGGCGAAAACGGTGCCCGGCACGAGCGGTCGCCCTTGATAGGCGCCATCGTCGTGGACGGCCATCCCCACCGGGTGGGAGAGGTGCCCGCGGAAGGTGAGGGTCTTTTCCGCCGCCTCACGGTAACCGGCCTTGGAGAAAGGCCAATGCTCCCAGACGCCGCGCATCACCTCTGCCGCCTCACCCAACACCTCGTCGGGCATCAGCCCGGGGCGGATCTTGGACAGCAGGACCTTGTGATACTCGACGACGTAGCCATAGAGCTCCCGTTGCCAGGGCAGATAGGTCCCATCGACAGGCCACATGCGCCCGATGTCGCTGGTATAGTAGTCGCAGTCCGGAGCGACGTCCATGAGGACCAGCTGTCCAGGCATCAGGGGCGCATCGAGCCGGAAGTAGTGACCATACCAGATGTTCTCGCCGGCGGCGATGATCGGGCGATAGCCCTCGCCTCGGGCGCCCGAGACGGCGTAGAGGTAGTTGGCGAGAGCCCCAAGCTGGTACTCCATCACGCCGGGGCGCGTCACCTGCATCGCCAGGCGCACCGCCGCCGCGCTGAGCTCGCCGGCGCGCCGCATCACGGCGATCTCGCGCGGGCTCTTGACCGCGCGCAACTCATCAAGGAGCGGCGTCAGATCACGCACCTCCAAGCCCGGGAAGCGGGAGCGCAACAGCGCGATCAGGTGCTGTTCGCGAGTCAGGCGACCGTCCCACGGATCGAGCGCCATCGCGGCGTTGGCGGCGTTGAGTTCGTGGCGACAGGTCGCACGGAGCTCAGCCGGCGCGTGGGGCGTGAAGACGACGCGCGCATCGTCCAACCGCTCGACAAGCGCTGCAATCGGAGCAACGTCCTCGACCCCGGTTACCCTCCGTACCAGGTCAGCGTCCTCAAGTCCGGGCGGCGCGCCCTCGGCGATCTCGGCCCGACCCCGAGGCGGCAGGAAAAGCGTGCTCTCCTGTCTCCGCCCGTCGATCAACAGGTACGCCCCCGCGGTCTCCACGCCTGCGAGATAGAAGAACTCATTCGTCTGACGCAGCGGGAGGAACCCGCGCGAGGATTCAGCCCCCGCGATCAACGCATGCGCGTCGCCGATCGCGGCACAGATCCGCTCACGGCGACGCGCAAACTCCTCGGCTGGAA
>CAZYYC010000508.1:0-2364 GCA_964650935.1 uncultured Anaerolineales bacterium
CGGCGACCGACCATTTCAGGCGCCGGCGCGACACCGTCTCGCTGGACGCCATCGCCGAACCGGTGGGTGAACCGGGTGTCGAATCGCTGATCCAGCACCGCCAAGCGGTCGATCGCCTGGGGGAGCTCCTAGAAACGCTATCCCCTCGCGATCGAGAGCTCGCGGCGATGAAGTACGGCGGCGATTTGACGAATCGCAAGATCGCCGAACTCACGGGGTTGAGCGAGTCGAACGTGGGCACCATCCTTTACCGATTGGTGCGGAAACTGCGCGAGCAGTGGGAGGGCGACGCATTATGAATGACGACTTCCTGAAGGCCTACCGGAAGCGGCCTCGGCCCGAGTTTTCCGAGACGCTGTACCGGCGGATTGAGGGGCGACCGGACCCGCGATGGTTTCTCCGGTTAGCGTGGGCACCGGTGGTGATCGCTCTGGTCGTGATCGGCGCGCTGGCTGTCTCGCCTGAGTTACGTGCCGGCGCGCTCTCGGTCGTGCTGACGATCGGCGGCGTTGAGGTGGAGGAGATCGACGCGCTGCCCGTGGCGGAGGCGCCTGTCTTCTACCCTGAGTGGACGAGTTTATACCCTTGAGGAGGCGCGCGAGGCGCTGCCTTTCGCCCTGAAGCTGCCCGGCGTCACCCCGGAGGGCTACAGCCTGGCGCCGGAGGTGCAGGTGCTCCACGTCACGAGCCGGCGCCCGGTCACGACGGTGGTGCTGGAATGGCGCAAGGGCAGCCGCTGGATCACGCTCTACGCGGAGCAGCGATTGGAGGCTCAGCCCTCCACGCGCCTGCTCTCGGGTCGCGGGAGCGCCGAGACGGTGCCGGTCCGGGGAACGCAAGCTGTGCTGGTGCGGGGTACATGGGGCGCTGAGGATGGCGCCTATGACGTCGGACGGGGGCTGACCCTCGTGTGGGTGCAGGACGACCTGGTCTATACTTTGCACACACCGGGGAGCGAGGTCCCCGCCGAGGCTTTGATTCGGATGGCGGAGTCCTTGGACTAGATCCCCAGTCGCCACCCCCGCGGGGCACTCACCTATATCGCCCGCATCAGTTTCTCGCCGAACACCGCCGGATCGCTCTTCTCGATCTCAAGATCCTGCGCGCCGTGCCAGGCGAGGAAGTCGCGCAGAGCCTTAGCGACCTCGGCGACCAGCCTGTCATCCGGCTCGACGCCCGGTTCGAGGTGAAGCGCCTTGAGAACTAGCCTGCCTGATTCGCGGTCCAGCTTCGGATCGAAACGGCCCACCAGCCGATCGCCATGCAGGATCGGGTGGCAGAGATAGCCGTAGACGCGGTCCTCCGCGGGCTTGTAGGCCTCCAGCAGCTGCCGGAAGCCCCACAGCACCTGATCGCGATTCTGGGCCCAGAAGAGCGAATCGAAGGGGGAGAGGAAGGTCGTGCGCCGGGCCTCGATCTCGCCGTCGGCGGCGCGCTCCAGCAGGGGTAGGTTGTCGCGGTGCACCATCCATGTCCTGGCGCCCTTCGTCGATTCGCCACGGATCTCGACCAGCGTGCCCTCCTCTACCAGTGCCCTGACCTCCGGTCGCACAGGCCTCGCCCGCATGTAGGCGTAGAAGGTGAGATGGCGGAGATCGAAGACGCCAAGCGCCCTGGCGGCCTGCTCCAGGCAGAAGCGGCGAGCGACATCATCGGGAACAGGCGTGATATCGACCCATCCCGGCAGCACCCGCTCCTTTACATCGTACACGCGCTGGAAGCTGATGCGATCCGCTATCATAAGGTCGCCCCACGCAAAGAGGACTTCTAGAGCTGTCTTGGAGGGTTTCCAGTCACACCATGCCTCACGCTGAGGCCCGTCGTAGGGGATGTCGCCCACACGCAATGCACCATCGGACCGGATGCGATCCAAGACCTGCTCGACGAGCTCGCGGTTGCCAGGCTTCTTGAGCCAGTCTCGGAAGGAGGGGTTGTAGCTGTAGGTGGAGTCGGTCCGCCATCTGTGGTAGCGGTAGTGCTCGAGGGGGATGAGGCAGGCAGCGTGGCCCCATCCCTCGTAGAGCCTACGCTCGCCTGCGGCATAGATCAGCTTGTCGAGGTCATCCAGGTCGTACGACCCGAGGCGTGCCCATAGGGTGACGGTGTGAGCGCGGTTGACGACGCTCAGGGTATCGATCTGCACGTAGCCGAGTGCCTCTACCAGACTGGCTATCCTGTCGCGCGTGGTGATTGGTGAGGGCACAAGGGGCGCTGTGAGTTGCTGCGTGTGCAGGGCCACCGCCCTCAGAGTGGAGAGCGAGTAGATATTGGCTGAGGATTTGTTTGCCATAAGTCCTCCACGTTCCAGACTGTTCAGTGACAACTAGAATTACCCATTGATGACAACTAGAAACGCCCACTCGG
>CAZYYC010000509.1:0-2362 GCA_964650935.1 uncultured Anaerolineales bacterium
CCGCCGTGCAGCAGTTCTGCAAGCGCTACCAGCTCCCCGGCATCTTCCGGGTCATCGACTGGCACCGGGCCGTGCGCGAGTTCTTCCGCACCACGGACCGGGGCGGGAAGTGGGACACCAACTTCGTCCACGCCGACGAGTCCGAGACCTCGCTGGGGCTCTACCTGCACCCCGAGATGCTCGATATGGCCTACGCCGTCGACACCGAGGGCATCAGCTACCTCCCCGACGGCCACTTCGACAAGTCGGTGGATCCCTTCGGTCGGGCCAGCCGCTGGTCCGAGGGCGAGGGACAGTCCGCCATCGAGATGGCGGGGACGCCCGAGGGCGTCGTCGGCAAGGCGACCCACGGCGACCCCGAGAAGGCCAAGCGCCCGCTCGCGGCGATCCTCCGCTACCTGACGCTCCTCAACGACCACATCCTGGAGGCCTTCCCGCCCGGCACCGTGCCGCCGGTCGAGCAGGTCACGCTGCGCACCGAGGAGGAGATGGCGCCCTACCTGAAGGAGCCCATGAGCGAGGGCTGGCGCCCGGTCTACGCGCTCCCGCGTATCGGGCAGGACACGTTCAGCGGCTAGGCGCTCAGGCGCCTGGGGATAGGGTCGAAGCTCCGACCCTATCCCCTCTGAGCCCGATATGGCGTTCAACCGATGACGATCGACAACCCCCGCATCTACGGTCCGCCACCCTATCGGATCGCCGTGATCCACGGTGGTCCGGGGGCCGGCGGTGAGATGGCGCCCGTGGCCCGAGAACTGGCCTCGGTTGGCGGCGTTCTCGAGCCGCTTCAGACCGCTGTGACGCTCGAGGGACAGGTCCGGGAGTTGCGAGCCATCGTGACCGACCACGGAGATCCACCCGTGACTCTGATCGGCTATTCCTGGGGGGCGTGGCTCGCGTTCATCGTCGCCGCTCGCGATCCGGCTCTCGTCAGGCAGCTGATCCTGGTCTCGAGTGGTCCGTTCGAGGAGGACTATGTCGCCGGGATGCACGCGACCCGGATGAGCAGGCTGAGCGACGCGGAGCGGGCCGAGTTCGAACGTCTGCTCGTCGAGTTGGCCGATCCCGCCGCTCAAGGGGCTGATGCTCGACTGGCCCGGCTGGGCGCCCTGGCCTCACGGGCCGACACCTTTGAGGCGCTCCCGGATCTAGAGCACGATCGGGACCCCGTGGGCCCGCAGGCGGAGGCTTTCCAGGGTGTGTGGGCGACCGCGTCAGAGATGCGCAGGAGTGGAGAGCTCCTGCGCCTGGGGCGGCAGATCACCTGCCCGGTGATCGCCATCCATGGTGACCACGATCCCCATCCGGCGGAGGGGGTATCGAAGCCTCTCTCCGCGGTGCTGCCCGACGTCCGTTTCGTCCTGCTCGAGAAGTGCGGCCACAAGCCGTGGGTCGAACGCCATGCCCGCGCTGCCTTCTATCGGATCATCACCCGGGCGCTGACTCACGATCGGTAGAGGCCGTGCATCTCACGTCAGTTCGACCAACAAGGAGATCTATGAAGCTCAGTTTGGTATTATCCACGCACGCTGCGCAGTTCGAGGCCGTGGCGCTCAAAGGGGACTTCGAGGCCAACGTCGCCAAGATCGCCGCGTGGGGCTATGACGGCGTCGAGCTCGCGATCCGCGACCCCGCGCTGGTCGAGGTCGATACGCTGGCGCGCGTCGTTGACCGCTACGGCTTGGCCGTCCCCGCACTCGGCACCGGTCAGGCCTGGGGCGAGGAGGGACTCTCCTTCACAAGCCCCGATCCCGACGTGCGCGCCGCGGCGATCCGCCGCATCCGGAGCCACATTCCCCTCGCCGAGCGTTTCGGCGCCGTCGTCATCATCGGCCTGATCCGCGGCATCACCCCCAAGGGCCAGGACCACGCGATGTCCATGGCCCTCTTCACCCAAGCCATGCGCGCCTGCGGCGAGGCCGCGCTCGGCACGAGCGTCCGCTTCGCCATCGAGCCGCTCAACCGCTACGAGACCGATCTCATCCACACCGTGGCCGACGGGCTGGCCTTCCTCGACGCCGTCGGGATGGACAACGTCGGCCTGCTCGTCGACACCTTCCACATGAACATCGAGGAGCCGAGCATCGAGGCGAGCCTCCGCGCCTGCGCCGATCGCACCTTCCACGTCCACGTAGCGGACTCCAACCGCTGGTACCCCGGCGCCGGTCACATCGACTTCGGCAGCGTCGTGAAGACGCTGCGGGATATCGGCTACGACGGCTGGATCTCCGGCGAGTTCATGCCCAAGCCCGACGCGGACACAGCCGCCCGGCACGCGATCGCCCACATGAAGCCGCTACTCATGGCCTGATCGGACCCCGCCCTTCCGGGAAGCTCGAAGAGGCTCGCTCACCACAGAGAG
>CAZYYC010000510.1:0-2355 GCA_964650935.1 uncultured Anaerolineales bacterium
GCGGGGGATGGACGTGCGCGTGATCGACTGCCCCACGCTCAAGCCGCTGGACGAGGCGACGATCCTGCTGGCGGCGCGGGAGACGGGGGCGGTGGTCACCGCGGAGAGCGGTACGATCGCCGGCGGGTTGGGGAGCGCCGTGGCGGAGCTGCTGAGCGAGCAGTGCCCGGTGCCGCTGCGCCGCATCGGGCTGCGCGACACCTTCGCCGAGTCGGGACCCTATTTGGAGCTGCTCGTCAAGTATGGGATGTCGGCGGGGCATATTGCGACGGCGGTGGAAGGGGTGGTGGGGGGATAGTTGTTAGTTGTCGGTTGTCGGTTGTCAGTTATTGGTTGTGGGGGGGACGGTCAACCGTCAACGGTCAACCGTCAACGGTCGACAGTCAACGGTCGATAGTCAACGGTCGACAGTCGGCAGTCGACGGTCGACCGTCTGGCGTCAGGAGTAGGCGCGGTTGCTACGAAGGGGAGGTTGGGATGAGTACACGGGTGTATGTCACGCGTCGGGTGCCCGACGCCGGGTTGATGATGGTCCTGAAGGCGTGCGATGCCGAGGTCTGGGGGGATGAGCTCCCGGTGCCGCGGGAGGAGCTGCTGGCGAAGGTCGCCGATGCCGAGGGGCTCTACTGCCTGCTGACGGAGCGCATCGACCGTGAGTTGCTCGATGCGGCGCCGAAGTTGCGCGTGGTGAGCAACTACGCCGTGGGGTACAACAACATCGATGTCGAGGCGTGCACCGAGCGGGGGATCCCGGTGGGCAACACGCCCGGCGTGCTCACCGACACGACGGCGGACTTCGCCTTCGCGCTGCTGATGGCTGCCGCGCGGCGGATCCCGGAGGCGGTGGACTACGTAAGGGAGGGCCAGTGGAAGACGTGGGGACCCAAGCTGCTCTTGGGCGTCGACGTCTACGGCGCCACGCTGGGTATCGTCGGCTTCGGGCGCATCGGGCGGGCGATGGCGCGCCGCGCGGCGGGCTTTGACATGCGCGTGCTCGCCTACGATCCCACGCTGAAGCCGGGGGCGCCGGGGGTCGATCCCGACCTGGTCTCCGTGGTCGATCTGGAGACGCTGCTTGCCGAGTCTGACTTCATCTCGCTCCACGTGCCGCTGACCGAGGAGACGCACCATCTGATCGGCCCGCCGGAGATCGGGCTGATGAAGCCAAGCGCCATCTTGATCAACACGTCGCGCGGACCGGTGGTCGACACGGGGGCGTTGTTAGGGGCGTTGGATACGTGGCAGATCCGCGGGGCGGCGCTCGACGTCACGGATCCTGAGCCGCTGCCGGCTGACCATCCGCTGTTGGCGCTGCCCAACTGCATCGTCGTGCCGCATATCGCCAGCGCCAGCGTCGCCACGCGCAACAAGATGGCGGTGATCGCTGCCGAGAACCTGCTGGCGGGGTTGGAGGGGCGGCGCCTGCCGCACTGCGTCAACCCGGAGGTGTACGAGGGGTAGCGGCGGGGGTCCGGCGAGCGTGCGTTGGTGGATCTTGAGGTGGTATGCCGCCCAAAGCCGTTCCGGCGGCTTTGGGCGGTGGTCTGACGGCGACACCTCGCTGGGTGAGGGGTGGTGGGTCTTGAGGGGGGGCACCGCTCAGGGCCCGCGGAAGGCCCCTGAGCGGGATCTCTGGCGGGGGCGGCTCGCTGGGCGAGGGTTGATGCGTGGCGGCGGCGTCTTGACAGCACCCTTGTCGACCGTAGAATGGGGGCGTCTTTCTTGACTCGACGCATTTATCGAAAGGGTGCGATTATGGATATTTTCTTGAAGTGCGAGGAGTACACGGCGGCGTCGGATGCGCGCGAGGCCGGCCTCTACCCTTACTTCGTCCCGCTGACGAATAACGAGGGGACCGAGGCGTTGATCGGTGACCACCACTTGATCATGATCGGCTCGAACAACTACCTGGGCCTGACGGTGCATCCGCAGGTGCGGCAGGCGGCGATCGACGCGATCGAGACCTTCGGCACGAGTTGCACGGGGTCGCGCTTTCTGAACGGGACATTGGAGCTGCACCTCGAGCTTGAGCGTCGACTCGCCGAGTGGGTCGGCACGGAGCGCGCGCTGGTGTTCAGCACCGGCTACCAGGTGAACGTGGGCACGATCTCGGCGCTGGTGGGCCGCGACGATTATGTGATCACCGACAAGGAGGACCACGCGAGCATCGTCGACGGCTGCAAGCTCTCCTACGGCACGATGCGGCGCTACCCTCACAATGACCTGGAGGCGCTGGAGCGGGTGTTGGGCTCGCTGCCGGCGACGAGCGGTAAGCTGGTCGTGGTCGACGGCGTCTTCAGCATGGACGGCGACATCGCGCCGCTGCCCGACCTGGTGCGTATCTGCCGGGAGTAC
>CAZYYC010000511.1:0-2353 GCA_964650935.1 uncultured Anaerolineales bacterium
CCCAAGCGCGGCTATCTGACGGCGCCGCTGGCGGCGATCAGCCCCCGGTCGATCCTGGCGATCAGTCCGGGGGTGACCAACTGCGACGTAACGCAGCTGCAGTATGAGCGGGTGAACCGTCCGATGTACCCGCTCGACCCGGACGCCACCTGGCAACCGGGGTAGGGCGGGCGGGGAGCGCCGGGAGTTCGGTTGACGAATGGAACGACAAGGAGCGTGAGATGATACCCAAGCGTACATATGACTTTCTGCCGATTCCGCGCCACGTGACGTGGCAGGAGGGGACCTTCGTGATGGCGCCGGAGCGGTTGATCCTGCTCGACCCGCGCGATGCGCAGGCGGTGCGCTTCGGGGCCGAGCAGTTCAACGCGGCCCTCGCGGGCACGCTGGGCGCCCCGTGTGGGCTGACGGCGAGCGCTGCCGTGCCCGCGGAGAGCGTCGGCCTGGCGCTGTGGGTGATGCCCGAGGCGGTCCCGGAGCCCCAGGGCTACCGGCTGCGCATCACGCCCGAGGGCATCACGATCCACGGTCACGATCCCGCCGGCGTCTACTACGGGCTCTGCACGCTGCGCCAGCTGCTGGTGCAGGTGGCGGACGGGGGCAGCGTCCCCTTCCCCTGCGTGGAGATCGCCGACTGGCCCGACTTCGCGGCGCGCGGGGTGATGCTCGACATCAGCCGCGACAAGGTGCCCACGATGGCGACGCTCTATGCCCTGGTGGATCGCCTGGCGAGCTGGAAGCTCAACCAGCTGCAGCTCTACACCGAGCACACCTTCGCCTATCGCAACCACCCCGAGGTGTGGGCCGAGGCCTCGCCGCTGACCGGGGAGGAGATCCTGGCGCTGGACGCCACCTGCCGCGAGCGCTTCATCGAGCTGGTGCCCAACCAGAACTCCTTCGGCCACATGGAGCGCTGGCTGCCGCTGGAGCGCTACGCGCACCTGGCGGAGACCCACGAGGTCTTCGACACGCCCTGGGCTACCACGATGCAGGGGCCCTTCGGGCTCGCCCCGGAGCACCCGGGGAGCCTGGAGCTGGTGCGGGGGCTCTACGACGAGCTGCTGCCCCACTTCACCAGCCGCCAGGTCAACGTGGGACTCGACGAGACGATCGACCTGGGGCAGGGGGCCAGCAAGGAGATCTGTGAGGAGCGGGGCGTCGGGCGCGTCTACCTCGACTTCCTGAAGAAGATCTACGCCGACGTGAGCCGCCGGGGCTATACCATGCAGTTCTGGGGCGACATCATCATCCACTACCCCGAGCTGGTGGCTGAGCTGCCGCACGACGCCATCGCGCTGGAGTGGGGCTATGAGGCCGACCACCCCTTCGACGAGCACGGGGCGCTCTTCGCCGCAGCGGGCGTGCCCTTCTACGTCTGCCCGGGCACCTCGTCGTGGAACAGCGTCGCGGGGCGGACCGACAACGCGCTGGGCAACCTCTACAGCGCCGCCGCCCACGGGCTGAAGCACGGGGCGGTGGGCTACCTGATCACCGACTGGGGCGACCGGGGCCACTGGCAGCCGCTGCCGGTGAGCGATCTGGGCTTCGGGGTGGGGGCGGCGTGCTCGTGGTGTCTGGCGAGCAACAGCGAGATCGACGTCGCCTGGTCGATCAGCCACTTCGCCTTCGACGACCCCAGCGGTCTGCTGGGGCGCATCGCCTATGACCTGGGCAACTGCTATGAGGTGCCCGGCATGCTGCCGATCCACAAATCGAGCGTGCTCTTCTGGCTGCTGCAGGAGCTGCCGAGCTGGGCGAACGTCGCGGGCGAGCTGAAGCCGGAGGCCTTCGAGCTGGTGATGGCGCGTACCGACGAGCTGCTGGGGCTGCTGGAGGGGGCGCAGAGCGCGCGCCCGGACGCGGAGCTGGTGAAGCGCGAGTTTGCCCACGTGGGGCACATGCTGCGCCACGCCTGCCGGCGCGCGCTGCAGCTGCTGGCGGAGGATGAGGGGGCGGACCTGAAGGCCGAGCTGCTGGCGGACCTCGAGGCCATCATCGAGGAGCAGCGGGCGCTGTGGCTGGCGCGCAACCGCCCCGGCGGGCTGAAGGACAGCCTCAAGCGCTTCGAGCCGCTGTTGGCGGCGTATCGCGGGTAACGCAGAATTGCGGATTGCGGATCGGGGACTGGAGATTGCGGATTGCGGATCGGGGACTGGAGATTGCGGATTGCGGATCGGGGATTGCGGATTGCAGACCCGAAATCCGCAGTCCGCAATCGAAAATCCGCAATTCCGCTTCAGCGGTTGTGGCGGGCGGTGCGACCCGAAGCGGTGAAGATGGCGACGAGTTCGTCAGCTTCGCGCAATAGGTCGGTCAGCCGGGCTTCCGGCAGCAGCTTAGTTTCGACGAGCAT
>CAZYYC010000512.1:0-2352 GCA_964650935.1 uncultured Anaerolineales bacterium
CCCACCGACAACGTGAGATCGGTCTGGTCGCCGGTCTTGTCGATCGTCCAGCTCCACGTGCGCGTGAAGGACGTGTCGGCGTTCTTGGTTACGACCGGGGCGTAGCAGTCGATTGTGGTAACGGCGGTGGAGCTGTCTTGCAGCGCGTCGTCCGAGTACACCTCAGCGGTGTTGCTCACCTGGTTGCCCAGGTTCGCGCCGTTTGTGTAGTCGCCCACGTCGCTCGAGCAGGTGTAGCTGTCCGCATAGGTGCTCGTCCAGCCGTCGTCAACCGGCTCATCGCTGTACGGATACTGCTCGTCGTCCAGCGTGGCACTGCCGCGGATGACATTGGGCGTCCACTCGATCGGGTCCTCATGGCTGAAGAGGATGCCGCCTAGCGAGAAAGAGGCCGTGTTCTTCGTGGCTGTGCGGCCAGCCGGTGCTGCACTGTAGCTGCACTCGGCTATGCTACCTGCCGGGACGGTCAGAGTGCCGTCGGTGTAGGTCCCGCCTTCACAGCTACCGATCGTGGGCACGGTGCCGTCATCGAGCACATCCGTCAGCGCGACGACCAGGGTATCCTCGGGGTTCGGGTTGGCGACAGTGATCGTGCCGCTGACCGCGAAGGTCTCCTCGAAGATCTCTTCAGTCACGTCGATGGTCCAGTTGAAGGGGACGGTCTCGCCTGCGAAGGCGCTCTGGGAAGTCGGGTAAACCGTCTTCTCGACGTCCCACTCGTGACGCTCGTCGTAGGTGCCTGCCGCCGTCTTTTCGATGGACGGGATGTAGCAGGTGTATGTGGTGTAAGCGTCGGCGCTGTCGGTCTGGCCGTTGCTCCCGGTCACGGTGGCGGCGTTATCAACCGTCCCAGAGTATGATCCGCTCTCGCCATAGGCTGCCAGGTCGCTCGAGCAGGTGTGGCTTTGGGTTTCGGTCCAGGTCCATGGACCCTCGCCCATGCTCACCGTGAGCGGAAAGTCCGATTCCTGATCGTCATCGACGTTAGCCGTGCCATTGAGTACGTTCTTGACGAACGAGACCTCAGCGCTCCCGCTGAAGCCTATACCGTTCAGCGTGGCCGTAGCGGTGTTCTCTGTGGCAGTCCTGCCAATCGGATTGGCTGTGTAGCTGCAGGTTGCGGTGGTGTTCGCTGGAACGGTGAGGTTGGGTGCGGAATAGCCGCCGTTGGTACAGCCGGTGATCGCTGCTGCCGTGCCATCATTGAGGGCATCGCTCAGGCTGACCGTCATCTGCATCGGGGCCGGGTTCTGGACGAAGATCTGGCCGGAGACCAGGAAGTTTTCCTCGACGAAACTCTCGTTGAGGGTCACCGTCCAGGTCCAGGGCAGGATGTCGCCCGGGAAGCCGCTCTGGGCAGTCGGGTCAACGGATTTTTCGATGTCCCAGCTATGGCGCTCGTCGTAACTTGCCGCGGCGCTCTTGGTTACCACCGGCGCGTAGCAGTTGACCTTCACATAGGCGGTATCATTCAGACCAGTCTGGGTGATGGTGGCGGTGTTGGTGAGGTCATACCAGTAGTAGCCATTGGTGTAGTCAGCCGGATTGCTCGAGCAGGTGAAGTCCTTGGTGTAGGACCAACTGTCCGTGGCACCGGCGGACCACGATTGGCCGTTGGTGTCGGTTACGCCGATCGTTGGATTACCCACGACGGTGGTTGGCTCGCCGAAGATCACAGACGCGGTGGCAGTGCCGCCATTGACGCCGCTTGTGCTGCTGGCGATCGTGGCCGTGTTGACACTGCCAAACACGTTGGTCGACTGCTTGCCCGTGTCATAGGCGCAGATCAGCGATCCCTTGGCCGGGACCGTGTCGCTCGGGCAGGTAACCGGCGCGGAGAAACCATTGAGGGCATCGCTGACAGAGACGCTTGCATCGACCGGCGACGGGTTGTTGATGGTGATGCTGCCCGTTACCTGGAAGTCGTAGTCGGTGATCGTCTGGACGACGCTGACCTGATAGCTATGCGTCTGGCTTCCGCCAGCGAACATCGAGTATTCGCCGTCCCAGTCCTTTTGGATGGTCCAGTCGTACTCGCGCGTGTAGGAGGTGTTGGCGTCTTTGCTCAGGCCCAGCTCATAGTCGTAGCAGAACTCGACGTGGCTGATATCCTGGAGAGTGGGTGTGGCGCCGCTGCCACTGGTGGCTTCCGGATCGTAATAGATTACGTTCGCGCCTTCCTTACCACCCTTGACGATGAATGCATCGATTCCTATGGACGAGGTCCAGCTTACGGTCTTGCCGTCGATATAGGTGATGACCACGTAGTTGTCGGGATCCTGCACGCCAATGGTGATCACGGTCTCAGCGCCGTTCTGTTCGCCATTGGTAAAATAGTAGGTGCCGCTGGGC
>CAZYYC010000513.1:0-2351 GCA_964650935.1 uncultured Anaerolineales bacterium
CGTTGAGCGCTTCGCCCGCCGTGTAGAAGGCCGAGAAGTCCATCTGGAGGCTCTCGCCGCCGAAGGTCGCGACGAAGCCGGCGAGGCGCAGAGCCGCCAGAGCCACCAGGGCCATCAAGAGATAGCGCCACGCACGTGAGCTCGTCATTGCCTCCTCCGTGGTCATGTCGGTCCGAGCGGCACGAGGATGTCTGCCGGATCGCCGTCGAAGCCCGCAGCCGCCAGCAGCTGCAGGTGATCGGCGAATTCGCCCACCTCATAGAGGTTGTGGGCGTCGCTGCCCAACGAGATCGGGACCTCCATCTCCAGGCAGAGACGCACGAAGTCGACGGGCGGCGCGTTGGTGTGGACGTTGAGTTCCGCCGCCACGTGGTGCCGGCGCAGCAGCTCTGCGACCGGACGGTAGAGGTGGGCGGGCGGCGTCAACCCCGCGCGTCGAAAGAGGCGAAAGGGGTGGGCGAGGATGTCGATGCCGGAGGCGATCAGTTCGGCTGTGAGCGCCAGAAACTCGTCGGCGAGCAGCTCCGGCGAGGGTGGGCGCTGCGAGCTGTGCGGTGTCCGGTGGACGGCGCCGATGAGGTGGTCGACGCTCTCCCGATCCCCGGGCTGCAACAGCAGGTGACCGTGGTCATCGATATCGACCTCGAGGCCAAAGCGCACGTCGTCGGCAGCCCAGCGCTCCTTCAGGGCCAGGTAGCGGCCCATGCGGTCGTGCTCGGCCTGCGCTCCGGCGATGCCGACCGGCCCCCAATCACCGCCCCAGTACTGCCCGACGGGGAAGCGGAGCTGCCCGGCGTGTTCGGCGAAGCCGATGCCGGCGAGACCCATATCGCGTGCCAGGGCGATCGCCCGACCGACGTCCATGTTCTCGCTGCAATAGGCGAGCTGGGTGTGGACGTGGTGATCGACCAGGCCGAGATGGGCGGGCATCGCCAGTTGGTGCGTCTCATGGGTCACGGCGTCGCCCGCCAGGTGGATGAGGGTGAAGTGGAAGGGCGCCTCACAGAGGGCCGGCGCCGTGACGAAGCTCGTGGTCGCGTTGCGGATGAGGGGTGATCCGGCGTGGTGGTGCCCGCTGATGGAGAGGGCGACACCTGCCGCTGCCATCGCGGCGATGACGGCGGGCGCGTTGGTGTAGTTGTAGGGCACGTCCGTGCGCTCCGGGGGCACAAGGCAGACGTGCTGGAGCGCCACGAGCGGCCCGTCAAAGTCGGACCGCGCCTGTCGGAAACGCTCGAGGTCCGGTGCACGGCGGGTGGCGTTGTAGCCGGGCGCCTCGGGGTCCACGAAGGGCAGGAAGCGCGCACCGGCGATATCGACGACGTCGGGGGGGCGGGCGAAGACACGGTAGAAGGCCTCGGGGTCGCCGTCGTGGTTGCCGGGCAGGACGAGGGCGGGCGCGGTCAGCAGGTCGAGGATGGCGCGCAGCTCGACGAGGCGCTCGTGCGCCCCATCGGCATCGCCGTCATCGAGCAGATCCCCCAGGACGATGACCACATCGGGCCGGATCAGGCGGTTGAGCCGGTGGACGGCCCGTAGGAGGAGGATATCGGCGATCTCGCCGCGGCGCTCGGTCAGGGCGCCGCGGCCGCCGTAGTGGATGTCGGTCAGCACAGCGATCTTGATGGCTGGGTTCGATGATGTCACGATGCCTCGTTTCGCTAGGTGAATCAGATCCGGGACAACCAGGGCGCCCATCTCAGAATGGGGATGAGCCAGACGAGCGTCGGCAGCACGGCGCCGGCCCAGGCCAGCCTTCGCAGGTGCCGGTTGAGCAGCGGCAGGAGGAAGACCAGGGCCAGGAGCAGCCCGCCGGCGTTGCGACCTGCGTGCATGATATGGTCGTAGACATTCAGCGGCAGCAGCAGCACAAAGAGGGCGTTGAAGGCCGTCAGCCACGGCGCGGGCGAGCGGAATCCCCGCGTACGGAGCACGGCGAGGGAGATCGGAAGCAGCAGCAGGGCGGGCAGACCGGCGAGCAGGAAGGCGGAGAGGCGACCGGGATCGGAGGTCAGGTGGGGCAGGATGCCGGAGACGAGGACGGGCTCCAACGAGGGGCCGGAGCGGAAGGGGAGCCGGCCGAAGGCAGCGGTCAGGTAGCCCTCCCACAGCAGCAGTGGGAGGAGCGCGAGCGATGGCCACCAGGCGGCTTTGGGATCGCGCCGCGCCAGGGCGGAACAGACGAGGCCGGCGGCAAAGAGGGCCGTGATCTCCTTGGTGAGGAAAGCCGGCGCCAGCAGGAGAGCCGAGCCGGCGTACCGCCTGCGGTGCCAGAGGAGCACGCCCCACGCCGCGAGGCAGAGGGCCAGCGGTTCGGTCAGGTTGCGGGAGTAGGCCATCAACACGCCGAC
>CAZYYC010000514.1:0-2350 GCA_964650935.1 uncultured Anaerolineales bacterium
CCTCGCTCTTTCGAACTGCGGTTAGAGTTGATGACGGTCCACCATGCTGACACTGCAGCGCAGCGAGCTCGTCACACTGTTTGAAGATGAGTCAGCTGCGGCGGCTGTGGCCTCAGCCCATCAGACTGTGGGCGACGGTCACCACGACCTTCAGACCCATCAGGGCCACCATCGCCAACGGAATACTGCGTGCCTCGGTGACCCACGGCACGGGTCGTCCGAAGAGGCCTAGACCGGCAACGATCAGGATCAGCACCCCGAGAACGTAGCCGACGATCGACAGCGGGTGGGCCCACTCGTTCGCCTCTGCCACGGGCCCGATACCACCCTGCGCGCACATGGCCATCCCCACGATCAGGACGATGGCGATGGCGATGCGCGCGTTCGAGAGTACCGGGAAGCTGGGCACATCCCGGGCCAGCAGCGCGACCGCAAGGACGAACAGCCCCATCGCGATCAAACTTGGACTTAGTGCGGGAGACAACGATCCGGTCCTCATACCTCTACCTCCTTACAATAGCAACCCCTTCCGACAAGCCGCAGAGCAGCAACGGACGTCCGTAGTTCAGGCCCCACGAGCGGTGAGGACGCATGTGACGTCTGACGTCCGGCTGAGCCGGTTCGGCCTATGATGATGGTCAGCGTGGCTGACCCGCGTAGCGAGGCTGCGACCGGGCCTTGCTGTGAAGGCCCGCGCCGTCTTGCTGCATTATAGGGATGATAGTCCTGTTTTCCCTCTTGTCCAATGCTCAAGGGAAGGCGGGGCCCCCACCAGTGGTTCGTTAGCCAGATCGCAGAAGCTAGTAAACAACCACTAGGCCATCGTCGTCACGAAGCGCCGACGGTCGGCCTTGCAGAGCCCGGCGATGACCCGCCGCCCCATTGCGGCGACGTTGGGCAGTCCCAGCCCGCCGGCCCACTGTCCGACCATATGAAAGTTGGCCAGTCCCGGCAGCGTCTTGCTGAGGCCCTTCCCCATCAGGGCGTCGAGCATGCCCTGGTTGGGCACGGGCCACGCCTGGTAGCCCCGGTAACTGCCGGTGAAGCGCTCGCTGGTCAGCGGCGTCGCCACATCGACGACCTCGACCTGCTCCGCGAGGCCGGGGAAGCGCCGGTCAAGACAGGTGATCACCATTTCGGCAGCGCGCGCCTTCTCCGCGCGGTAGGCCTCGGGCGAGAGCGCCTTCCAATGGTCGTAGGATGCCGTCGCCACGACCTGCAGGACCGTCCTACCTGCCGGCGCCATCTCAGGCGCGAAGTTGAAGATCTCGATATCGAGCCGGTCGCAGGTCTGACCGCCGATCACAATCGGCTCGGGCAGCCACAGCACGAGCATATGGGGCTCGTTGGGAAACTCGCGGGCCACACCCAGTGAGATGTGCAGCCCCATCAGCTGTTCGCGGGGCAGCGCGGCATAGTAGTCGCGGATCTGCGGCGTGGTGTAGCGCCCGCCGAGCATGTCGAAGATCGTCGTGCGCCCGTCGGCGTTGGAGATGACAACATCGGCACGGTGTTCGCTGCCGTCCTCCAGCCGCACCCCCACGGCGGTGTCGTTCTCGACGAGGATGGTGTCGACCCGGGCGCGGTAGGTGATCTCGCCGCCCAGGGCTGCATAACGGTCCGCGATGTCGCGCGCGAAGGGCAGCGAACCGCCCTCGGGCCAGCCGAAATCGCGCGTCGCGCAGCCCGCCAGGAACATCAGCGGGATGAGGGCGGGGATGCCGGGGAAGTCATATTGCAGCATGCCCATCGCCCGGCGCAGGAAGGCGTCGCTGAAGCGCTCCCCCACTTGCTCGGTGGTGAGGCTGCCCCACGTCCTCATCAGCCCCAGGTAGGGGAGGGCGCCGATCATCTCCCAGGGCGTGGCCATCACCATGTCCATCATCCGGGCGCGGGTCAGCCGTCGCGCCGCGCCGACGAACGCCGCGATGGCCTCGCCGTCGGCGGGGGCCAACTCCCGCATATGGGCCTCCAGCCGATCGAGGTCGGTGTGGACGATGAAGCGCTTGCCCTCGGTGTCCTCGATGCCGATCAAGTCGTCGGGGAAGTGGACGGGCCGCGGCATGACGCCCAGCTCGCGCCACATCCGGTGGGTGCGCGACTCCGGCGAGCAGCCGGTCAGGTGATGCATACAGCCGTCGAAGGTGTAGCCCTGGCGCCGCCAGCCGGTACAGACCCCGCCCGGTGTGTGGTGCATTTCGAAGATGGTCGATCGGTAGCCGTTCATCTGGGCATAGCAGCCCGCGCTCAGGCCGCCGATCCCGGCGCCGATGATGATGAGGTGCCTCTCAGCTGTCATAGGTGTTCACCTGTCCTTAGTAGAAGCGAGGTGTCGCGAAGACGCCTACCT
>CAZYYC010000515.1:0-2330 GCA_964650935.1 uncultured Anaerolineales bacterium
ACCAATGTATGGGGTCCCGAGTATGCAGATGAGACCCAATACCTTGGTGTCTACATCCGGTATGTGCGCCAGAAGATCGAGAATGACCCCTCAAACCCCACCTACGTCGTGACCAAGCATAGAGTAGGTTATTGCTTTTCGGCTAGATCGTGCAGACCTACGCCCGAGTGATGCCCGGCGACCCATCAGGCCCTATTGAGCCAACCGTCTGCTCAGCCCGTTCGGGTAGCCACACCCCTCCGTTCGACTCTCTAGCTGTTCTCCAATAGTTCCTTGACCGAACTCTGACAGATGCTGATTAGAATGACAGTAGCTTCTTAGGAGGCTTCTGTCCGCGTCTGTCCATAGTTTTCGAGCCTGTGCCGCCACGGAACGGAGCTATCACGGGATTTCCGCTATGAGTGTCCGAAGCATTCTGTGTAGATCGTGCTTGCCATGGGACCGTGCGGTCCGGGTCGTGCGCGTGCTCGTCATCCCGGCTGTAGCACTGCTGGTCTTGCAGTTGCGGATCCAGACGCGCGCGCAGACAAGCGAGGAGAGTTGGACGTCTCCCATCAACCTCTCACGGAGCGGTGCCGCATCGGCGCCCCTAGTGTTGCCCCAACCAGACGGCGAGGCACGTGTCGTCTGGTGGGACAGCCTCGATGGGCTGATGCTGGTGGAGAGAACGGTGGGCGAATGGTCGGATCCGGTGCAGACCCCCCTCTTCGAACCCGAGCCTACCGACCAGCCCGCCGCCGGAGGCGAATCACGACCTACGCCACTGGGTGCGATGCCCCATATCATCGGCGCCGCCGATGGTGGAGCTTACGCGCTCTGGCTCGGCGCCCCCGAAAGGAACACCGGCGCGACGCCCCTGCTGCTGGCCCGGCTTCCCGCCGGGGCAACAAGCTGGTCCGATGCGCGAGCTATCGCCGAATCGGCGGTGAGCTTTGCGCTGACAGAAGGGGGCGATAGCACACTCTATCTGGCCTATGCCCGCAATATCCATACGGAGGCTTCGCCCTCAGGCATCTACGTCCGGAGGTCCAGCAACGGCGGCACGACCTGGACGGGAGCGGAGATCGTCCATGACTCCCTCTACTACCGCGTGGCATCGGCGGAAGAGCTGGCCCTGCGCATGACCGCTAACGCTGAGGACCAAGCTGCGGTCACCTGGAACGATCCACAGAGGCGGATTGCCCTTCACGCCCTGTCGGCAGATGGCGGAGACAGCTGGAGCGACGCCCTGCAGGTAGGCAGCGATGAGGCTCCGGCGGTTAACGCGCGTGCCATCATGCCTTCGAGCGAATCGATTGACCGTCCGCTCCTGCTCTGGGAAGGAACCAGCTCGCTCGGAGGGTGTGCGCTTTACCAGGCGTGGGCAGACGATGTCGCAGCGGGACGCTATGCCGGGGCGTCTCGGGTGCTGGAGGGCTTGAATGGCTGCCCATCCATCGCGGAGGAACGCCTGCTGCTCGATGCCGACGAACTCATCCTGCTCAACGGTCGCGGCACGGAGACGCTGACCCTGAGCGCTTTCGATGGGGATGAATGGTCAGAACCCAAACGCCTCTCGTTCCGCTTCACGGATCCGGATACGGAGACGACGGTCTATCTCAATGGGCTTGACGCGGCGCTCGTGCGGGCGATAGCGGACGAGGAGGAAGAGGAAGCAGGGGAAGAAACCCCCTCCTCCGCAGAAGCCCCAGCTACGACGTTGATCGTGGTGGGTGTCGATGCGGATGGTGACGTGTGGTCCACCGAGAGCCGGTTGGAGGCCCTCGACCTCGTCTATGCTCCCCCCGCCGCCTGGTCGCTACCACAGGCCCTGCTCCAGAGCGCGGCACAGCCCGATCTCGCCGCCCTGGCGGTAGACCCCGAGGGGACCGTCCACGCGCTGTGGGCCGAGCCGGCGTCAGCCTCCGAGACGGTGAAGGTGCTCCGCTATGCGCGTTGGGGCGGCAACGGTTGGACCCGGGCGACGACGGTGTTGCGCTCTGCAGAGGGAAGCGCGGTCGAACCGTCGATCGCAGCGACCGAAGAGCGTCTCCACGCGGTATGGAGCGACGGCCCCAACGGGCAGGTCCTCTACAGTCGCGCCTTCCTTCGCGATGCGCAGGCTGCCGGCGGCTGGGACGAGCCGCTCCCGCTTCCCGGCCCCACGGCGGAGCTAGGCGTGGGGCGTCGCCCCCAGATCCTCGCCGCGGCAGCGGACGGGCCCTTGCACGCCATCTACGCCGTACCGCTCAACGAGGAACGCGGCATCTACGTCACCTCCTCCGAGGATGGCGGGGTCACCTGGTCGGATGCGGCTCAGGTCTTTGACGCCGCCGGTGCCGGATGGGCGG
>CAZYYC010000516.1:0-2277 GCA_964650935.1 uncultured Anaerolineales bacterium
GATGACGATGATGTTCAGACGATGGCCCAGCTCCCCCATCTTCGGCTGCTCCAAGCTCACGCTCGCTGAGGACGGTCGGATCATTGCGCAGCGTGACTACTATGACCTGTGGGGGGACATCTTCGACGGTATTCCCTGGTTTCAGGGCCTCTACCGGCGTTTCATGCACCGCTACTTCGGGTGAGGGCGAACCCCATGAAGTTGCCTGACGAATTGATCTTTATCACCAATGCCCGCATGCCGGTGAAGACGACCCATGCACGGATGGATGGGAAGCTCTGTATCATCACCGGCGCCACCTCGGGTGTCGGCTACGAGGCTGCGAAACGTCTGGCACAGGGTGGCGCGGATCTCGTCCTGGCCTGCCGCAACGGCGAGAAGGCGGACCAGGTCCGCCGGGAGCTGTCGGCGCTCTACGGTGCAACCATCGACGTGGTGCTGGCGGACTTCGCGAAGCTGGCGGAGGTCAGAGCTGCTGCCGGTGCGATCCTCGAACGCTATGAGCGCATCGATGTCCTGATCAACAATGCCGGGCTGCATCGCACGCGTCGTACCCTGACCGAGGAGGGCCTGGAGATGGTCTTCTGCGTCAATCACCTGGCCTCGTTTCTACTCACACGGCTACTTCTCGACAGGCTTAAGCACAGTGCCCCATCGCGCATCATCCAGGTCAACTCCGATGGCCACCGCTTCGGGGGACTGAACGTCAATGACCTCACCTGGACGAGGCGACCCTATCATGGCCTGTGGAGCTACGGCGCGTCCAAGGTGGCGCAACTGCTCACGACCTGGGAGTTGGCGGAACAGCTTGAGGGCAGCGGCGTGACCATCAACGCAGTGCACCCCGGCGCAGTCCAGACGGCCATCGGGATGGACAACGGCCCCATCTATCGGTGGTACCGGCACCATGTTGTGAATCGATTTCTCAAAGACCCTGCCATCGCCGGAGAAGCACTCTATTACCTCGCCGCAGCGCCGGAGATGGCCACAGTGAGCGGAAGGTACTTCAACCTGACCACCGACGAGCCGCCGGCTTCCTATGTGATGAACCGGGATGTTGGGAAGCAGATCTGGAGAATCAGTGAGGAGCTCACCGGCCTTGCCGATGTGGCGTGACCTGTCTAGATATGTGAGGCGATGATGAACTATGACGTGATCGTGGTGGGGGGGGGCGTCGCCGGGCTGACGGCAGCGGCCTATCTCACGAGAGCAGGGTATCAGACGTTACTCTGTGAGAAGCAGCCCGCGTGTGGCGGCCTGGTGAACACGTTCGAGCGCGACGGTTTTGTCTTCGACGGTGGGATTCGGGCGCTGGACAACTCGGGCATTCTGTTTCCCATGCTCAAGGACCTGGGTCTGGACATACCCTTTGTGCACAACAAGATCACCATCGGGATCGAGGATCGTGTCATGCGCGTGGATTCGCTGGACAGCATCGCGGAGTACCAGGCGCTGCTCTCCGATCTCTATCCCGAAAGCCGCCGTGAGATCGCCGAGATCGTGGTGCAGATGCGGCGTATTACGCACTACATGGACATACAATACGGCATCGATAATCCGATCTTCCTGGACCCCAAGAAGGACCGCGAGTACTTTGCCAAGGTGGTGTTTCCGTGGATGTTCAAGTATGCGCTGACGAGCGGCAAGGTCAACGCGCTCAGAGTGCCCGTCGCCGACTACCTGCGGCGCTTCACGCAGAACCAGAGCCTGCTCGATGTCATCACACAACATTTCTTCCGAGAAACCCCCGCCTTCTTCGCGCTCAGCTACTTCACGCTCTACCTAGACTACCACTATCCCCTCGGGGGCAACGGCACCCTTGCGCGGGAGCTTGAGGCGTTCGTCCGTTCCCACCAGGGTACGATCGCACCTAATACGGAGGTGGTCTCCGTCGACCCGAGCAGCAGGTGCATCCGCGATGCCGAAGGGAAGAGACATACCTATCGGAACCTCATCTGGGCGGCAGATCAGAAGGCGCTCTACCGCGCACTGGATCTCGACGCGATGGACGACGAACCAACCAAGCAAACTATCCGGCTGCGCCACACGGCGCTTCAGGACAGCCACGGCGGCGACTCCGTCTTGACGGTCTATCTGGCCGTGAATCTGCCGCCGAGCTATTTCGCGGATCGGGCGAGCGAGCACTTCTTCTACACGCCGCGGCGGGAGGGACAGTCGATGGCGGGCCCGCTGCCGCTTGGAGAGCCGCGCGAGGCCATCGAGGCCTGGCTGAAGGCCTTCTTGCCCTTGACTACCTATGAGATCGCGTGTCCGGTG
>CAZYYC010000517.1:0-2273 GCA_964650935.1 uncultured Anaerolineales bacterium
CAAGAAGGCGGTGGGGAAGCTCGACCTCGCCGGGCGCGGCTGCGCCTACGGCATCGAGAACGAGGTGGTGGACGGCATGGACGTGCTGAAGGTCCGCGAGGCCGTGGGCCGCGCCGTTGAGCACGCTCGCAGCGGCAAGGGCCCCTATCTCCTGGAGACGCAGACCTACCGCTGGTACGGTCACTCCCGCTCCGACCCCCGCGCCTACCGCACCCGAGAGGAGGAGGCCGAGTGGAAGGCGCGTGACCCCATTCCCAACCTCGCGGCACTGTTGGTCGCCGAGGGGCTGGCGACACAGGAGGAGGTCGACGCCGTCGAGGCGGAGATGGAGCAGGCGATCGACGTGGCGACCGAGTTCTCGTTGGCCTCGCCGATGCCGCCCGCCGAGGAGCTGGAGGACTTCGTCTACGCACCCTTCGTGTGGACGCCGGATGACATTGCGCGTGAGAAGGCGCTGCGCGAGCGCGTGCGCCGGGGCGGCGAGGGCACCCGCGAGATCGACTATCGCACGGCGCTCCAGGAGGCGATGCGCGAGGAGATGCTGCGTGACGAGGACGTCTTCCTGATGGGTGAGGACATCGGCCTCTACGGCGGCGCCTACGGCGCGACGCGGGGGCTCTTTGAGGAGTTCGGCGGCGAGCGCGTGCTCGACACCCCGATCTCCGAGGCCGGGATCGCCGGCGCGGCGGTCGGCGCCGCGATGGCCGGGATGCGCCCGATGGTCGAGATCATGTACGTCGACTTCACGCCGTTGGCGATGGACCAGCTGGCCAACCAGGGCGCCAAGAACCGCTATATGTTCGGCGGCAAGACCAGGGTGCCCGTTGTGGTGCGCACCGAGGGTGGCGCCGGGCGCAGCATCGCCGCGCACCACTCGCAGTCGCTCGAGTCGCTGTGGACCCACTTCCCGGGCATCTACGTGGTCATGCCGAGCACGCCCTACGATGCCAAGGGGCTGCTCAAGGCCGCGATCCGTGACGACAACCCCGTGATGTTCATCGAGCACAAGATGCTCTACGGCGTCAAGGGCCCGGTCCCCGACGCCGATGTGGACTACATCATCCCCTACGGCGTGGCGGACGTGAAGCGCGAGGGCAGCGACGTGACCCTGATCACCTACTCGCGCATGGTCCACCGCTCGTTGGAGGCGGCGGAGCTGTTGGCGAAGGAGGGCGTCAGCGTCGAGGTGATTGACCTGCGCACGCTCAAGCCGCTCGATATGGAGACGATCGCGGCCTCGGTGAAGAAGACCGGTCGCGTGATCGGCGTCACCGAGTCGTACCCGACCAACTCCTTCATCAGCGAGATCGCGGCGCGCATCCAGGAGGAGCTTTTCGACTGGCTCGATGCTCCGGTGCTGCGCGTCTCGGCGAAGGATGTCCCGGTGCCGATGGCGGAAACGCTCGAGGATGCCAACATCCCCAACGTTGACGTGATCGCTGACGCCGTCCGCAGGATTCTGTAGAGGGGAGGGGCCATGGCATACGATATCTTGCTGCCCAAACTGGGGCAGACCGTAGAGGAGAGCCGCATCGTCGAGTGGCTGAAGGCCGAGGGCGATGCGGTGGACCGCGGCGAGGTGCTCTTCACCGCGGAGACCGACAAGGCGGTGCTCGACGTCGAGGCCACGCGCAAGGGCTACCTGCGCAAGATCCTGGTCCCGGCGGGCGAGACCGTGCCGGTGTTGACGGTGGTGGGCCTGATCACGCGCACCGAGGACGAGCCGCTCGAGGAGGGTGGGGCGGTCGCCGCGCCCGCGGCGGCTCCCCAGGCTGAAGCGCCGCCGTCTGAGGCGCCAACCGCTGCGCCCGAGCCTGAGACGGCACAGTCGCAGCAAGGCGGGCGGCTCTTTGCCTCGCCGCGCGCACGCAAGGCGGCGGAGAAAGAGGGTGTGGACCTCACCCGGGTGTCCGGGACCGGGCCCAACGGACGGATCGTCGAACGCGACGTGATGGCGTATCTATCGATGGTACCCAAGGCCACGCCGGTGGCGCGCCACGTCGCCGAGCAACTGGGGGTCGCGCTGGAGGGCGTGACCGGCACCGGCCCGCAGGGCCGCATCACCAAGGCCGATGTCCAAGCGGCAGTTCCTGCCGCCGCGGCAGCCCCTGCCGCGCCCGTTCCGGCACCCGTGCCCGAGGCCGCACCGGCTTTGGCCGAGGTGCCGCTCACCGGCATCCGCGGCGTGATCGCGCAGCGGATGCACGAGAGCCACACCGTCACCGCGCCGGTGACCGAGACGATGGAGGTGGATGCCACCGCCTTCGTCGCGC
>CAZYYC010000518.1:0-2272 GCA_964650935.1 uncultured Anaerolineales bacterium
GGACCTGATCCATGCTCAACCCGATCAACTCGGTGTTCATCTCGCGGAACTGCGGGTAGCGCTTCTGGAATGAGTAAAACTCGGTCGTGCAGACCGGTGTGAAGTCACCGGGATGGCTGAAGAGGATGAACCACTTACCCTTGAAGTCCCCGGGTAGTGACATCTTGCCGTGGGTGGTGTTGACTTCCATCTTAGGGAACTTGTCGCCAATCAGTGGGATGTTTTTGCTTTCCATATTTACTGCCTCCATATCGGGTTGGGTGAACTACATACAATGGGTTGCGCGGGAAAGGTCTCTCTCCCGAAAGCGCCTTAGCGACCTATGTGCTCTCCTGGCAGACAGGGCACAAGCCGAAAAACTCCACGTTATGGGTGAGGATGCGGTAACCGGAAGCTACGGCGACCTCATCGACCAGACTGGCGGACAAGCGCGCGGGCGCGTCGACCACCTCGTGACACTGGATGCAGATGAGGTGCGGATGTGTTGTCCTGTCAGAACCGTCATACCGGTGCTCGTCCTGCCCGAGGTGCATTTCCTGCACTTCACCCAGCTCACACAGCACGTGTAGTGTCTTGTAGACCGTCGCCAAGCTCGTCGTCGGAAACTGCTGCTGCAGCTCGGCGTAGAGCTGGGCCGCGGTGGGATGCTGGTCCGACTCCGCTAACAGATGCACCAGCGCCAATCGCTGCGGGGTCAACCTGTAGCCGGCTTCCTGCATCGTTGAGACGATGTCCTCATAGCGATCTTCGTTGTTAGTCATAGTTATTTAGTATCCGTTGCTTTTGGATAATCATTATCTATAATACACGATAATCACAGTTCTGTCAAGCCCTTGGGAGAAGTCTGTGCGAAAGTCTGGGGAAAAAGCCACCGGCGCGTCCAGTCCTGGACGCGCCGGTGCTTGGCTTCTGATGTGTGGGCCGTCTAGCGCATTTCCTGCCCGCCGGTGACGTTGATGGCCTGGCCTGTCATATAGCCGGCCTGATCGGAGGCCAAGAAGACCACAACGTTCGTGATATCCTCGTAGCTACAGCCGCGCTTCATCGGCACCTGATCGATGTAACGCTGCCGGACCTCGGCCTCGGTGATACCCCACTTCTTGGCATACTGCGCGTAGAGGGAGTCGACCCAGAGGGGGGAGTCGAGCAGGTTGCCGGGACAGATGGCGTTGACACGGATGTTGTCCTCAGCCAGCTCGAGCGCCAGGCTCTGGGTGAGGCCGATGCCGCCGAACTTCGAGGCCGCGTAGGCTGAGTTCTTGTAGCTGCCCTTCTTGCCCGATTTTGAGTTGATCTGGATGATGGTGCCGCTGCGCCGGCCCTTCATCACGCGGGCAGCGTGCTTGGCGACCAGGAAGTAGCCCACGAGATTGACCTCAATGACGAGGCGCCACTTTGCGGCGGCGAACTCGTCGATGGCCTCTGAGATGAGCACGCCGGCATTGGAGACGCAGATATCCAGTCTACCGAAGGTCTCCACGGCCAGATCGACCATCGCGGCGACCTCCGCCTCGTTGGTCACATCGGCCTTGACGCCGATGGCCCGGCGACCGGTGCTTGCCGCGATAGCGGCTGCGGTCTCCTGGGCGCCCTCAAGATTGATGTCGGCGACGACAACGTGCGCGCCCTCATCAGCGAGGCGCCGGCAGATGGCCTCGCCGAGCCCTTGTGCACCACCGGTGACCAGGGCGACTTGATCGTTCAGGGTTTTGTCCATGCTGATTTCTCCTTACGGTGTCGTGCTCGATGTTGGCTGTCGTGACTCAGCCTCGTCTGTGATCAGGTGGATGAGGCCCCGCTTGCCGTTGATGAGCCACGCAGGATCGGCAGCCGCGAGTGACTCGGCCTGGCCCGGCTGAAGGCCCGCGATGAGCTCTCCCTTCAGGGTGCGGAGCGCGACGAAAGGCCGGGGGAAACCCGCAGCGACCCCTCCCAGATCGGTGGTTGGCGGCCAGTGGCGGTCCTCCAGCAGGCGGCGATAGTTGACGTCGCCCTTCAGGATGATCAGGCCGGCATACTCCAGCTGCTCGCTGAGCGCTGTCGGGAGCTCTGAGAAGAAGAGGCTCGTGGCCCAGAAGGGATCGGTTTCCAGACGCAGGCTCCCTGTGGCCAGGGCATCCTTCAGCCTGGTCGCGAGTCGGGTCAGGTCATCATCGGGCCCTCCGTTGAGATGGTCGATGATGTGGCGTATGTCGGCGGGCATGGCGTCGGAGACAAAGAAGGGTTGCGGCTTGAGGTGGAAGGTTACGCGTTTTGCCAGGCCCTCTGTGAG
>CAZYYC010000519.1:0-2228 GCA_964650935.1 uncultured Anaerolineales bacterium
AGCCGGAGCACCGCGTCCGAGCGGCATGCGCTACGGGGTAGCCTGGACCGGGGTGTAAGCCGGAGCACCGCGTCCGAGCGGCATGCGCTACGGGGTAGCCTGGACCGGGGTGCGCGCCTGGCTGCGCTCCAGGATGAGGACCCAGTCACTCATGGTCGGTGAGACGGGGATCGGCCACGAGCCGTCGGCGTCGGGCGCGACGGGGCCAAGGTCGTGGCGGCTGCCGTCGCGTGGATTCCAGTAGGCGGCTTGATAGACTACGTCGGGCTCCAAGTCCCGGACCCGATAGGTGACGCGGGCCCACGGCAGCATCGGCTGGTAGAAGTAGATGATGCGTACCTCGCCGGGGATGCCGGCAGCGAAGGGGCCATCGATGTTCTCCGCAGAGCCGGTAGGCTCGACCCACTCGGGATGAGGTTCGAGACGCCGCCCTCCATAGCGCGCCAGGAAGCGGCGTGCCAGCCCGATCTGGGTGCTGCCGGGTAGACGGTGGGCCTCCTCCCAGGGAGTGTCACCCCAACTTGCGCCGTGCGGGGAGGGGCCGTAGGGCACCTCGCGGGTGTTGACCTGCCAGAGTCCGTTGGCGCCGTAGGTGAAGCCGGCAGCGCCCGAGAGCATGGCGGTCCAGTAGGTGAGCCGCTGGATCTCGTCGCCGGTCCCGTGCAGGATGCCCTCGTAGCTGACCTCGCCCACGACGACGGGCATGGTCGGTTGGCGCTCGCGGCCCGCCAGCACCTGCCTGACGGTGTTGGCGGCGCTCGGGTGGCCGCCGTGCCCTGTCTGCAGCGTATCGAAGTCGAGCACGGTGTCGTCGGCGACCTGGTCGCGGCCCACCTGGGTCGGGTGGATGGTGATCAGCCGGTGATGGGGATCCGTCGCGCGGACGTAACGCGCGAGCTCGGTCCAGCCGTCGATCTGCGCCCGGCGATCGCGGTCGGGATCCGCGGAGAGATAGTAGGGCATCGCCCCCTCACCTGCCAGGCACCAGATCACGGGGTAGCTGCCCCAGCGGGCGATGAGGTAGCGCCAGTGGGCCTTCATCCGCTCGATCCCCAGCAGGGGCAGATAGTAGCCCCAGCAGCCGACGATGCAGGGCATCAGGCCACAGCGGATGAGCTCGCGCATGCGCAGGTCGGCCATGTCGAAGTAGGCGGGGTTGATGCGTGCGAAGTCGGGCGCCCATGGGAGGCCTGCCTCGTTGACACCACGCTCGTCAAGCGCGGGCATGTCGGGATAGAGGCCGGCGACGATCTGAATCAGCGTGAAGCCCTTCGCCACCCGGTCGGCAATCAGTCGCTGAACGTCGTCGGGCCACGAGAGGCGGGCACAGAGTCCCATCCACCAGGTATCGCCCAGCCAGTCGAAAGGCGTACCGTCCGCAAAGGCGAAGGTGCGGCGATCGGGGGCGATCTGCAGCGGGCCGTGGCGGAGCAGCGGGTGGTCGCCCGCATAGGGCTCGGCGATCAGGGTCGCGACCTGATCGTGCAGCGCGGGGTTGTCGGAGTCGGAACAGTGGGTACGGAGCGCGTAGCGACCGGGGCGGGGCGGGGCAAAGCGGACGCGCCAGCTCTGCTCGCCGGACCAGAAGGCCGGGACGCGGTAGGTCGTCCCGTCGCTGTGGGTGAGGAGAACGTCGAGCTCGACCTCGTTGAAGGGATCGGTATAGGGGTGGGTCGAGGTGTAGGACCACTCGGACGTGAGATACTGCGTGCCGCGGATTTCGGAAGCCATCCTTGTCTCCTTGATCACTGATCACTGAACGCTGGGGTGCAGGGCTATGGACCCGGTCAGGTCTAGGTGCGCAGCTCGACGATGTCGCCATCGTGGAGGATGTGATCGCGGGCCACGGGCTGTCCGTCGTAGACGCCGGTGCCCCAGACGCGCGCCGACTTGAGGCGGGCGACGAAGTCCTGATGGACCTTCGCGGCGAACTGCTCTACCGTGCCGCCCCGGTGCATCACGAAGGGTGCGGTCAGATCGGCCTCCTTGCCCGGCGGCTTGGCGTAGATGCGGATGATGCCCAGGAGATCGAAGAGGGTCCACTTGAAGGCCTCCACATGGCGCCCCGTCGTGGCCGAGATGGGGAGGATGGGCCAGGTCTCGCCGAGGAGCTCGCGCAACACCTCGACGTCCTCGTCCTGCTCGGGTGCATCGGCCTTATTGGCCGCGACCAGGGTCGGCACGAAGGTGACGCCGAACCCTTGATCGCCCTCGGGATGCTCCTCACG
>CAZYYC010000520.1:0-2205 GCA_964650935.1 uncultured Anaerolineales bacterium
CGGTCTCAACCTGGGGCGCGGCTTCGGCGACCTCTCCAAAGCCGGCGAAAACGCCCTCGTCCTGGACCATTGCATTCACAAGCTGGAGCAGGTAGCATTTGACTACGTCTCGGGAGATTACATGAAGCCCTGGGCCTTCGCCGACAAGGAGGGACGCCTTCGTCTGCTCTTCACACCGTTCAAGGAACGGGTGGCGACGACCAAGCTCGGGATCATCGATAGTGAAGTGCATCAGATGTTCGGCCATTACAGTGGGATGGTGATCACCGATGAAGGCGAGACGATCGAGGTCCGCGACCTGATCGGCTTCGCCGAGGAGCACCGCGCCCGCTGGTAGGTGGACTGGCAGCAGGCTCTCATCTGACGAGCAGCGCACAAAGGCATGCCGGAGCGTTCCGACGCGCCTTGCGCGCCGCGGGCTTGCTCCACAGCTGCACGCTGCTAGAATCGCCTCTGTGCCGACGCCATTCCAACACCTGATCTATGCTCAGCGCTTACTCGACACTGCCGACCTTCCGCCGGCAGTTCTGCACACCTTGCACGATGAGCGGGGCGCCTTCCTCTTCGGCAGTACGGCGGGCGATGTGCAGGTGATCACCGGGCAGCCTCGCGTGGCAACCCACTTCTATCGCCTGTCGGAGCCCCACGAGCATTCAGCCGCGGAGCGCTTCCTTATGGCCTGCCCCGAGCTGGTGAACCCCGAGCAGCTCTCGCCGGCGCACGCGGCCTTTGTGAGCGGCTACCTGGTGCATCTGGTCTGGGATGAGATCTGGGCTCGGGATATCTTCATTCCCTGCTACCGGGATGGTCCCCTGGGGGCTGAGCATCTTGCCTACCACCTCCATCACAACGCCCTGCGCGTGCATCTGGATTGGGAGGCTTACGAGCAGCTGCGCAGCGTGCCCCATCTGGTGCCCGCGTTGTGCGGCGTGACGCCGGATGGGTGGTTGCCCTTTGCCACGAGCTCGGCCCTGCTGGCGTGGCGTGATTGGCTCGTCGAGCAACTGGTGGACCCGACCAAAATTCAGACGTCGAAGGTCTTCGCAGAGCGAATGAAGGTGTCCATTGAGGCGCTCGAGACGGTGGTGGCCGAGATCGATGCCGGCGTGTATGGGCAGCTTCCTAACCTGGTGTCCTCCCTGGTGGACTATGAGGCTGCAGCGTCCGCCGAGTGCGTCGCTACGCTTTTGCGCTACTGGGGCATTGGGCTAGACTTGAGTCGTTGGCCAAAGGGACTTACATAACGTTGCCGTTCGAGGGGGGATCATGAGGGTCTTCGTGGCGGGGGGAGCGGGGTATATCGGTAGTATCGTCACGGCACAGTTGCTCGAGGCCGGACATCAAGTGACGGTCTACGACAGCCTGATCAAGGGGTACCGGCAGGCGATCCCGGCACAGGCACGCTTTGTCGCAGGCGATATCCTGGACCGGTCCGCGCTGGATGCTGTCTTGGGCGCTGATGCGTATGACGCGATCATCCATTTTGCCGCCTTCATCGAGGCAGGCATCTCGATGGTCGAGCCGGGCAGCTTCTTCCGCAACAACGTGATGGGCAGTATGACGTTGATCGAGGCCGCGGTGGCCCACGGTGTCACCAAGCTGGTCTTCTCCTCCACCGCCGGGGTCTATGTGAGTAAGGACACCCCACTCACCGAGAACGATCCCATTGGACCGGTCAGCGTCTACGGGCACACGAAGCGCATGATCGAGGATACCCTCGGATGGTATCACAAGATCCATGGACTCCGCTACGCAGCGCTGCGCTACTTCAACGCTGCGGGTGCCATGCCGCCGGATCGTGGCGAAGCGCACCGGCCCGAGACGCACCTGATCCCGTTGGTATTGCAGGTGCCTTTGGGGCAGCGTGAGCGCGTCTACATCTACGGTGCGGATTATCCGACGCCGGACGGCACCTGCATCCGCGATTACGTGCACGTGCTCGATCTCTCGGCGGCGCATATCCTGGCCCTCGACGCGCTGGAGGCCTATCCTGAGTTGATCTGCAACCTTGGGAACGGCGCCGGCTATTCGGTCCGGGAGGTCATTGAGACGGCAGAGCGGGTGATCGGTCAGGCGATTCCCAAGCAGGTTGTGGCGCGCCGGCCGGGGGCCGGCGCCCACCGGGTGGCGGCTGCGAGCCGTGCGCGCCGGCGCTTTGGTTGGGAGCCCCCGATTACCGATATACACCAGATCAAAACCACCGCT
>CAZYYC010000521.1:0-2200 GCA_964650935.1 uncultured Anaerolineales bacterium
CGAAGACAACGTCGTGGCCGGGCGCCGGATCTCCGGTCCAGGCCCACTTGCCCACGTTGAGTCGGGCATCATTGGGCTGCACCTCACCGCTCCATTCGCTGACCTTCTCCCACACCTCCCCTCGATCGAAGGCATGGCTGGTGGTGATCTCGGCGGTATTGGTCACCCAGCCGCCGGCTGCCGCATCGACCTCGGCAAAGACAGAAAAGGAGGCGCCGTCGCCCGCCGCAACCGTCCCCAAGTCCCACGATACATAGGCATCGCCGCTGGGGAGGGTCCCAGTGGCCGCGGCAAAGCGGGCGGTATCCGCGAGGTAGATAAGGCCCTGCAAGGTATCGGTAATGACCACATCCTCAGCATCCGCATCACCTTCATTGTAGTACCGGATGATGAAGGCAGCGTTGCCCCCCTCGCCCAGGCTGCCGCCCTCCAACCACTTCTCCACGCGCAGATGCGGCGCGGGATTCGCGGGACGGAACTGCACGCGATCGCCATCCGGCTCGGTGTAGACGACCACTACATTCTGTCCAGGCGTGATATCCCACTGACCATTGAAGTCGCAGCTGAAAACACCGCCGCGGGGACTGACATCAGGGACCTCGATAGCCGGTGCATCCGGCACATCATGGATCTCGCACCTCACCAACAGCCCGTCGGAGAACCATGGTACGTTAAGCGTTCCTTCCACGACGTCAGCGTCCACATCCAGGGTAGCATCGATCGTGCCGACCTGCACGGTCGTGGCTTCGCCGTTGTCGAGGGTCACCTCGACCAAGTCACCCGGTTGGATGTCAGGAGATGAGGGGAACCAGGCATGATGGTGCGTCGAGAAGCCGCTGTTGCCCCCCCACCAGGGCCACATCTCCGTGGTCACCTCGATGGTGGCTTTGATCTCCGTATCAATGCTGCCGGTCAAGGTGATCCATCCGGTGTGCCCGGGCTCATAGGTACCATCGACGCTGTCTTGGCTATAGTCCACCGTGACGAGCAGGTCGGGTGATCGAAAGCGGCGGTGAAACATCACCTCTGCGTAGTCGATCGTGGTCTGATAGCGGACGTGACCCTCAGCCCCACGCGGTACGTCGGGATAGGTAACGCTGAACTCGCCGGCGGCATCGGTCGAACTGTCCCGATGTCCACCAGGCCAGTATCCCTCCACCTGGATCACCTGGTTCGCCGCCCCGGCGATATGTCCCCACACCCTGTCACTCGCGGAATCAGCCGCAACGTCGAAGGGGTCGGGAACGACGATGATCACGGGTTGAGCACCACTACCGGCCTCCACGGTCACCGTATCGCCAGGCCAGATGGGGCCCAGATCGCCCTCGGTGTTCCAGCATCCATTACATCCGGGGTCCGCCGTGACCACGACCTGTGTGTAGGCAGTCGTGATGGTCACTGAGCCCGGCACGCCCTCGCCCCACATGTTGGCGTGATCGGTGCCCAGCCACATCTCAGCGCGGCGCACCTCGCCGCCGCTGAAGGCGACATCTTCAGCGACGTTATCAGTGATATCGGTCTCGTCCGGCGAGAGGGTGATCTCCACCGTGTTGGTGAACCACTGCATCGGTGCCGGGGCAGCGGTCAGGTTGGCGTTGAACTCGAGATACCCAGCCTCTCCCGGGTCCAATGCCGAGAAGCGCCACGCCAGCACGTCACTGTCGAGCGCTTCCTCCACGATCCGATCCCTATCGACCTGCATGAGGTCCCACCAGCCATCCCAGTCGGTACCGTCCGACAGCGTGTCCGTGATCCAGACATCTGAGATGGTCTGATCGCCCAGGTTGTGGAAGCGAACGCGATACCCTAACTGCCCCTCTCCGTTCCACCCGTGCTCCTTCCTCACACGCAGGTTGGGCCCGGACGCATGGAGGATCTCGGTATGGCAGCTGAGGTTATCCTGCGGCGTGCTCTCCTCGTCATCGCCGCCCAGCGCGACACAGTTAGCGATCTCGGTGCCCAGCTGGAGCGAACTATCGATGTTGAACCGGACATGGAACCAACGGCTGCCGTTGACAGGCAGCTCACCCAGATCCCAGACGAGTTGATCGCCGACGACGGTCTCCGACGGGAGAGGCTCGTTCTCACCCGGCTGACCACCACCCCATCGGGCAGACTCAAAGCTGAGACCCGCCGGGATCGTCTCGGTGATCAGAACGGGGGCGGCCCGATTGCCCTGATTGCCGTACCAGATGAGGTA
>CAZYYC010000522.1:0-2191 GCA_964650935.1 uncultured Anaerolineales bacterium
CGCCTCCGAGGCTCGAAAAGTCATCCACCTTCGCTTATTCTGGGGCTAGCTACGTCCCCGTTTCGATCTGCGAAGTGCCAGTGGTTGCGCATGAGACACCACGCGAGAATCCGCGTCGGATGTCGCTGTTGAGCCTCCAGCAGCACCCGCTCGAAAGCAGCGTAGTCCTCTTCTTTGCGAAACAAAGGCAGCCGAGCCACCGCCCGGTTCAGCACGTGATACACCCACCCGCCCGGAGCTACTCTCGCTGTTCTTGGCATGGTCAGAACCTAGCCCCACAATAAGCGAGTGCAACTGTCTTCGCGCATAAGAAAAGGCCTTCAAGCCGTGATATACTGTGTCTTTGGCAAGGACAGTAGTTCGCAGGCAAGGAGGCCTTTCAGATGCAGCATTCTACCCGATCCCGTCGAGTTCGCCAGCGTCCACGAACTCGCAAGATTCAGCGGCATCAGGACCAGCCCATGCTGTGGCCTGGCGACCTGCGGCCGGTGATCCGCAACCGTCAGGTCCGCGTGGCGATCCAGGAACGAGGGGAGGTCACGCCGTACGGCGGCCTCGCCCTGGCTCACGATCTGGCCATGCGGCTGGGCATCGACCGGGACATCAACGCGTCCATGCATCTGCTGAAGCTCAATCTTCCCTACTTTGAGTCCGACCATCTGCTCACCCACGCGTACAACCAGTACGTCGGTGGCTTGTGCATCGAGGACATCGCCAACCTGCAGCACTCCGACGCGGTCAAGCATCTGACCGGGGCCTGCCGCATTCCCGACCCGAGCACTGCCGGCGACTTCCTGCGCCGGTTCAACCGTTCGAACCTGCGCGCCTTCCAGCAGGTCATCGACCAGGCTCGCGAGAAGGTCTGGCGGCAGATGCCCAACGCCCGTAAGGGCGTGGCCACCATCGACATGGACTCGACCATCAAGCCCGTTTACGGCGAATGCAAGCAGGGCGCCGACTTCTCCTACACCGGCAAGTGGTCCTACCATCCCTTGCTGCTGACCCTGGCCGAGACCCGCGAACTGCTGCGTACCCTCAATCGTCCCGGCAACGCCAGCAGTGCCGACGGTGCTGCTGCAGCGTTGAAGGAAGTGCTGCCCATGGTGCAACGCCACTTCGGCAAGGTCTACGTCCGCGGCGACAGCGCCTTCTATCAGAAGGCCATCATCGCCGAGTGCGTGCATCGTCACGCCGGCTTCGCCTTGGTTATGGACAGCTATGCCAACCTCAAGGAAATGGCCGCAAATCTGCCGGAATCCGCGTGGATTCCCTTCTCCGCTCACACCGCTCAGAAGGTCGCCGCCACCAATCCTCGACGCAAGGCCCGACGAAAACGTGAACGTGTCCGCGCTCGCAAGGCTTGCGAACGCGGCTACAAGACGTTGAGCACCATCGAGCAGTGGGCGGCGGAATTCAACTACACCATCCCCGGCGGCCTGAAGGAGTTCGGCCTCATTGGCAGCACCTTCCGCGTGGTGGCAAAACGCCAGCTTATCGAAACCCACCAGGGCCAGCAGTTCCTCTACGCCGACTATGTCTACCGCTTCATCATCACCAACATTCCCCCCCGCGAGATGAATGCCGCCGAGGTGCTCTGCTTCGCCTACGGGCGCTGCGACCAGGAGAACATCATCGAGCAAGCCAAAAACGGCATCGCCGCCCTCCGCATGCCCACCGGCGAGCTGTTGGCCAACAGCGCCTTCCTCATGGCCGGCCAACTCGCCTGGTGCCTGCGGGCCTGGCTGAGCCTGCTCGCCCTTCCCAAGGAGACCAGCCGCTGGGAATGGAAGTGGTTCCGCCAAGCCTTCGTCTACGTGGCCGCACGCATCACCCAAAGTGGTCGACGCGCCAAAGTGTACCTCGCCGGATGCCATCGCTTCGTCGATCATCTCATTATCGCGTCGCAACGCCTGCAGTGCTTCACCTTCTCATAGCGCTCCGCCGTTCATGCATAGTGCACAAGTCGGGGGCCGGCGCTCTCCGTTCGCGCAGAAATCGCAATTCTCACCCGCGACAACCAACCTTGCCCAATCGCCGCGATCGCTTGGCACACAAGTCGTCCGTCGCATCACCCGGCCAGCCGCCCTTGACGCCTCCGAGGCTCGAAAAGTCATCCACCTTCGCTTATTCTGGGGCTAACGTAACCTGGACGGAGTCGGTGTACGAACCGCCATTGGGGGTGATTGTAGGC
>CAZYYC010000523.1:0-2179 GCA_964650935.1 uncultured Anaerolineales bacterium
CGAGGAACTCCCGCAGCGACACATAGGTAGTCGGATGATCAAGATAAGGCACAACATCATCCACATAGACATAGCCGGGCGCCGGCACATCTCCCTCGAAAGCCACCACGGCATAGAAGGGAATCCCACTGAGCGTCGCCGATCCGTGCTCGTCGTGACAGGTCGAGCAGCGGTGGAACTCTGCCGTGTCGTGACATTCAGCGCAGTCGCTCATCGTAGCAGCCTCTTCGATCAGCAACTCGAGCGGATAATGAGTCAGCGCCCGCACCGGTGCAGGGCGCAGTGAAGCGACCACAATGCCCACCCCGCCCGCCACCAAGGCCACCACGACCAGAGCAACCACCAGCCAACGAGTTCTCGTCATCTTGCCTCCTCCTAAACTCCCACCACGTAGACCACCAAACCTGCTACCACCGCGACAAGTGCACCCACTGCCCAGCCGTCGCCATGCGAGAAGCGCACCTCCCGCAGAAAGGTCCGGCGCGGATACTGCCCAAACCCACGCCCCTCCATCGAGACCGCCATCGCATCCACCTTGCTCAACGCTGAAACCAGCAAAGGCAGAAAGAACTGGCGGGCGAATACCAACCACTTCCGCGGCCCCGAGCGATCATAGGCGACGCCACGGGCCAATTGGGCGCGATAGACCGTCTCTCCTTCTTTCTCGAAGACAGGCACCAATCGCAGCGCTGTGACCAGGGCAAAGCCGAATCGATAGGGGAGCCCGACTTGCATCAGCCCATAGGCCAGCAGGTTCGGCTCGGTCGTCAGCACGAAGAGATAGCTCAGCAGCACCACATCAAGAAACCTGGCGCCGACGTAGAGACCCGCACGCACGCCCGCATCGGTCAGACGCAGCGGCCCCAAGGTGACCCACTGGATCCCCTCACGATGAAAGACCATCTGCAGGGCCGCCAGCACGACCGAGGTCCAGACCGCCAGCCGCAGCCCGCGAACGTGCCCCGGCGACAGACAACCCCACAGCGCGCCCAGTGCCGGGAGCACGCCCAGCACTACCCAAGGAGAGCGAACGACGAAGACGCCGACCGAGCCGCAGATCAGCCAGGCGGCCTTGACGACGGGGTGCATCCGGTGCAACCACGTCGCGCCGGGCACATAGGAAATCCGCGTCCACCGCCGGCTCATCCTTCCCCTCCGTCAGCAAGCCTCTGGGGGATGTCCTCCGCCGACCCGACATAGGCCCAGCACCCCAACGCCGCGAGCTGTACGGACGCCTCGTCCGGCCCGGCATCCACCACCACGCGTCCTTCGCTCAGAAAGAGCACGCGGTCCGCGTAGGTCGCGACCACCTCGGGCGCGTGGCTGACCAACAGCACCCCCACGCCCCGGTCTGCGGTCTCCCGCAGCAGCGTCAGCACGAAGGCCGCGTTACCCGGATCCTGACCGATCAGCACCTCGTCCAGCAGGAGCAGCCGCGGCGCGTGCCCCAGCACCGAGATGAGGTTGAGTCGACGCTTCTGTCCATAGCTCAGTCGAAACGGAGGATCGGCCTCCCGCCCCTGCAACCCTACGCGCTCGACCCAGCGCTCGATCTCGGCGCGCCGTCCATCGTCCAGCATGCCGAAGTTGCGCGGGGCGAGGATCGCCTCCTCCCAGACCGTGTCGCCAAAGAGCTGGTGATCGGGATTCTGGAAGAGATACCCCACGTAACGGGCGAGCTGCGAGATCGGCGTGCGCTGCGTGTCGTACCCCAGGATCTCGACTCGGCCCTGCACGGGCTTCAGAAAGCCCACCAAACTCTGCAGTAGCGTGCTCTTGCCCGAACCATTATCGCCCATCAACACCACGAACTCGCCCGCGTTGAGCGAGAGGCTCAGGTCCTGCAAGACCCAGCCTCCACCATAGCCGACAGATACCCTGTCGAGCCGCGCCACCGTGTCGCCGTGACCCACCCGGCCCGCACCATCGACCCCCTTGCGTCGCACCGCCCTCCACATCGCCATCGGCGGGCGATCCGCTTCGGCAACCATGCCCCCATCGACCCGAATCCACCGTGGCTCGAAGCGTCGTAGATACTCCGTCTTGTGTTCGATCACGATCACCGTCAGCGCTGCCGTCTCACGCACGCGCGCGATCACGTCGAAGATCGCCGCCGTCGCCGGCGGATCGAGGTTCGAGGTCGGCTCGTCGAAGATCAGCACCTTGGGTCGTCCGACCA
>CAZYYC010000524.1:0-2174 GCA_964650935.1 uncultured Anaerolineales bacterium
GAAACACCCCGAGTGGACCCAGGTGGACGCGGACGGCACGCACAGCGGCGCACCCTTCGGCACCACCAAGGGCGCGGCGACGCCCGAGCGGATGTGTCCGCGCAGTGACTACCTCGACCGGCTGATGATCCCACAGCTGCTGGAGCTGATCGATCGCTACGGCGTTGACGGCTTCTGGGTGGACGGGGACCTGTGGGCGTCGCAGCCGTGCTACTGCGAGCGCTGCCGTGCGGCGTTCGCCGAGCAGACGGGCATTGCAGAGCCTCCGACGGATCCTGACGACCCGAACTGGCCCACGTGGATCACCTTTGCACTGGATAGCTTCTACGCCTACGTGAACCGCTATGCCGATGCCGTCCACGCGCATAAGCCGGGCGTCCTGGTCTGCTCCAACTGGCTACAGACCTTCCGCAATCCCGGTCCGCCCGTGGCGGCGACCGACTGGATCAGCGGCGACAACACCTGGGTCTGGGGACTGGATGCCAGCCGTTGTGAGGCGCGCTTCATCAGCACCCGAGGCAAGCCGTGGGACATCATGCTGTGGTCCTTCTACTGCTCACACGGGATGGGTGATCCGACCTCACCGTGGAGCTTCAAGCCCGTCCAGATGCTGCAGCAGGAGGCCGCGGTAACGCTGGCGCTGGGCGGCAACGTGCAGGTCTACGAGAACCCCGGCAGCGTGCGCAGTGGGCAGTTGATTCCCTGGCGGATGCGGGCAATCGGTGAGGTCGCGGCGTTTGTTAAGGCGCGCCGCGTGCTCTGTGAGGGGACGGAGACGATCCCGCAGGTGGCGGTGCTCCACTCGGAGGCGCACGTGCTGCAGCGCCGGGGTGTCAACCTGATGTGGGGCGTGGACCCTAATGCGGTTCAGGGCGCCACCTATAGCCTTCTGGAGAACGCCTATCACGTGGATATCCTCGACGAGTGGGCGCTGTTGCCGGACCTCGAGCGCTTTCCGGTGGTGGTCGCGCCGGAGCAGGATGAGATGTCGGACGTGATGGTCGCGGAGCTCAAGCGCTACGTCGAAGGGGGTGGGAAGCTGCTGCTCAGCGGTGCGGGTGTGGTCGAGCGCTTCGGTGAGGCCTTCCTCGGCGTGCGAGGTAGGGAGGTCGAGGGACCGGCGACCTACCACGTGCCCCTCCGCCACGGAGCGGCACCCGTCTATAGCGCTCGGTGGAAGAGCGTCAGGACGACCACGGCGGAGGGGATCGGGCGGCTGGGAACAAGCGACCTGCTCGATGAACGGTTGCCGGCGACGCCGGCGTGGACGCTCAACAGGGTCGGTGAGGGCGCCGTCGCGCTGATCCCCTATGAGCTCTTCCGGCACTTTGACCGCAACCGCTATCCGCTGGTGCGCGAGTTCGTCGGTGAGGTGATAGCACGGTTGGTCGGCCCGTTGCCGATCCGTGCTCGGGTACCCACGTGCGTCGACATAATCCTGCGCCGGCGTGGCGGCATGACGCTGGTTCACCTGATCAACCGGGCCTCGGGGCTGCCGAATGTGCCGAACAGCGGCGCCGTCGATGAGATCATGCCCATAGGTCCTTTGGAGATTCTTATCGAGCGCGCCACCGTGCCGGGAGCGGTGCGCCTCGCCTTTGAGGAGGCGCCCTTGACGTGGACCTACGACGATGGCATGCTGAAGGTGACGCTGGCGCGGGTGGGCATCCACGCGGCGATTGTGATAGAAGGGTAGAGGTCTTCCCTTTCCGGTTGTGCATTGTTGGTGGGGGAGGGAGGCGGGCAGGCTGCCCGCGGTCCGAAAGGAGGTTCGATGAACGAGAAACCGGTGCGATGGGGTGTGATGGGGTGTGCGGCGATTGCGATCAATCAGGTGATGCCGGCGATGAAGGACGCCGCGCTGACGACGCTGACGGGCATCGCGAGCCGCAGCTTGAGCAAGGCTGAAGCCACGGCAGAGCAGTTCGGCATCTCGAAGGCGTACGGCTCCTATGAGGCGCTGTTGGCGGATCCGGAGATCGAGGCGGTCTACATTCCGCTGCCCAACGGCCTGCACGCAGAGTGGAGCATCAAAGCCTTGCGCGCGGGCAAGCACGTGCTGTGCGAGAAGCCGATCACGGTGGACGCGGCGGAGGCGCGGCAGCTGGCGGCGGTGCGCGACGAGACAGGGCTCACTTGCCTGGAGGCCTTCGCTTCGCGCTTCAACCCGGTGC
>CAZYYC010000525.1:0-2168 GCA_964650935.1 uncultured Anaerolineales bacterium
AGGGTCGCTCGGTGCGCCTATCGCAACGGGGACATTCCTGACTTCTTCGGTAACAACATCGGGTTTCGGGTGGTCGTCTCCCTGGTAAGGGGTTGAGTTCCGATTTCTGCATTACTGATTACTGGTGTTCTGGGGTTCTGAATCCTGAACAGGGGGTTCTGGGGGGCAAAGCCCCCCGGGGAGAACCGCGCGTAGCGCGGTCGCAGCGCGTGTACTTCCTTTTCCCGGAAGGTGGCATAGCAAACCGTGGTCAAGCGATATGGAGATCTCTATCCGAAGATCGTAAGCTTCGAGAACCTCTTCACGGCTTATCGCAAAGTCGCCAAGGGCAAGCGTGGGCAGCCGTGTGTAGCCGGATTTGAGTTTGAGCTGGAGGCCAACCTCCTGCGACTGCAGGCCGAGCTGCAGGACCATACCTATCGCTCGGGCGCCTACTATTCCTTCCACATCCACGACCCCAAACGGCGGCTCATCTCCGCCGCGCCCTTCCGCGATCGCGTGGTGCACCACGCCCTGTGTACCATCATCGAGCCGCTCTTCGAACGGACCTTCATCGGCGACTCCTACGCCAACCGCAAGGGCAAGGGTACCCACGCGGCGCTCGATCGGGCGCAGCACTTTGCCCGCCGCTATCCCTACGTGCTGCAGTGCGACATCCGGCAGTTCTTTCCCAGCATCGATTTGCAGATTCTGCGGCGCATCCTCGCGCGCAAGATCGCCGACGCGGAGGCGCTGGGGTTGATCGATCTGATCCTTGGGAGCGGCGCCGGGATTCTGAGCGATGAGTACGAGATGGCCTACTTCCCCGGTGACGACCTCTTTGCACCCCTCCGCCCGCGGGGGCTGCCCATCGGCAATCTCACATCGCAGTTCTGGGCCAACGTCTACATGAACGAGCTCGACCAGGCGGTAAAGCGCAACCTGCATTGCCGCGCCTACCTGCGGTATGTGGACGATTTCCTGCTCTTTGCCGACAGCAAGCGCCAATTGTGGGATTGGAAGGATGCCATTCGGGACCGCCTGGCCGGCATGCGCCTGACGCTGCACGAGGGATCGAGCACCGTCACCCCGGTGACCAACGGCATCCCGTTCCTGGGCTTTCGTATCTACCCCACGCACCGCCGCCTCAAGCGGCGTAACGGCATCGCTTTCGCCCGACGATACCGCAAGCTCCGCCGGGCTGCTGCGTGCGGAGAGCTCACGGTGGCGGAGGTGGACTGCCGGGTCCGGGGCTGGATCGCCCACGTAGCGCACGGAAATACCTATGGCCTACGCCGCGCGTTGTTGAAGCCGGGTATCAGCTTTGGAGGCGCTTCGTGAAGGAATCGCCCATCTTCACCAAGACCTACGACCTGTTGCGCTGGCTGATCCCGCAGACGGTCAAGTTCCCGCGGCAGCACCGCTTCGTGTTGGCAGAAGCCGTCCAGCGGGCGGCCCTGCACTTTCACGAGCAGCTGCTAGAGGCGGCCTACGCAGAGCAGCCCAAGCCGCTCCTGCGGGAGGCCGACGTCACCCTGGCGAAGCTGCGCACCTACCTGCGTCTCTGCCGGGACCTCGAACTGCTCAAGTTCAATCAGTGGGAACACGTGGCGCGGATGACCGACGAGATCGGGCGGCTGCTGGGCGGTTGGATTCGCACGGTATCGTAATATGGTAGATGCCGGTGGGGCCGGATCGCGACCACGCGGCGGTTCCTGGAACAACAATCGAAGGAACGCTCGGTGCGCCTATCGCAACAGGAACAATCCTGACAACTTCAACAACAACATCGGGTTTCGGGTGGTCGTCTCCATAGTTTTCGCTTGCCGGTAGATCCTGTTTGCCCCCTGGGGCAGGGGCGCTTGCACGATAGGCCAGTCCACGGACACAGGACGGCGCAAAAACCAGCGTGATCCGGTCCCGGTCGCGCCCGCCGGAGTGCGGCGGCCGGCCGAATAGAGCAGGCGGGCACGTCCCGCACACCCCCGCGCCCTGTCCGCTCGTCGGCGCGGCGCGGGGGATGTCACACCTCATTCGACGGAGGAGGAGCGCATGAAACGTTGGCTTGTTTTCGTGGCTCTGGCACTTGTTGCGGCGCTGTTGGCGCTGTTCGCCGGAACCTGGTGGCCATGGCTCTCGGCCTTCGTGGGGGCCGAGAGCGACCTAATCCAGGGCCTGGCGAGCCTGAT
>CAZYYC010000526.1:0-2168 GCA_964650935.1 uncultured Anaerolineales bacterium
CGGCGTACGCCCCGACGAGGAAGCTCCAGTTGCACTTTGACCTTACCCCAGAACTCGCCGCTCATCGACCGCGAGGACGTGGGGCAGCTCCCAACGCCCAACCTTACGCCAGGGCGTGTGCGCGCCGCCGGATCACGTCGTCCTGCACCTCACGGGAGAGCGCGACGATGTACGCCGAGAAGCCGCTCACGCGCACCACCAGGTCGCGGTGCAGCTCCGGGTCCCTCTGGGCGTCGCGGAGCGTCTCATTGCCGGTGAAGTTGAACTGCAGCTCCTGCACTCGGTTACGCACGAAGACCTTCATCAACGCGACGAAGACCCGCTCGCCCTCTTCGCCCTGGTAGAACTCGGGCTCGAACTTCATATTGATTACGCTGCCCGTCAGCACGCGGTGATAGTCGGGTTTGGAGACCGAGTTGAGGAACGCCGTGGGACCGTGGGTGTCCCGCCCGAAGTAGGGGCTGGCGGCATCCGAGAGCGGCGTGTAGCCGCGCCGTCCGTCCGGCGTGGCGCCCACCTCCTTGCCCGCTGCGATGTTCGACGTGTTCGCCGCCATCGCCGAGACGAAGCGTCCGCCATCAGCGGTCCGGTGCTTCAGGCACTCGCGCGAGGTCCAGTCCACCAGGAAGGCGGCGATCTCGTCCACCGCATCGTCATCGTTACCGTACTTGGGCGCGTCGTTGACCAGCGCCTGGCGCAGCGGCTCATAGCCCACGAAGTCGGCCGCGAGCGCCGCCATCACCGTGTCGTAGCTGAAGCGCCGTGCCTCGAAGACCAGCGTCTTGAGCGCCGCCAGCGCATCCGCCGTCGTGCCCAGGCCCATGATCGCGATGCCGTGCATCCGGGGATACTCCGCACCCCCGTCATTGATGTCTCGGGCGCGACCGATGCAGTCGCGCGTCAACGCTGAGAGGAAGGGATCGGGGAAGCGCTCGGGAGGGAACCGGGCGATATGAGCATTGAAGTCATCGCAGTAGGCCGCCAACGCGACGCCCATCTCCTCGAGAAAGGCCTCGAGCAGCACCTCATAGGTGAGGTCAGGGCGCCCGCGCACCTTGTGCATCGCGTTCACCAACTGCAGCACCATATTGTAGCGCCCGTCGGACCACGCCTGCTGCCGGCCCGCCAGCATCGTCTCGATGCAGCCGACCATGCAATGGTCGCGCGCCGCTTCGGCGGGTACCCCGATCTCCACCAGCCCGGGGATCAGGACGTGATCGTTGAAGATCGCCGGAAAGCCCACCCCCGTGCGAATCACGTCAAAGCAGGCGTGGTAGAAGCGCTCGGGCGTGTCGTCGTGAAAACGCGCCGAGAGGTTGGTGTAGGGCGACCGCACGAGCTTGGTCGCCTCCAGGCAGAGGTAGGAAAGCTCGTTGGTGGCGTCCTCGCCCTCGGGCGTCAGCCCGCCGATGCAGATGTTCTGCACCCCCTCGTTCTCTGCGAGCTTGACCCACAGATGGCAGATCAGGTCGAGCGCCTCGTCACGGGACAGCCGGCCCGCCTCGAGGTCACGTCGGTAGAAGGGCAGCAGATACTGATCCAGCCGGCCCAGCGCCATCGCGTAGCGTCCTTCACTCTCAAAGGCAAGATGGGTCAGGGCCACCAGCTGGACTGCCTCGCGGAAGGTGCGGGGCGGCGCCGTCGCCACGTGGCGCGCCACCCGAGCCGGCTCGTCCAAGCCGCGGGTTGCCGCGGCATCGGCCCAACGGGCGATATAGGCGGAGAAGGCCTGCAGGGCCAAGATCATCCCACGGAGCGCAATCTGCTCACTCTCGCGGGTATGGGACTTCAGCGAGGCCTCGGCCCGCGCGACGAGCCCTCCGACGCCGATCGAGAGCAGCGTTGGATAGTCCGCCAGCGTGTGGTCCCAGCCGGCCCAGAAATCGCGCTGCCCGCGGGCGCGGTGCTCGTCGACGAGCACGTCGTAGTCCGCCTGCGTCATCCCATCGGGCAGCTCCGCGGAGAACCAGCCGACGTGGCTGCCGCAGATCCGGTCACCCTCGTAGAGGTGCAGCCGATCCTCCAGCAACACCCACCGGAAGGCCATCGCCCGCACAATCGGTTCCGGCCGGCCTGCCGCCTCGCGATAGGCCAACGCACGCCACGCCGGGCGCAGATCGATCTTGGGTCCGGAACGCGATCGCACCTGCTCTAGCACCTGACGCCAG
>CAZYYC010000527.1:0-2165 GCA_964650935.1 uncultured Anaerolineales bacterium
AGGCCATCACGGCGATGGCTGAGGAGTTCGTCAAGCTGAGTCAGGCTCACGGTACTTCGGCGGTCAGTTGATGCGTAAGGATGGGGTCCTGCGGCGCCCGTTCAAGGGCGATGATGATCGTGAGCGGATGATCGCGTTGGCACGCGCTCACGCAGACGAGACGGTGCACTACGTGGATCTCCCCTACCGCCTCAGCTCGTGGGCGCCGGATGACCCGGACAATGTCGCGCTGTGGACCGATATCGAGGGGCATCTCGTCGCCTGGGCGGTGATGCAGGCGCCCTTCTGGACGATCGACTACGCCTGCGTGCCGGGCGAACCGGCGGAGCTTCACCGGCGCATCCTCGCTTGGGCTGACGAACGCGCTCGACAGCTGATGGGCACACGCTGGGGACACCCGGCTTGGTTCGTCAACGTTTTACGTGGTCAGGCGTCGCGTGTTCATGACCTTGAGGATGCGGGCTTTGCCTGTCAGGCAGCGGTGCCCAAGGACCCGTGGTCGGATGTGCTGCTATGGCATCCTACAGATGCGCCCTTGCCGCCGCCCAGCCTCCTCAAGGGCTTCGTGATCCGGCCGCTGAACGGTGAGGATGAGGTGCCGGCTTACGTCGAGCTGCATCGGGCGGTCTTCGAGAGCAGCGCGATGACGGTCGCATGGCGCCGGCGTACGCTGAGGTCTCCCGACTACCATCCTGAGCTCGACCTTCTGGTGATGGCGCCCGATCGTACGTTGGCGGGTTTCTGTGTGGGGTGGCTGGGGGTTGACGCAGAGGGTCGACGGGTCGGCCAGATCGAGCCGCTGGGTGTACGTGCCGACCTGCGCCGCCGCGGCCTGGGGCGTGCCCTGCTGGTTGAGGCGCTCCAGCGTCTGCGACTCAAGGGCGCAGCCGGGGTCCTCATCCAGACCGAGGCCTATCGGGGTCCTGCCCTGCAGCTCTATGCCTCGGTTGGGTTTCGCGTGTTGCGCGGCGTGTGGGTCTACCGCAAGGACTATGGTTGAGGCAGCGTGTCCGACGCAGGCAAGGCGCGGGCTTTCGATAGGAGGGTGCGATGACAGCGGAATCTCCTATGGGTCAATCCATCAACGAGCGGATCTACACGGTCATCCGCCAAGTGCCGGCGGGTAGGGTGACGACCTATGGTCAGGTCGCCAAGATCGTGGGCACCGTGAGCGCGCGTCAGGTGGGGTACGCCCTCGCCGCTGTGCGACCGCAGATGCAGGTGCCGTGGCAGCGGGTGGTCAACAGCCAGGGCAAGATCAGCCTTCCCGGCAGCGATCAGCAGCGTCTACTCGAGGCGGAGGGCATCGCCTTCGATGCTCATGGCAGGATCGATCTCAAGCGCTTCGGCTGGTCAGGGCCCGATGACGCATGGCTGGAGGCCAACGGCTTCGACACGATGTGGTTCTGGAGTCGATGAGCGTATCACCGGTGGGCACGGGAGCGTCGCCGTGGCGGTCCATTTGCGCCTCCCATCGACGTGTCTACAATAGGCGCTAGAGGAAGGAGGCGGTATGTCACGTACGTCGGATCGCGTGTGTCTCGAGGGGGACCCGAATCAGATCGACTCGTTTGTCGCGTGCGTCGTAGCGGTGATGCATGCCTGGGAGCGCCCGGTGAGTTACGATTGGGTTGCCGGTCTCGCGGGCGTGGCTTTCTCGCCGGTGTTGGACGAGCGGGAGACGTGTACCGCCTGGTGGATGGAATCGGGGTCGGATGCCAGGGTCGGTTTCCTGGGCAACGTTTTGGGCTTTACGGTGGATCGTGTGACACGTGAGGTGCCGTGGGACGACGCCGCACGTGAGATCTACTCGACCACGGGGTTGTTGCCGGAGGGCCACGAGGTTCACTTCGCTCGGCTGCGCGCGGCGTTCGACCGTGGGGATGCGGTGTTGCTGCGCACATGGCCCGCTTGGAGCGTGCTCACGGGATGGGATCAGGATCTGGACGCTTTGCCCTTTGCCACGGTACCGGGGTTTGAGGATCTCGTGAAGGGTATCTGGGGCCCGGCCCAGGCACAGCGTGCCTATCTGCTGAACCCGATTGCAGCTTGTTACACCCTGGAGAAGAGCATCGGTCTGGCGTTGCGTTTCGGGTCGCGTCTTGCCCGGGGACGTGGTCCCGATGATGAGTTGGCCTACGGCGCCGCACTCTACACCGCTACCG
>CAZYYC010000528.1:0-2164 GCA_964650935.1 uncultured Anaerolineales bacterium
TATCTGCCGGGAGTACGATGCCCGGCTCATGGTGGATGATGCCCACTCGATCGGCGTGCTGGGCGGCGGGCGCGGCACGGCGGCGGACTTCGGCCTGACGGAGGGTGTCGACCTGATCATGGGCACCTTCAGCAAGTCGTTTGCCTCGCTGGGCGGCTTCATCGCCGGCGATGCGGGCGTCGTCGACTACATCCAGCATCACGCGCGCTCGCTGATCTTCTCCGCCAGTATCCCGCCGGCGAACGCGGCGGCGGCGATGGCGGCGCTGGAGATCATGAAGAGCGAACCCGAGCGGGTGGCGCGCTTGATCGAGATCGGCGATTTCATGCGCGAGCGCTACCGCGCGTTGGGCTTCAACATTGGGGCCACGCAGACCCCGATCATCCCCATCATCATCGGCGACGACCAGCGGACGCTGCTCTTCTGGAAGGCGCTCTTCGACGCGGGCGTCTATACCAACCCCGTGCTCTCGCCGGGCGTGCCGCCCGGATTGCAGCTCTTGCGCACCAGTTACATGGCGACGCACACCGACGAGCAGCTTGAGCGGGTGCTGGCGACCGTTGAGAGGGTGGGCAAGGAACTCGGCGTCATCTGACGTCGTCAGTGATCATAGCGCAGAGACGCTGAGATGGAGAGGCGCAGAGAAGACCACCCGATATGCGTGTCGACGCTGCGTCTCTGCCTCTCAGCGTCTCCGCGTTGATCCGGATCCGGTTTATCCTAGGCTTTCCATTGGAGGAGATCAGCATGCGTTTGCGTTCCTGGTTCATCATCAGCCTGGTCCTGACGATCGTGTTGGCGGGCTGCGCCACGCCGGAGGTGGTGGCGACGCCGACGGCGACGCGCACGCCGCTGCCCGAGGCGACCGATACGCCGGTCCCGCCGACGGCGACGGCGACGCCGCGTCCCACGGCAACGTTGCCCCCCACGGCGGCGTCGTTCGTCGCCACGCCCTTCCCACGTGATGTCAACCCCCTCACCGGCATCCCGGTCGAGGATGAGGCGGTGCTCGATCGCATCCCGGTCGCGATCAAGGTCTCCAACTCGCCCGAGGCGCGGCCCCAATCCGGGCTGGGCGCTGCCGATCTGGTCTTTGAGCATTACTCTGAGGGCGGCATCACCCGCTTCACGACGGTCTTCCTGACCAACGAGCCCGAGCAGGTGGGGTCGGTCCGCAGCGGGCGCCTGATCGACATCGAGGTCCCGGCGATGTATCAAGCGATCTTCGGGTACTCGGGCAGCAGTGCCGGGGTGAAGGAGCTCATCCGCACCTCGGATCTCTTCCCCGAGTACATCGCCGCGCCCGACTTTGGGGTGGGGCAGCCGACCTTCTACCGGGTGCCCCAGGCGGGCAAGGCCTTCGAGCACACGCTTTTCACCAATCCCACGGTGCTGCGCCAGTTGGCCGACGATCGCGGGATCAATGAGCGTGCCGAGTGGGAAACCTATGCCGCGTTCAGCGAGCAGGTGCCCGCGGGCGGCGAGCCGGCAAGCGCCTTCAGGATCAACTATCTGCCGGGCGCCTGCACGGCGGAGTGGGCCTACGATGAGGACGCGGGGCTGTGGGAACGCAGCATGGTGGGCCGCGCGCACATCGATGCGCTGACCGGCGAGCAGATCACGGCGGCGAACGTCGTGATGGTCTACGCCAACCACATCTACACCGACTTCTGGGAGGAGATGATCGGCGCGCGGAGCAACTGGAAGCTCTCGATCCAGATTCAGCTCTGGGGCGAGGGGACGGCGCTGATCTGGCGCGACGGGCAGGTGATCCCGGGAACGTGGAAGCGTGAGGGGCGCAACGATATGCTCACCTTCACCTACGGCGACGGGACTCCGCTGCCGCTTAAGCCGGGCAACAGCTGGATTCAGGTTGTGCCGCTGGACAACCCCTCGGAAGAGGTGGAGGACGGCGTCTTCGTCTTCACGCCGAGGAAGATGTAGTCGCCGATGGGTTGGTCGGTCGTTTCCAACAACGGCGCTCTGCGAAGAGCGCCGTTGTGTTGTCTCACCCTTGTGGGTTCAGCGGCTCGCCCGCGCGATCGTTGTGCGGGTCGCGAATGGCTGGACCGCGGGTCCCTGATGCAGGACCAAGGGCACGTAGAGGGCGTACGTGAGGTCGGGCGGCTCGCCGACGGGCGGCGGGGTGCCGATCACCGTGGCG
>CAZYYC010000529.1:0-2163 GCA_964650935.1 uncultured Anaerolineales bacterium
AGCGAGAGGCGGCTGACGATGGCGAGGTCGACCGTGGCGGCGCTGCGCGCGGCGCGCGTGTCGTCGAGGGCGGCGGGGAGGCGGTAGGTCTGGGCGATCTCCAGGGTCTGGTGGACCGGGCCGGTGTCGAGCCGGCGGATCTGCGGTGGGGCGACGGGGGACGCCACGACGAGGTCGTGCTCCACCGGGCAGAAGTTGTACTCGTCGCCGCGGTCGCCCACGTCGACGAAGCGGTGGAGTCCCGGATAGCGGCGGCCCGTGGCTTTGTCGGTGAGGGTGAAGGTACCGTCGGGGTCGACCGCGACGCGCAGGGCGGCGTTCTCGATGGCGAGGTCGGACGGTGCTGCGGGCTGGGGCGCGGGGGCTGTCGTGGGGCGGAGGCGGTAGGTGCGGTAGCCGAGGCCGGGGACGTCGGGGGCCACGAAGGTGCAGTCGATGCGCTCGCCGTGGTGCACGAGGATGTGGACCCTCTCCAGGGCGGGGTCGTCGAGGGCCGCGTGAAGCTGCGCGATCGCCCGGTCGACGGGGTCCGGATCGGGCGTGGGGCCCTGGCCCAGGCGGATCTCGAGCTCGGCCCGCTCGCCCGTACGGGTGAGCGTGACCTCGTGGATGTCGTCGCCCAGCAGTTGGTGCCCGCTCATGTAGCCGGCGAGGGTGCGCATCTCGGCGGTCTCGACCTCGAGGTCCCAGGCGACCTCGAGCCGGCGGTCGGTGAGGCGCGGGACGAGGGTCTCGCCCGCGGCGGTCTCCAGGACGAGGGCGGGGGCGTCGGCGGGGATGGGGACGCGGAGGGTGACGGCGTCGGTGCGCGGGTGGGTGGTGGGGTTGAAGACGACGACCGCGGGGCCGTCGGTGGTGACGAGGCGGGCGAGGGCCTGCAGGTTGCGCTCGGTGAGCTCCTCGCCGATCTGGTCGACCCGGTCGAAGCGGATGGCCATCTCGCGGTGGACCTGGTCGATGCTGCAGCCGCAGATGGAGTCGTGGGGGTGGTTGCGGAGGAGGATGCGCCAGGCGTGGCGGACCAGGGCGGATTGGCGGGTGAGCTCGAGGGGGGCGCCGGCGAGCTCGGCGAGGGCCGAGAAGGGCTCGGCCCAGGCGGTGAGGAGGGTCTCGGCGGCGTGGTTGCGCTGCTTGATCCACATGCGGGCGGAGAGGACGCCGGGGAGCAGGGGCGCGGCGGCGGGGTCGCGCATCTCGCCGTGGTAGGTGGCGAGCTGGGGGGCGGCCTCGCGGACGGCGGCGACGAACTGCGGGAGGGTGCCGTGGCGGATGGCGACGTCGGGCAGGGCGGCAGCGGCGTGGCGGAGCAGGCGGGGGAGCTCGGGCTGGGGCTCCTCGTGGTCGGAGCCGTTCATCGCCAGGAGGTGGGCGGTGGTGGCGGTGGGCGCGAGCGCCGCGACGATCTGCTCGGTGCGCGCGATGAAGGCGTCGGGGTCAGAGGGCATGCTCGCGGCGTTGCCGTAGCCGTGGGTCTGGTGGATGACGAGGATCGCGGTGCCGTCGGGGGCGGCCCAGAGGAACTCGTTGGGGACGCCGCTGACGCCGCGCCAGAAGGCCATGGCGTCGATGTCGAAGCCGCGGAGGAGCTGGGGCATCTGGCTGATGTGGCCGAAGGGGTCGGGGATGTTGCCGATGGCCATGCGGGCGCCGAAGTCCGCGCAGGCAGCGGCGCCGACGAGCAGGTTGCGGATGGTGGACTCGGGGGCGACGAGGAACTCGTCGGGCAGGATGTACCAGGGGCCGATCTGCAGGCGTCCCGAGCGGATGAGGGCCTCCAGCCGGGGGCGCTGCTCGGGGCGGATGGCGAGGTAGTCGTCGAGGATGATGGTCTGTCCGTCGAGCATGAAGTGCAGGTAGTCGGGGTCGGCTTCGAGCAGGTCGAGCAGTTTGTCGATGAGTTGGACGAGGCGGATGCGGTACTGCTCGAAGGTGCGGTACCATTCGCGGTCCCAGTGGGTGTGGGAGACAAAGGTCAGTGTGTGGTGTGGGGCTTGGTCGGTCATCGGGCAGGCCTCCTTGGCGGTTGTCGGTTGGGGGTATGGTACACCCGGTGGGCGGGGGAGGGAAGTCGGGAGGGGGTGTCGTGGCGGGGGGGGGGAGAAGACGCTTTGGGGTTTCCGGCCCGAGCGGACTCGGGCTTGACCCCAAAGGTCTGGACGGGGA
>CAZYYC010000530.1:0-2160 GCA_964650935.1 uncultured Anaerolineales bacterium
CCCGAGGGAAGCCGGCAAGCAGAAGCCGCGGGAGAGCCTGCCGCCCGCCGCCGCGCGGCCCGACGTCGACTACCGGGCACTCAAGCGCGGCGACGAGGTCGCCAACCGCTTCCGCGTCGAGGATAAGCTGGGCGACGGCGGTTTCGCGTCCGTGTACCGGGTCTTCGACTCCTTCGCGGACACGACCCGCGTCCTCAAGATCATCGTCAAGGATCGGCGTTCGACCTTCCAGCGCCTCAAGCAGGAGTACTGCGTCCTCGAGAAGCTCAAGCCCCACCCGAACGTGGTTCGCGTGCTCTGGGCGGACAAGCTTCCCGACGAAACCCCCTTCCTCGTCTTCGAGTACATCGCCGGCACCGGCATCGACGACCTGCTCACGAGCGGCTCCGTTTCCCTCGAGGACGTCAAGCGCATCGGCCTCGACACCCTGACAGGGCTCGAGTACCTCCACGCGAGCGGCGTCTTTCACCGCGACATCAAGCCGTCGAACCTGCTCTGGACCGACCAGGGTGTGCGCATCATCGACTTCAACGTCGCCGTGCATCAGGACGACGAGGAGGCCCGGGCCGGCGGCACGCGACGGTACATCCCCCCGGACCTCGAGCTGTCCGATTCGCTGACGTTCGAGGAGAAGGTCGACTGGGACCTCTACTCGCTTGGCATCACGCTCTATGAGTGCGCCACCGGCTGGAAGTACCCGTGGGCCGAGGCGATGCCGCCAATGAAGGTCCTCCCCAAAGACCCGCGGGACTACATCTCCGATCTGAGCCCGGAGATCGTGCAGGTCATCCTCCGCGCGATCGCTCCGAGCCGGGCTGACCGCTTCGCCTCGGCGACCGAGTTCCGGGAGGCACTGTCGACGGTGACCAAGGTTCGGGTCACGCCTTCGGCACCCGTGGTGACGATCACGCCGAAGCCGGAGGCTGGAGCGCTGGCGCTCTTCCAGCCCCACAAACCCAACTTCAACCCCTTCGTCACGCACCTACTCACCATGTACAGCCAGAGCCCGACGACCAACGCGGGCACGCGCGGGCTGGATGATGTTGGGCGCGAGACGTACATCCGCACTTTGCTCGACGACAAGCTGCGGCCAGCCGTGCTCGCCGGCGAGTTCCGCCTGGTCGCTGTCACGGGTAACGCGGGCGACGGAAAGACCGCGTTCATCAACCGGATCGAGGACGCCACCGAGGTGAAGCCCAGCCTCGTCCGGAAGACCAACGGCTCGGAGTTCACCCTGCGAGGCCGGCGCTTCATCACCAACTACGACGGCAGCCAGGACGAGGACACCAAGGCCAACGACGAGGTGCTCCAGGACTTCGTAGGGCCATACGCGGGCGCGGACTCGAGCGCCTGGCCCACTGACGAGACGCGGATCATCGCGATCAACGAAGGGCGCCTCGTCGATTTCCTGACGGAACACGAGGATCAGTACCCCCATCTGCGGGCTCTGGTCATGGCTGGGCTTGCCGGCGCCCCGGCCTCCGACGGGGTCGTCGCGGTGAACCTCAACCTGCGCGCTATCGTAGCCGACCCACCGGGCTCGCCCGGGCCCGACACGATCTTCGACCGGCTCCTGCTTCGCCTCGTGAACGACAAATTCTGGGAGCCCTGCGCGAGCTGCGACATCCGCGACCGATGCTACGTGTTCCACAACGCCCGGACCTTCATGGACCCGGTGGCTGGACCCAAGGTCACCGAGCGCCTGCGTCGGCTCTACGCGATCACGCACCTCCGGGGGCGGCTGCACATCACCATGCGGGATCTGCGCTCGGCCCTGGCTTTCACCCTCGCGGGCACGCGGGACTGCGACGACATCCACGCTCTGTACGCCAGCACGAGCGCGGAAGCCCGCCACCAGATCCTGCAGGGGTTCTACTTCAACGCCTGGCGCGGCGGCACCAGCACGGCCGATCGGCTCCTGTCGTTGCTCGGCGAGATCGACATGGGAGAGGCGTCGAACCCGGACATCGACCGTGCTCTAGACTACCTGCCACCCGACGCCGGCGAGTTGGCGCGGTTCACTTTCGCGTCCCGAGCCGACTTCGACAACCAGCTCCTCGACCGCATGTACCGGGAGCTGCCCAGGGACGCCTCGGCTGGCTCTGCCGGTCGGCGCATGGCGGATCACCGCGAGTACGTGGCCATGTTGCGGCGGCGCCA
>CAZYYC010000531.1:0-2156 GCA_964650935.1 uncultured Anaerolineales bacterium
TATGACGAAGACGGCGGGTCACGGGGACTTCCATCCGATTGTGCTGGCGCCGGCGGGGGTGCAGGAGCTGATCGATATGATGGGGCTGGCGTTCCGGCTGGCGGAGGCGTACCGGACGCTGGTGATTGTCGCCGGTGATGGCGCCATCGGGCAGATGATGGAGTCGGCGGAGCTGCCGCCTATGCAGCCCATCCGCCGGGAACGGCCCGCTTGGGCGGTGACGGGGGCGGCGGGGCGCGAGACGAATCTGGTCACCTCGCTGTATCTGGGCGCGGAGCACCTGGAGGCGTTGAATCTGCGGCTGCAGGCGAAGCTGGCGCAGATCCGGGCGCACGAGGTGCGGGCGGTGGAGGTGGAGACGGAGGACGCGGAGCTGTTGTTGGTGGCCTACGGGACGGCGGGACGCATCTGCACGTCGGTGGTGCGCCAGGCGCGTAAGCAGGGGCTGAAGGTGGGGTTGCTGCGGCCGCAGACGTTGTGGCCGTTCCCTGAGGCGCGGTTGGAGGCGCTGGCGCAGCAGGTGCGGGGGATCCTGGTGGTGGAGATGAGCGCGGGGCAGATGGTGGAGGATGTGGCGCGGGCGACGCGGCGGCGGGTGCCGATCCGGTTCCACGGGCGGATGGGGGGGGTGATCCCGATGGTGGAGGACATTCTGGCCGAGGTGGCGGCGCCGGCGAGCGGTGTCGAGCAGGAGGTGAGCTGATGGGGGCGAGCCCGAGCGTTGAGACGATGGAGCAGGTGTATGGGTATCCGGCGTCGCTGACGCGGGCGAACACGCACTATTGCCCGGGCTGCGTCCACGGTATTGTGCACCGGTTGGTGGCGGAGGTGCTGGACGAGCTGGAGATCCGCGAGCGGACGATCGGGGTGGCGCCGGTGGGGTGTGCGGTGCTGGCGTACAACTACATCAACACGGACTTCGTGGAGGCGGCGCACGGGCGCGCGCCGGCGATGGCGACGGGGCTGAAGCGGGTGAACCCCGACAAGGTGGTCTTCACGTATCAGGGGGACGGCGATCTGGCGGCGATCGGGACGGCGGAGATCATCCACGCGGCGAACCGGGGCGAGTTGATCACGACGGTGTTCATCAACAATGCGATTTACGGGATGACGGGGGGGCAGATGGCGCCCACGACGCTGCAGGGTATGGTGACGACGTCGACGCCGACAGGGCGCGACTGCGTGCTGGCGGGGTATCCGATCAAGATGTCGGAGATTCTGGCGCAGACGGCGGGGGCGGTGTATGTGGCGCGCGAGATGGCGCTGGATGTGGCGGGGATCCGGCGGACGAAGCGGGCGATCAAGCGGGCGTTCTTGGCGCAGCTGCACGGGTTGGGGTTCGCCTGCGTTGAGGTGCTGGCGACGTGCCCGACGAACTGGGGGATGGATCCGTGGGCGGCGATGCAGTGGGCGAAGGAGAAGCTGGGGGCGTTTTATCCGGTGGAGACGTTCAGGATGACGGAGGAGGTCAGGGGGCTGCGGGTGTGAGGGGGGAGATTCCTGCGGCTGCGCGCAGGGCAGGCCTTGCGGCTCCGCTCAGGATGACGGATCTCGGGCGGCTCGTTGTGGATGACGGACCGTAAGCAGGGGCTAAGGAGCTCAGGTATGCGACATGAGGAGACGATCTTCAGCGGGTTCGGCGGTCAGGGGGTGCTGTTCGCGGGCCAGCTGCTGGCGTATGCGGGGCTGGCGGAGGGGTTGTATGTGACGTGGATTCCCTCGTACGGGCCGGAGATGCGGGGGGGGACGGCGAACTGTACGGTGATTGTGTCGGAGGAGGAGATCGGGGCGCCGGTGGTGGCGCGGCCCACGGCGGCGGTGGTCTTCAACCGGCCTTCGATGGCGAAGTATGAGCCGCTCGTCAAGCCGGAGGGGCTGCTGGTGGTGAACGCGTCGCTGGTGGAGGCCCGCTCGGGGCGGGACGATGTGCGGGCGGTGTATGTGGCGGCGAGCGATCTGGCGACTGAGTTGGGGAATATCCGGATGGCGAATATGGTGCTGCTGGGGGCTTTCGTCACCCTCACCGGCCTCGTGGCGTTGGAGACGGTGAAGGGGCAGCTGGAGGAGCACCTCTCGGACCGCCAGCGCACGTGGCTGGAGCCGAACTATCGGGCGCTGGATGTGGGGGCGGGGGAGGTGGCCCGGGGATGAGCTGT
>CAZYYC010000532.1:0-2138 GCA_964650935.1 uncultured Anaerolineales bacterium
TGCCTACACCACGCCCTTCACCATCTACATGATGGTCGGGGCGCGCCGCAGCATCGGTGCACCTGCCACCCAGGGCGGCCTCCCCTTCGCATTCTGGTCGAATGGAGGATCGCGCACGCAGGAGATCGTGGGACAACCGACCGCGCAGACACTTACGGCGGCCTACGGCAATTTCATCTACCTGCCCCTGATCATGCAGGGATCTGGTCGATGAGCAATCGGCGTATGGCGGATGCACCGCCCGGATCAGGGGCGGTGCCTCGTCTTCGACACAGGCTGTGGGTGATCCTGCTGCTGATCGCCGCTGTGTTCGTCGCATGCAGTCCCCAGGGCATGCCCGCGGCTCAGCCAACGGCACCGCCGTCCAACACGGCATCGCCCCCAACCGCCACTGCGACGCCGACCGACACGCCGACGGCCACGCTGACCCCGTCCGCCACCCCAACACCGACACCTACAGCCACACCTACCCTAACACCCACGCCGACCGCGACGTCCACACCGACAGAAACACCCACCCCCACACCGACGGCAACGGCCACGCCTCTGCCGCGGCCCGCCCGTCAGCTCAACCGGCAGGGCACGGTCGGGTTGGGCGTCTACACGCAGGCGCTACCCTATGACAACTTCTCGTCGGTCTATGCTTTCGAACGGCTGGTCCAGCGTCGCATGGCGTACGTCCTCTGGTTCCAGGCTTGGGGTGACAGCGATCGCGCCTTTGCTCGCGACCAGATCGCCGCAGCTCACCGCGCAGGGCTCACGCCGGTGATCACCTGGGAACCGTGGCAACGCAACTTCTCCAACCCCGTCGCCACCCAGCCCGACTACACCCTCCAGGCCATCGCGGCCGGCGCGCAGGACGACTACATCCGCTCGTGGGCTCGCGGCGCGCGTGATCTGGGCGGCCCCTTGATCATCCGCTTCGCCCACGAGCAGAGCACCGAGCCCGGCGTGCGCTCATGGTATCCCTGGCAGGGCGACCCCGAGGGCTATCGGGCCGCATTCCGCCACATCGTGGCGATATTCCGCGAAGAGGGCGCCACCAACGTGGAGTTCTTCTGGAGTGGGATGTGGCTGCATGAGTGGGCTCCAGCCTACTACCCGGGCAGCGACGTCGTCGACTGGGTCGGCACCACCATCCTCAACCACGGCACCGACATCCCGGAGGAGTGGGCGCAGTGGTTCACCTTTGACACGCTCCTCGCGCGGCAATACGACGCAGCCATGCAGTGGGGCAAGCCCTTTATCGTCGTGGAGATGGGCAGTGCCGAACAGGGCGGCGACAAAGCCGCTTGGCTACGCGACGCCTTCGGCTCACTCGAGACGCGCTATCCCTTGGTGCGCGCCGTGCTGCTCTTTGAGATTGGCCAGGATCGCGAATACCCTAACGTCAACTGGTCTGTCGCCTCCAGTCCCGAAAGCCTGGCAGCATTCCGGCTCGCCATTCGTGACCCGTACTTCAAGTGAGGAAAGGCATCCTATGACATCCTGCAAGGACTGTACAGCACACCTGCTCGGCGCGTGCCGCGGGGACTACTGCGAGCCGGAGCGCCTGAGCTTGGCTGAGATGGCCCAAAGGAGCGCAGAAGCGGGTGGTCATGCCCTCACGGCCTTCAACAAGGAGTCCGGTCGCCCCATGTGGCACGCCACCTGCAGCCGTTGTGGCCTCGAGGTCTCCTACACGCTCGACCCGGAGCCGGACACCCCCGCTCTGTTCGGCCCCCTGCTGGACACGCCCTGCGAGGGCACGAGCTGACGGCGTCGGCGGTGGTCCGCCCTCCTGAGCCTCGAGCGCAGCCACATGGCACGGTCGCTCAGCCGTCAACGCCGCGGCGTCCACACCCGCTGCCCGGCTACCATCTCCCGCGCGTCAGGCGTGTGATCTGACGACTGACAGCGTCGCCCAGGCGCGAGACCTGACCGATCACGTCATCCAGCACATCCGCGGGTCCGCGGCGCGACAGCCTGGGTTCCGGTAGTCCGTCCGCCACACAGCCGACGACCAACGCAAGAACGAGCACCATCGCGACCGCACAGCACACACCCTTGGCTCTGAGCATCTCGCCTCCTCTGGTCCACGCCTCTCTGCGCGCCCTGCAGATAGCATACCGCACGCCGGCGGAACGGCCAGGCCGCCC
>CAZYYC010000533.1:0-2137 GCA_964650935.1 uncultured Anaerolineales bacterium
GGTGAGGACGTCGTGGACGTTCACCGTGCGCGAGACGATGACGACGTTCTCCTGGGGCGCCACCACATCGGTGACCCGAAAGCCCTCCGTCGTGGCGCGCGTGAGGGCGATAAAGGCGACCCCGCCGGCGAGCGCGGCGACGACGACACCCGCGATTAGCCACAAGAATCCGCGTAGACGGCCCATGCCATTCTCCTTAGCTGGTTATCAGATTGCTAACGCTCAGTGTACATCGTGGTGACGGTCTGCATCGTGAGGTCCGGATTGCCGCCGACCGCCAGGATGACCGGCCCGGTGATGAAGCGGTACTCGTAGGTGACAGTTACGTTGAGCGTGCGGAAAGGGTTCGGTTCGGCCGACGACAGGGTATACGTGATGGTCAACGCGTCGGGATTGATCCCGGTGGTCCATCGCTCTACACCCGGGTCTGTGCCCACAGTCCGGTCAATGTAGGTGTTGATGTCGTTCGGAGCCGGGTTCACGACGCCGTAGCGGGCGACCTCGCGGCCCACATTGGAGATGGTGTTGTAGGCCAACACCGCGATGCCGAACTCGATGATGCCAAAGAGGAGCAGCAGGAGCAGGGGGAGCAGCAGCGCAAACTCCACCAGTTCCTGACCACGTTCCGATGACCGACCGCCATGCTGTGCCATCGTGACCTCTCCCTCCACCCTATAAAGAAGGCCTGATGAGACACGTCCCATCAGACGGCAGTTGGATGGTCGCCATGCTACGATATAAGGCTTCTCTGCGCCCACCCATGTGACACGAGATGCGTGCAGAGTCCTGGCGGCACGATACGATGCCTGTGTGTGGTGTGATCTTCAGTCGTCCAGTACTCTAGCCCAATTCTAGATGGTATGGTTTGATTGTCAAGCTAACTCAGCGTGACGGGATTGTGTCAGAATGGGGGCAGGAACCCGCGTCGCAAGGCGTCAAGGTGCTCAAGGCGGAGCACGATGCGGCAGGCGTCCCGCTCAGGGGCTAAGCCCGAGCAGCCTCGGGCCGGGGGCCTTGGGCGGGAGACAGTCGGCTTTGGGCGGGAAACCTGCGTCGCAAGTGGCGGAGCGCGATGCGCCGGCGATCCCGCTCAGGGGCTTTCCGCAGGCCCTGAGCGGTGACCCGCCTGGATGGACATCAAGGAGCGCTCAGCGAGGTGCCGCCGTCAGACCACCGCCCAAGGCCCCCGGCCCGAGGCTGCTCGGGCTTGGCCCTTGGGCGGGAAGCTATCGGCTTTGGGCGGGATGCACAGCGGCTCTGGGCGGGGCGGTTGACGCGCGGAGGGGCCGGAGTAGACTGCAGGGAGCTCTTGCTTCCTCAATAAGGAGGACCTATGCGCGATCCCGTGCGAGCAGCAGCGTATGTGATCCCGTCGCCGCGGCAGGTGGCCTGGCAGCGGCTGGAGTTCTACGGCTTCATCCACTTCGGCGTCAACACCTTCACGAACCGCGAGTGGGGCGAGGGCACGGAGGACCCCGCGTGGTTCAACCCGACCGACCTGGATGCGCGGCAGTGGGTGACGGCGTTCAAGGCCGCCGGCATGCGCGGCTTGATCCTGACGGCCAAGCACCACGACGGCTTCTGCCTGTGGCCCAGCGCCCATACCACCCACTCGGTAGCCTCCAGCCCGTGGCGCGACGGGCACGGCGACCTCGTGGCGGAGGTCGCGGAGGCCTGTCGGGAGGGAGGGCTGCGGTTCGGCGTCTACCTCTCGCCATGGGACCGCCACGAGCCGACCTATGGGGACAGCCCCCGCTACAACGCCTACTTTCGCGCGCAGCTGCACGAGCTGCTGACGGGCTACGGCCCGCTCTTCACCGTCTGGTTCGACGGCGCCTGCGGCGAGGGGCCCAACGGCAAGCGCCAGGTCTACGACTGGGAGAGCTACTACGCCGTTGTGCGGGAGCTGCAGCCTGAGGCCGTGATCAGCATCAGCGGGCCGGACGGGCGCAGGTGCGGCAACGAGGCGGGTCACTGCCGCACGAGCGAGTGGAGCGTGGTGCCGGCGGTGCTGCGCGACCGTGACGAGATCGCCGCGGCCTCGCAGCGGACGGAGGCGGCGCCGCCGCTCAGCGCCCGCGATGATGACCTGGGGAGCCGTGAGCGCATCGCGGATACGGGTGAGCTGGTCTGGTAT
>CAZYYC010000534.1:0-2129 GCA_964650935.1 uncultured Anaerolineales bacterium
CAGCAAGCTGGGTCGCCGGAAGATGTAGCCGAATCCGTAGACCACGTCCTCCAGTAGGCCCCTGCGTCGCCTCTCGACCTCGTCAGCCTCGGGCTGTGGCACGGGGATGGAGAGCAGCAACCCCACGGCGATCGCCGCCGTGCAGAGGTCGATGATCATCACGCCGGCGGTTCCGACCACGCCGACGAGCGTCGCTGCCAGGATCGGACCAAAGACGTTCGCCGTCGGCCCTGCGAGCCACATCAGCCCGTTGGCCCGCCCGTACTGCGCCTTCGGGACCAGCGTCGTGATTGCCGCGGAGAAAGCCGGGAACTGGAAGGCGGCGAAGACGCCGATGAAGGCATTCGCCGCGTAGAGATGCCCGATCTGCAGACGATCGCCCAGATAGAGCAGGAGCAGTACCAGGGTCGCCACCGCCGCCGCAAGGTCGCTGAGCATCATCACAACCTTGCGATTCCAGCGGTCGACGAGCGCTCCCGCGATCGGGCAGAGGAAAATGGTCGGCGCAAAGCCCGCCAGCGCCGTCAACGAGAGGGCCGTCGCCCGTCCCGTGACCTCCCAAGCCCACAGGCTGAGCGCGAAGGTCGTCATCGCACTCCCCAACATCGAGACGATTTGTCCGAGGACGACCAGGATGAAGGCCTTCACGAGTTCCGTCCCGTTACGCTAAGCCTGCCATCTCGTCATCGGTGCGGTAGATGTCCGCAGTCATCCGCGGCAGCTCGGCCATATCAAAGGTCGGTTCAAGGCCGGCGACCAGGGCGACATTCCTCGCCACCTCCTCGGGCCAGCGCATACCAACGTTAGCGACATGGACGCGGCTGTCGGAGAGCACGAAGGCAAGGCAGACCGCATAGAGGTCGTGGGCCTCTTGCCACGCCGGTGCCAGCACGCTTGCCATACGCTGGAGGATCCCTGAAGTCATCGGTCGCATCACCGAGATGCCCAGATCAGCTTCCGTGGCCTGATTCAACACGTGCAGCGCTGCTGCCTGATAGATGACGTTGTAGCGCACCTGCATCACGTCAAAGGCACCCGATGCGATCAGCGGTCGCGCCGTCCACGGCTCCTCCACCGTGAAGCCCAGGAAACGCACCTTGCCCTCATCCCGCAGCGCTACAAGCTCGTCCACTAACCCGCCATCGAGGAGGTGCTGTACCTCGTCGCCGGTGTACATCCCACCGTGGAACTGGATCACGTCGATGATCTCCGTTCGCAGCCTCCGGAGCGACGCCTCGACGCTCGCCCGCACATCGGCGGCCGACCCGTGGTATCCCACCTTGGTCGCCAGCACGACCTCGTCACGACGTCCCACGAGAGCCTCACCCACAATCGACTCGCTGTTGCCGTCGCCATAGCCCGGCGCCGTGTCGATCAGGTTGATCCCGGCATCTAGCGACGCATGAATCGTCTCAATGGCCTGCGCTCGCCCTTCAGGCGTGAAGGGATTCCATCCCCGTGCCAGATTCACGCCCCCGAAGGGATAGCCACCCAGGGCCAGCCGCGTTACCATCAGGTCCGTCCGGCCGAAACGTACTTTCGGCGTCATCGCCCTGTCAGCACCAGGTTGTCGTGGCCCGGGATCACGAGATCCGCAGCAGCCTTGATGCGCCGGATCGTCTCGGCGGCCCGCTCGAAGTCAACCGAGTTGTGGTAACCCTCCTCGGCGGCGAGGTACTCGCGGTTCATCACCGCGTCACCCGCGACGATCAAGGTCCCCCACGACGTCTCCGTCTTCAGCGCCGCTAGCGTCAGCGTGTGACCCGGCGCGGGGAAGAGCTCGACACCCTCGGGCAGTGCCCCCTCGGCTTCCACGAAACGGTCGGCAAGGTGGCGAAAGTCGGGCGCCTTCTCCCGCCATTCGGCGATGCCCTCCGCTGCCATCAGCCACGTGGCGTGCTCAAAGAGCCGCAGCCCGAAGAGATGGTCCCCGTGCCAGTGCGTCGCGTAGACCATGTTGATCGCCTCGGGGCGCAGCCCTGCGCGGTTGAAGAGCAGCCGCTCCAAATCCGCCCGGCGCGGCGAGGGGTCGACCAGCAAACGGTGCCCGCCCACCTCCAGCAGCGTGCACGTCGAACTAATGTCCTCACGCATCCGCGACGTCTCGCCCCAGAACTTGTTCTGGCTCA
>CAZYYC010000535.1:0-2128 GCA_964650935.1 uncultured Anaerolineales bacterium
ACGATGGCCTTGAGGCCGTGGTCCTGGGTATGCAGAACTGGATCCAGCGAACCGCTGACGCAGCTCGCGAGATGGCTGAACAGGAAACCAATCCACAACTACGCCGGAACCTTTTCGAGATCGCCGAGATGAACGAGCGCCTGGTGACCGAGCCGCCGCAGAGCTTCCGCGAGGCATGTCAGTGGACGCTCTGGTATCAGATCACGGCTCGGATGTACAACGGCAGTGGCTCGCTCGGACGGCTCGACGTCCTGCTGACCCCCTTCTATGAGCGAGACACCGCCGCGGGGATCCTGACCGAGGAGGAAGCGACCTTTCACATCGCATGTCTGCTGCTCCGCGACACCGCCTATCTGCAGGTGGGTGGACAAAACATGGAGGGCAAGGACGTCACCAATCAGGTCTCTTACCTCGTACTCGAGGCCGCACACTGGCTGAAGATCCCCGCCAACGTTGGCGTGGCGGTCGGCGACGGTGTGGATCCGGGACTGCTGAAGCGTGGTGTCGAGATCATGTTCGAGGACAAAGCAGGCATGCCGAAGTTCCTGGGGGTCGAGCGCACCGCCGAAGGCTTCGCCCGCAACGGCTACGATATCGGCCTAGGCTACGAACGGGCCTACTCCGGCTGCCACTGGTCCGCCATTCCGGGTCGCGAGTACACGCTCAATGACTGCGTGAAGATCAACTTCGCCGCTGTCTTCGAGGTCGCCTGGAAGGAGATGATGGCCGATCCCGACGTCGAGCCCAGCGTCGCCTATCTCTGGGACCGTTTCGTGGCCCACATGCGCCAGGGCGTGCGCGGCATCGCCGCCAGCCTCGACTTCCATATCGATCACATGCATCAGGTCTTCCCCGAGCTGGTCATCGACCTGCTCTCCTACGGCCCCATCGAGAAGGGCGAGGATGCCTCCCACGGCGGTGTGGAGTTCTACAACCTCTGCCTGGATGGCGCCGCGCTCGCCACGGTGGCCGATTCCTTCGCAGCGCTCGAGCAGCGCATCGAGAAGGAGGGACGGCTGAGCTGGGAGGAGATCGGTCACTACATCGAGACCAACTGGGAAGGGACCGACGGGGAGCGGGCACGCCAGATGATGCACAGCATCCCGCGCTACGGTCACGGCGGCACGCTCGGCGACGACTACGCCGTACGTGTCACGCAGGCCTTCACCGAGTTGGTCAAGGAAGCTCCAACCCCTGACGGCTACAATATGATTCCTGGGCTCTTCTCGTGGGCCAACACGATTCCTATGGGCAAGGGCGTCGGCGCGACGCCTAACGGTCGCTATGTCGGTGATCCCATCGCTCACGGCGCGAACCCCGACCCCGGCTTCCGCAAGGACGGCGCGCCCACGGCGATGGCGGTCGCCATCGCATCGGCGCAGCCCGGCTACGGCAACACAGCCCCCTTGCAGATGGAGCTGGAGCCCTCGCTCTCCAAGGACGAGGGCGGGGTTGATAGCGTGGCTAACCTGATCAAGACGCACTTCGATCTGGGCGGCACGCAGATCAACCTCAATATCATGGACGCGCAGAAGGTCCTTGAGGCGCACGAAGACCCCTCGAAGTACCCCGATCTGGTGGTACGCGTCACGGGCTTCAGCGCTTACTTCGCCAGCCTCTCGCCCGAGTTCCGGCAGTTGGTGGTGGACCGCATCCTCAGGGAATCTGAAGCCTAAGTCCCCACGGTTCTAGGCAACACCGCGCCCCGGATCGGCATGCCGATCCGGGGCGCATACGTTCGATCCACGTGGGGAGGGTAGCCGACCCACCCGAGCCCGGTCGCAGGGAAGACAGAGGTCGGGACAGCTTCCCGACCTACGTCAGCGCTGCCATCACCAACCGGATCGGCGGGAACATAGCCAACTCGCCGGGTCGAGTACGCCCCCACGTCGTGCAGAGATAGCCCAACATACGGGGATCCTCACGATAGGCCAGCGCCGCGTCCAACAACGCCTGGGTCGCATCCTCGTCCTTCCAGCCTCCCGGCAGTACACGGAACCCCTTCTCCAGGAAGATCGCGATCGAGGGATACTGCTCCATCAGCTCATAGTGCCAATCGCAGATGATGATGTCCGTCGGGATCATATCGATCGCGGGGTCGGTGCCGTTCTCGGAACCCTCCCATAGG
>CAZYYC010000536.1:0-2116 GCA_964650935.1 uncultured Anaerolineales bacterium
CCGCCCACCGGCGGCCCCCCCTCCATGTTGGGGGGGCACGCGGCCCGCCCTCCGCCCCCCCCCCCACTTACCCCCCCCGCCCCCTGCAGTATCCTCATACCCAGACACACCACCCAGCAAGGAGACCCAACCATGCACAAATACCCTCCCATCAACCCCAAAGCACCCGTCCTCCTCCACGGCGGGGACTACAACCCCGACCAGTGGACCCCCGACGTCTGGCTCGACGACATGCGCCTCATGCGCCTCGCCCACTGCAACGCCATGTCCGTCGGCATCTTCGCCTGGGCCGCCCTCGAACCCGCCGAGGGCCGCTACGAATTCGGCTGGCTCGACCGCGTCATGGACCTCCTCGCCGAGCACGGCGCCTACGCCGTCCTCGCCACCCCCAGCGGCGCCCGCCCCGCCTGGCTCGCCCAGGCCTACCCCGAGGTCCTCCGCGTCCGCCCCGACCGCACCCGCAACCTCTTCGGCCGCCGCCACAACCACTGCCTCACCTCCCCCATCTACCGCGAAAAGGTCGCCGCTATCAACAGCCGCCTCGCCGAACGCTACGCCGACCACCCCGCCCTCCTCGTCTGGCACCTCTCCAACGAGTACAGCGGCGAGTGCCACTGCGACCTCTGCCGCGCCGCCTTCCGCGACTGGATCCGCGACCGCTACACCACCCTCGACGCCCTCAACGCCGCCTGGTGGACCGGCTTCTGGGCCCACACCTACACCGACTGGTCCCAGGTCGAACCCCCCAGCGAGATCGGCGAGACCTCCGTCCACGGCCTCAACCTCGACTGGAAGCGCTGGATCACCCACCAGACCATCGACTTCATGAAAAACGAGATCGCCGCCGTCCGCCGCTTCACCCCCGACGTCCCCGTCACCACCAACTTCATGGGCACCTTCCCCGGCCTCAACTATTGGGAGATGGCCCCCCACCTCGACGTCATCTCCTGGGATAGCTACCCCCGCTGGCACCAGCCCGGCGACCAGGGCGAGATCGACGACGTGACGCTCGCTGCCGAGATCGCCTTCGTCCACGACATCAACCGCTGCCTCAAGGGCGGCCGGCCCTTCATGCTCATGGAGAGCGTCCCCAGCGCCACCAACTGGATGCCCGCCGCCAAGCGCAAGCGCCCCGGCATGCACGCCCTCTCCTCCCTCCAGGCCGTCGCCCACGGCGCCGACACCGTCCAGTACTTCCAGTGGCGCAAGAGCCGCGGCTCCTCCGAAAAGTTCCACGGCGCCGTCGTCGACCACGTCGGCCACGAGCACACCCGCGTCTTCCGCGACGTCGCCGACCTGGGCGCCAAGCTCGCCAAGCTCAGCGACGTCGTCGGCACAACCGTGCGCCCCGACGTCGCCCTCATCTACGACTGGGAGAACGCCTGGGCACTGGACGACGCCCAGGGCCCCCGCCGCGGCGACAAGGGCTACCTCGACCTCTGCAAACGCCATTACCGCGCCCTCTGGGCCCGCGGCGTCCCCGTCGACGTCATCGACGCGACGCAGGACCTCAGCCCCTACAAGCTCGTCATCGCCCCCATGCTCTACATGCTGCGCCCCGGCGTCGACGAGCGCATCGCCGCCTTCGTCGCCCAGGGCGGCACCCTCCTCATCACCTACTGGTCCGGCATCGTCGACGAGACCGACCTCGTGCACCTGGGCGGCTGGCCCGGCGGCAAGCTCCGCGAGGTCCAGGGCCTCTGGGCCGAGGAGCTCGACGCCCTCACCCCCGTCGACACCAACGCCCTCCTCCCCGTCGCCGGCAACGACCTCGGCCTCACCGGCAGCTACACCCTCCGCGACTACTGCGACCTCGTCCACCCCGAGGGCGCCCAGGTCCTCGCCACCTACGCCGCCGACTTCTACGCCGGCCGCCCCGCCCTCCTCGTCAACGCCTACGGCCGGGGCCACGCCTACACCCTCACCGCCAACGCCGACGACCGCCTCCTCACCGACCTCTACGGCGCCCTCATCGACCGCCTCGCCCTCCTCCGCAGCCTCGACGCCCACCTCCCCCACGGCATCAGCGCCCAACGCCGCACCGACGGCCACCGCGCCTTCGTCTTCCTCATGAACTTCAACGCCGTCACCCGCGCCCTCGACCTCGGCCCCACCC
>CAZYYC010000537.1:0-2114 GCA_964650935.1 uncultured Anaerolineales bacterium
ATATCCCGCAGAGCATGACAACACCAACGACAGGGAAAGAGCCTGGGCAACGGCCCGAACTGCTTGAAGTGCAGGATTTGCATGTCTGGTTCGAACTTAAGCGCTTCGGCTTCTTGCACGCCGGCTATGTCCAGGCCGTCGACGGCGTCAACTTCACCCTGCGTGAGCAGGGGGCCATCGGGATCGTCGGCGAGAGTGGCTGCGGCAAGACCACGTTGATGAAGACGATTCTGGGGATCAACCGTCCGATCAAGGGCAAGATCATCTTTGAGGGTGAGGATCTGGGCGGGCTAACGTCGCGCGACCTGCAGAGCTACCGTGGCAAAGTGGGCTACGTGCAACAGGATCCCTATGGCGCGCTGCCGCCCTTTATGACGGTGGAGAATATCCTGGCGGAGCCCATGATCATCGCGGGCATCACCGACCCCCAAGAGCACGAACAGCGTATCCGGGACGTGCTGACTGAGGTCAAGATGACCCCGGTCGAGAACTTCCTGACCAAGTTCCCGCATATGCTCAGCGGTGGGCAGCAACAACGGATCGTGATCGCCCGGGCTATGATTTTGAACCCACGGCTTATCGTCGCCGACGAGCCGGTCTCAATGCTCGACGCCTCGGTCCGCGTCGAGATCCTGAGGCTGCTGGAGAGACTGCAGGAAACCCACGATCTCGCCGTCATCTACATCACCCACGACCTCTCCACCGTACGCTACTTCTCGGATCACATCTTCGTGATGTATGCGGGTAAACTGGTGGAGCGTGCCGAGGTGAACTCGCTCCTGCGCAATCCGCTGCATCCTTATACCCAGGCGCTCCTGGAGGCCACACCTGATCCCGATTACAAGAATGCCCTGACCCATAAAGAGCTGCCCCCGGGTGAGCCGCCGAGTCTGGTCAACCCGCCCTCGGCCTGCCGCTTCCACCCGCGCTGCCCCTATAAGATCGAGGGTCTGTGTGAAGTGCAGTTGCCGCCGGACTTCGAGCCGGAGCCCAATCACTTTGCGGCATGCTGGCTGTATCGTTAAGGTATAGCGGCGGGTGAAGCGAGCTACAGTGCGAGATACCCCACCGGGTCAGGTCAAGTTGGGTGCGTGAGCGCGCCTCGGGCGTTGTATCGAGGCCACGTGGTTCTGCACCGGCTTGCCCGACCCGGGCTTTTCGAGAGGCAGATATGCTAATGGGAAATCCCCGCCGGATGATCCTTATCGGCTTTGTCTTGGTCGTCATAGGGGTGGCCCTCCCGCTGTTGATGATTCTCGATATGATGCGGACGACCTTCCTGTTGTCGCTCATTGCCCATGGCGCGTCGGTGAGCGGTCTGTTCCTGGGCTTCATCGGTACGCTGATGATCGTCAGGACCAGGAAGGAAAAGGATGTAGAGGATCACGTCGGACCCTTGCCATGGTCCGATGACCTAGATTCCAGGCGCTGAGATACGCTCCAGCCGTGCCCGTGGGACACTCATCAGCTGTACCGTCACGTTTGACGAGGTGAGGGAGATGAAGGAAAAGGGGCGTATGCGAACACTGAGCCTGATCATCTTCTCTATCGGTGTCCTGCTGGGCAGCACACTGATCGGGATCACGGTCTGGGGGGATCTGGAAGCCACGCTCTTCAACCCGGGCATCCAGGAGGAAGCGCGTCTGGGTCAGTTGCACTGCCCGGTCATCCTCACCACGGCTCAAGAGACCGGTATCATCAGCGCGCGCATCAGAAACCCGCTCGATCACACCACCAGCTTCTTCGCACGCGCCCGTATCAGCGAGGGCTACCTAACGTTGATGCGTGAGGAGACCACGCAGCTTTCCCTGGCCCCAGGCGAATCGTCACGCCTGGCGTGGCAGATCAGTGCGGAAGACGCCGCGTTCAACCGCATCATCTTCTTCCGCGTGACAGTGAGGGGTGGATACCCCCTTCCCACGCGCCAGGGCACGTGCGGCGTCGTTCTGCTTGACCTGCCCGTCTTGACCGGGGGACAGGTCTATGCACTCGGTGTCATTCTCAGCCTCGTCTGCACGATCGGGGGATTTGCAGCCTGGATAGCCAAGCATCCGCAGCGGATGGACCTCGAGGTTCAGATCGTCCGCATCATGGGCCTCCTGACCGTCACCCTC
>CAZYYC010000538.1:0-2105 GCA_964650935.1 uncultured Anaerolineales bacterium
ACAGCCCCGAGGGATCGCGGAGGGCACACCCACCATCTTGCCCGATCGACCCGCACCGCCCGCCCTGCAGTCGCAGCGCGTAGATCGCCCGGGCAAAGGCCTCCAAACTCACCGCGTGCGTGTCAAAGGGGCACGCCGCTTGGCTGGTGGCCCGGTCGAGCACCCTCGGCAGAGCGCCTGTGATGTCGGTGGACGTGCGGATATCGACGATGTCGCCGCTGTACAGCGCGATGAGGGCCTCGCGAATCACGTCCATCCCCCCACACTGCTCGACCAGGAAACGCCAGTAGAGGGCCGCTGCATAGAGCCCCGCCTCCGCGACCGGGGTGTTGAGCTGGCCCGGCGAGGTTGATTCGCCCAGGAACCGGTTGGCGTTGAGGAGATAGTGCCCCACCCCGGCCTGCGCGTTGACCTCGGTCTGTGGCGACGCCACTGACGCCGCAGCCGCGGCGGTGCCCTCATAGAAGAAGTGCCACACGCCCTCAAAGCCCGCCGGATCACCGTGCCCGCCGTAGTGAAAGATGAGATCCCGCTGGATATTGTGAAAGAGCTCGTGGTAGAAGCAGCTGATCAGCCGGTCCGTCAGCGTCGCATAGTGCGTGCCGGCGAGATCACCGCTCACGTTGAGGGTGATCCCTGCGTGCGCATCCTGCGGCATGAAGCCGTGGAACCAGGTCTCACCATCGCCCAGCGCCACCCCCAGCCGCTCGCCGTCCTCCGGACGATACGACGTCCACGATTCGTGCCAGGGAAAGCCCCAATCGTCGGTCTCGAGGCGAAAGGCCTCGACCATCCGCGGGGCCAGCTCTTCGTAGACATAACGGCTGACCTCCGCGCGGCGCAACTGCTGTGGGCCTGTCGGCGTCGTGTGGCGGAAAGGCACCATATCCGTGAAGGTGACGATCAGGGAGTCGGGAGCCGCGCCCTCGCTTGCCTCTAGAACGGGGGGCAAGGGGACGACGGCCTGCGCCTCCAGCAGGAGGGCGTAGTCCTCGCCGAAGATGAGGTCCTCCGTGGCAGGGTTGCCGTCGCTGAGCGTGACACGGTACCGCAGATAGTCGGTAGGCGTCGGGATCGGCCCCCGATCGGTCGCAGTCTCGGGGCCGAAGGTCAGCATGAATGTGGTCCCGATACCGGCCTGCGCTGTGGGCGCGGCGTTGGCAAGATGCCTCGTCTCCTGCCATACCCGGATTCGACCGGCATCGTCACCCTCGTCCGGGTCAGTGTGCTCGGTCTGCAGGGTCAGCGTGAGCGTGATCCCACCCGCCGGTACGTCGAGCTCGGTGAGCGTCAGCGTGAGCGTGCGCTCGAGCGCGTCGGTCGGCGCCCCGTTGCGGAAAAGGACGAGGTAGGGTATCTCCTTGACCTGCGGGGGGATATGACCCACCGTCTGGCCGTTCTGGGTCTGGAACTCGATCGTCGCGCCGGATGCCGCGCGCAAAGCGATGGGGCGGGTGTCCTCTGGCGATGGGATTGCGGCGGAGGCGAGGTACCTGCGCGTGCCGATCAGGAGCGCAACTGCCGCCAATCCGACTGTGAGGGCCCGTGATCTTGACATTGCGAGCTCCCTTCGCTTGCCTTCGTCAATCTCACAGTACCAAGCGACCGCTCCGCACAGGTCGCCCCAACCGTCGCACAGACCGTCGCACGTAGCTCATAGGGCGAACTGTCTTGTTCGCCCAAGCGCGTCTTGTGGGAGCCCGATGCACGACCGGTGAAGTCGACGACCTGTCCGCCTGGTGTTGAGCTGCGGGGCTTCACGCCGTCCTGCGAACCGACGGTCCCATCGCATCTGTGCTTCGCGCACGTCTTCGAGAATGCACATCACGATCTCCTTTGTGCTAGAGGGGCTGACAGCCCATCCGGGCTCTGCCTAGCGCCCCAAGTGATCTCCAATCACATTGTTGCCTACCCGCGTTTAGGGTTCGTGAATCAGGCGTTAACTGGACAGGTACAACGCGGCGGATCGTGCGCCTCTCGCTGGATCAGCAACCGGCAAGGACAGTCTGGTGGCGGGCGCCAGGCTCTGGGTGCTGAAAGCGGCGTGGAATACCTGGTCGAGGCGTTCGGCTGCGAGCTGTCGCTCGCCGGTGCCCACGATGCCC
>CAZYYC010000539.1:0-670 GCA_964650935.1 uncultured Anaerolineales bacterium
TGGCGAGGTGGTGGGCCGCAAGATCGCGTTGGACCTCAACCAGACACACACCATCAGCCTGTTCGGTGTGCAAGGCGGTGGCAAGAGTTATACCCTGGGCAGCGTCGTCGAGATGGCCTGCATGCAGATCCCCGGGGTGAACGTGCTGCCCCACCCTCTGGCCGGCGTCATCTTCCACTACAGCTCGACGCTCGACTACAAGCCCGAGTTCACTTCGATGATCTCGGCGAACACGGGCGCCGCAGAGGTCGCCACGTTGCGGGAACGCTACGGCGCTGAGCCGCGCGGTCTCGAGGACGTGGTCATCCTCGCGCCGGCCGCCAAGGTTTCGGAGAGGAGTGCAGAGTATCCGGGAATCCAGGTGTTGCCCATCGCCTTCGCCGCCTCGGAGCTGAAGGCGGCGCACTGGAAGTTCCTCATGGGTGCGGTTGGCAGTCAGAGCATGTACATCCGGCAGCTCGGCCTTATCATGAAGAAGCTCCGCGGCGATCTTACGCTCGACGGGCTTCGACAAGAGGTCGAGCACTCGGGTCTGTCGGACTATTTGAAGGAGCTCGCGCTCCTGCGACTCCGCTTCGCCGCCGAGTACATCGATGACAACCACCGCCTGACGAACGTGCTGCGGCCCGGACGTCTGGTGATCGTGGACCTCAGAGATGAGCTGGTGGAG
>CAZYYC010000539.1:680-2100 GCA_964650935.1 uncultured Anaerolineales bacterium
GATGAGGCGCTCGGTCTCTTCGTCGTGCTCCTGCAGATGTTCTCCGAGACCACCTTCGAGGGGCGGTCCTTCAACAAGCTCGTCGTCTTCGACGAAGCCCACAAGTACATCGACAACCCCGACCTCGTTGCCGGGCTAGTCGAGGTCGTCCGCGAGATGCGCCACAAGGGCACGAGCATCATGGTCGCCTCGCAGGATCCCCCCTCGGTGCCGACGTCGCTGATCGAGCTGTCGACGCAGATCATCATGCACAAATTCAATTCCCCCGCCTGGCTGAAGCACGTTCAGAAGGCGAACGCTGCGCTCGATGAGCTCACTCCGGCCAAGCTGGCCGCGCTCGGCCCGGGAGAGGCTTACGTCTGGAGCAGCAAGTCAACCGACGACGCATTCACTAGGGGGGCAGTCAAGGTGCGGTGCCGACCCCGCGTCACGCTCCACGGGGGCGGGACGAAGACGGCCGTGAGGGAGTAGTGCGGTCGGTACCTCTGCGTGGCTGCATGTCTCGCCTTCGTCGCAGTTTTGCATGTATCCCCGTTTGCCCGCTGCACACGCGAGCCGATGGTGTTGAGCATGAATCGGGGGTCGTTCTAGTCTGCGACTATGCCGCGTGCCAGCGATTCAAAAGCGTGCCGTTGCTGTTGATGGTCTTTCAATAGGGCTATTGGCCGCATGGCACGTTCTGTAACGAGGGATTTACCGGCCAGCTGCGGCATGTCCAGGATTCGTTGGCGAATATCGTCGGCGAGGCGTAGAAGGCTCATTACCTGCGATACACGAGCGGTGGTGATCCCCTCACGGCGGGCAATTGCGGCTTGGTTCTCGACCTCACCCGCGTTGAGTTGCCGTTGCCACTCCTGAGCCGTTTTGAGAAGCTCGACAACCCTCGGGGTCTGGGGAGCCCTGGGCGGCTTCCGGTTCCGAGCCTTCGCCGAGAGGGCGTTGACGGTCTGGTCAGGCGCCACCCGTCGTTTCAGGGCGCCCACGATCCCGTTCTGGAACGCCCCCTTGGGCCCCAGGGCGATTTCCACCGTCTGTTCGCGGTAGGCGGCCACAGGGGCCCGGTCCGCGCCTTCCTGGGCGATATGGACGATCCGGAACCAGACCTCGGGCCTGGCCCATCCCGGCCGGCGGCGGTGTCGAGAACTGTTACGTTTGGGGAGCCAGCTTTCGCCGAAGGGTCTTCCAGACCAACGCTAGTTGACGGCGCGCCGGAGACGGCGCGTTTTTTTGTGTGCGGATAAGTGGTTGGGGTAAAAGAGTTACGGGAGTCACGGTTGACGGCCGTCGCGCGTGGGGATTCGGAGGAATTCTTGGGCTTGTTGGATGGGATCCTGGGGGTGTCTGGAATCTCCGTTTCTAAGGTTTTGTGCGGCGCTTGAATCCTTATGCCTGCTTTCTCGATTATTGGGGGGGGCCGGCG
>CAZYYC010000540.1:0-2094 GCA_964650935.1 uncultured Anaerolineales bacterium
AGCCCATGCGATGTCGCTGTCGTCGCCGGACTCATCGTAGATCACCCTACTATCTTGGTAGTGCCGTCTCGCTTGCTGCGGCATACCTTGCAACGCAGCGCTATCGCCCAAGACCCTGTAAGCGTCAGCCACGTCCTTGCCGGCATGAGCGGCGCGCAGGATCGCAAGGCCCTCCTGGGCGTGATCTTTGGCGCGCGCGTATTGATGGAGGCAGACGTAGATGCTCGCTTGCCGGGTCAGGAGCTTACCGCGCACCACCGCGCTGTCGGCATCCGCGGGTCTTTGCTGAACCATCTCGATCGCCATGTCAAGAGCGCTCAACGCCTCCTGATAGCCCCCTCTGATCTGGTAGAATAACGTCAGACCATCGGCACTCCGATCGATGACCGTGAGGTCCTCGCGCATGATGGCTCGCCGCCATACTGCCCGTATATCATCGATGCCGGCCTCGATCCGCGCGAGAGCCTCCTGTTCCCGTCCGCCCCTCAGTGCTACCGCCATCGTCTCCAGAAACTCGGCATAGTAGCGAGTATGACGATCCAACACGTTCTCCATCTCACCGTCGGCACGTAGCTTCGCCTGCCCGAAACGCCGGAGCAGCGGGTGGACCTCGTAACGTCCTACGGGCGTTCGTTTCAGCCGGGACTTGGTCATCAAGGCTGACAGAATCGGCGGTGTGGCACCCGCGACGGTCTCAGCAGCCTCGCGCGGGATGCGGCCTCGAAATACGGACAGTCGGGCAAAGACCGATTGCTCTGCTGCTGAGAGATGCTGCCAAGACTCCTCAAAAACTGCCGACAAGTTGCGATGGCGAGCCGGCATATCGCGCATCGTCGTCGCCAGCACGTTGGAGCCTCGTGACATCTCGCCGGCGATAGCCTCGGCGGGCAAGCTCTGCACCCGGCCTGCCGCCAACTCGACGGCGAGCGGCATACCGCCCGCCTGTCGGCATATCCGAATGATCGCCGTCCGATTCCGGTCCGAGAGTGAGAAACCAGGCCGGAGCCGACGCGCCGTGTGGAGGAATAGCCGGATGGCAGCGTGATCTTCGGCATCGGCAGCGCCGGCTTCGTCAGGACAGCTCAGCCCGTCGATCTCGAGCACCCATTCCTGTCGTAAGTTGAGGCGCGATCGAGACGTCACCAGTACTTTCACACCTGGAGCTTCGGTGACGATGTCAGACAACAGCGAGGTTGCGCTCAAAAGGTGCTCGAAGTTATCCAGGACCAAGAGCAACTGCTTCTCACGCAGGTAGGCGAGCAATTGCTCTCTCGGCGACCCTGCTGCCGCGAAGGATAACTCCAAGGAGTCCGCAACAGCCTGAACCAGAAGATCGGTCGTGGATAAGGACGCCAGGTGAACAACAGCCACACGGCGAAAAACGCCCCTGGCGTTCTCCGCAGCCCGCAAGGCCAGCCGCGTCTTGCCGATACGCCTGGTCCCACAAGGGTTAGCAGCCTGCAGAAGGGGTTGCCGAGGCGCTCGGCAATCAACCGTAACTCCTCCTCCCTTCCAAACAGAGGAAGCGCTGCCCTAGAGGCGTCATCAACTCCCGCCATGCGGGCCGGCAAGAACTGCCCGCTGCGTATGCTGACGTGCAGTGCGTCCGTCCGCTCATTGGGCGCCACCCCAAGTTCTGAAGCCAGGGCCTCAACACACGCTTCGTACTGACGAAGCGCGGCATCTCGCCGATCGGCGAGCGCGTAGATGCGCATCAGTTCGCGGTGAAGCGGTTCATCCGCCGGCTCGTCAGCCAGAAGGGGTGTGAGTAAGGCCACGGCACGATCATACTCACCCGCATCACGTTCCTCAATCGCCAACGAGAGGCACACAGAGGTTCCCCCGTTTTGGTGGACACTACGCAGTGCATAACTGCTGATGATACGCTTGTTCGAAGGCCACCGGAGACCGATAGCCGATCGATGAATGGAGACGCCGCCGATTATAGAACGATTCGATGTAGCGGAACAGATCCTGTCGGGCTTCCCGGCGCGTGTGGTAGCTGAGGTGATGAACACGTTCCGCTTTGAGCGATCCAAAGAAGCTCTCCATCGGCGCATTGTCGTACCAGGTGCCGACGCCGTTCATGCTGAC
>CAZYYC010000541.1:0-2080 GCA_964650935.1 uncultured Anaerolineales bacterium
CAGAGGCGCTGTCGCGGACCTCGCCGCGATCATCCAGCACGCGGGCGATGGCTTCGGAGACCGCGGGCAACGTCTGGATGCGCCACGCGATATCCGCCAACGCCGGGAACTGCGACTCAAGGCGCACCAACGTCCTGTGGATGCGTCCGGCGGCCATCAGTGTGTTCCGCACGTCCAGGCACTCGGCGGGCTGCAGAACGATGCCATGCCGGGCACGGTCGGCTTGCGGACGGACATCGTGCACACCACCCAACGCGAAGTCCGGATGGGCCCGCAGCATCTCGCGCGCCTCACCTGTGAGCGCGATGGCCTCCTGAGCCTCCCGGATGAAGAAAACCGGCTCGAGGGCCAAAGCCAGCGCCTCGCCGCCGGAGAAGTCGGTCTGCCGCGCCAGACGCCGCAGGATCTCCGGATATTCCAGCTTTTCCCAATGACGGTTCATCCACACCCCTGACTATTGCGGCAACAGCACAGGCGGCAGGCCGCGAAAGAACGGGACAAAGGCCCAGGCGTAGATCGCCAGCACCCGAGAGGTGAAAGGCCGCAAGCCCGACCCCAGATAGGAAGCTCGTAGCGACAGCCACCCCTCATCATTCGTCGTCCACCGTTCCATCACCATCACGCCCATGCTGTTGATCAGCAACGAGACCAACAGAACAACCACGATGACGCCCAGCAGGAACCCCATCAGATGATCCAGGATGCCGATCTTCGGCAGCTTGGTCACCGGAAAGGCCAACCGGGTCAGCACATAGCCCACCACGAAGACAATCAACAACAAGGCCACGAAGACGATCCCGTGGTTCTGCGTGGTGTTCGGCCCTGTGATGGCCTGAATCCTGAACGACACCTCGCGATAGAGCACCGCAGCCGCCAGCGTAGCCGACCACACGGCGAAGAGCGCAAACAGCCCCCGCACCAGACGCTCCAAGGTGAAGATGACGATCAGCCCTGCCCCCAGAAAGATCAGCAACCAGTCGTATGAGGTCATGGATGCCTCCTCGCGGCTCACATGAATCCAGGCACATGTACCGAGATTATACCATGTCTCGCCAACCGAGCGCTGAGGCGCGCGTTCCGAGCCGGGACGTCGGACGCCAAGTCCCCTCCGCCAACAGCAAGCCGGCCCAGGCATAGCACGCCGGCAGCATCCGTCTTCAAGAGCATGCTTGCAGCCCCGTCTCGGGGCGTGAGACACTGCGAGCCCCCTGCCTGTCAGCCGTTCGCCGCGTCCGTCCACCCCGAGGACGGGGCAGGCAACCTGCCTGCCCTGCGCCGTTTCGCGCTCAACCAGCTGCACAAAGAGACCTTCTCTCGAATCAGCATCCGAGCTAAGCGCCGCAGAGCCGGCTGCGATGAACGCTACCTTCAGAAACGACTCGCCGTTTGAGATGCTTACACCCTGAAGATCCCTCACCTTGACAGAAATTGCGTCTGCATCTAGCATCGATTGTGGGAGCGTTATGCGCCCCAGGCTGCTCTCCCCCCATCAAGGAGGTCACGATGGCGTCGAAGGTCGTAAGCGCATGCGTGCTTCTCACATTCCTCGCCCTGAGCTTGAGCGGGCCGGCGATCGCCCAACAGGGCCCGCAGCTCGAGTTTGTGGGCCAGATCGGTGGCGGCGCCAATGGCGTAGCCATTCGGGGCACCTATGCCTATGTCGGCGTGGGGCCGCGGCTGGTCATTGTGGACATCACCGATCCGGCCCATCCCACTGTGGCTGGACAGACGGAGGTCCTAGCCGGCGTCGTGAGACGCGTGGCGGTGCAGGGCGATCACGCCTACCTAGTGGATGGCGAGGGGCTGCGCGTCATCGATGTAGCAGATCCGTCGAGCCCCGTGGAGATAGGCTTCGTTGCTACACCGGGCACTGCTGCAGCGGTGGCCGTGGCCGGAGCCTATGCCTACCTGGCAGATGGCGCGAGCGGTCTCCGCATCATCGACATCTCGGACCCCACTGCACCCGGCAGCGCCGGCCACTATGACACCGGCGGTACCGTTGCGGAGGTCGTGGTGAGCGGCGAGCTCACCTACGTCGCCGATGTGGAGAGTGGCCTGTACATCATCAACATCTCCGAGC
>CAZYYC010000542.1:0-2076 GCA_964650935.1 uncultured Anaerolineales bacterium
AGGTGAAGAGCGGCTTGTCGGACTCCGTCGGCGTCAGCGTCTGCCAGCTTGTCGGCAGCGTGGCGGTCACCGGTTCGGCAGCATCGGTCACGAAGCTCACACCCACCTCGACCTGGGCGATCCCGGAGTTACCCGTGACGGTGGATGAGATGACGGGACCGAAGACCAGGGTCAACGGACAGGCGATGAGCTCCTTGTAGCCGATGTCGGCCCGCAAGCCCCCCGCAGGTGGTACCGGCGCCAGTGGGTCTGCAGCATCCACCGCCGGCGAGGCCGCTGTCGGAATGTAGTACCCCGTGGTCGCGAGGGCCGGATCGACTCTAAGCGTGTTGGCGCCTGCCACGACGCCGGAGAGGTCGTCCGTGGTGTTGTTCAGGAGGTTGTAATCGTTGCGGACGAGGGCGCCGGACGTCGCCTGCAGGCCGTAGCCGTTACCATCCACGATGTTGTTGCGCACCGTCACCCAGGTGCCTGTGCCGGTGGCCGCGACGCCAGCACCCCCGTTGTTGACGATGGTGTTGAAGAGGACCTGCGCCGAGGCGCGCGCTGCCAGGCGAATACCGTCGGCGGCATTGGCCCGGATCACATTACGAGTGACAGTGATACCGGCGGCATCACCGGTAACGTTCACGCCCGCGCCTCCGCTGCCGGCGTTGCGAACCGTGAAGCCGGAGAGCTCCGCGGCGGTCACGCCGTCGAAGGTCACCGCGCTGCCGTCGTTCCCGGCGTCGATGACGGTCACGTCCGCACCCGAGCCGACCAACCGCACGTGGCTGGTCACCGTCACCCGTTCGCTGTAGGTGCCCCGGTCGACAGCCACGCTGTAGCCGCCCTCGGGCAGCGCACCACGCAGACCCCGCAGGGCCGCCGCGGCAGCGTCCAGCGCCGGTTGGATCCGGTCGAAGGCATCGATGTCCCAGGCAAGCCCGTCGTTTATCCCCGTGGCCGAGTAACTCGGGCTCACGTAGAAGCCGGCTGCGTTGAGCTCGGCGTACCCGATGTCCACGCGCTCCCCGCTGCCGGGCGGCGTGGGGTCGTTGGGCGCGCCCGCGTCGATCAGCGGCGAGTCCGCCGCCGGTCGCAGGTCATAGGCTGCCAGGTTGCGCAGGCGCGGGTCGACGTAGAGGCTCCCGAGGCTCACATCCTCCGGGTCCATGTCCGTCCCGTTAGCCCAGAAGGCGTTGTAGGTGTTCGAGAGACTCGCAGGTGCCGAGCCCCGACGGAGACCGGCGCCTGTGTGGTACGCAAGGACCGTGTTGCGCACGTTCACCGGGGTCGTCGCCTCCGCGACGATGCCGTCGCCGTTGTGCACCAGGGTGTTGTTGACGATCTCGACCTGCGCGCCGCCACGCAGGCGAACGCCGGTCGCCAAGCCACGGAGGATGGTGCGCGTCAGCCTCACGGCTCTTGCCCCGCCTTCGGCGAGAAAGCCCTCCCAGGCGCCGCCGCCGGCAAGCGTGACGCGGGCCAGCGATGCCCCCGAGACGCCCTCTGCCGTGACCAGCGTCCGTGCCGTCCCCGCGGGCGGCTCGATGATGGTGCTCTCCGCGCCGGAGCCGATGACCTCCACCCCCGAGACGAGGTAGAAGGTCTGCGGGTAGCGCCCCGGGTGGATGAGGACGCGTGCCGCGCCGCTCTCCACCGCCTCGCGCACCGTGGCGAAGGCCGTCTCGCCCCATGTGAGCGTGTCGCCGCAGTCGGTGCAGGCCGCCTGCGAGGGGAAGACGTGGGCCACGGCCTGGTAGGTATGATAGCCCGCCGCCAACTGGGAGTCGGCGCCTACCCGGTAGAGCCCATCGGCGGGCGCCACGAAGTCTGCCTGTGCCGAGGTCATCCGGAGGGCGCCGGTAGGAAGCGTAGGAACCCAGGTCGCGCTGCTCGAGCCGATCCAGGCGCAGTCGGTGTAGTGCGTAGCGAATCTGTGTTCGCTGAAGTAGGGGGTGCTGTAATGATAGGTGAGGTTCGTCCACCGCGCAGTAGAGGCGGTGTCGGGCACGACGAACGCCGTCCGCTCAAAGGTCACGCCCAGGCTGGGATCGGGGGCCGGGCCGTACCGGAACAGGTTGGTCGTGACGC
>CAZYYC010000543.1:0-2070 GCA_964650935.1 uncultured Anaerolineales bacterium
CCCCTTCACGGGAGAGAGCGCCCACATCCGGCTCACGCTCTCCGGCGACACGATGGTCGGCGAGGTGCTCTCGGAGGACGGCACGACGTGGCAGCCCGTGGGCACGTGCGAGCGCGTCCCCGCCGAGCGCGCCCAACTCGGCATCTGCGTCCACGGCGGACCCGACGACGAAGAGCACTGGGCCGAGCTCTCCGAGTTCGCCATCCGTGGTTAAGGCGCGATGATGACACACCGAGATACCTGGACTGCGAGTTGGATCTGGCTGCCGCAGGACGGGGGACGGCCCTACCACCAAACCATCATCGCGCGCAAAGTCTTCAGCCTGACGGCTGAGGCGTGCGACGCCATCGCGTCCGCCGATCTGCGCATCACCGCCGATAGCGCCTACCGCCTCTTCGTGAACGGCGCGTGGGTCAACGACGGGCCCTGCCGTTCGTGGCCCGAGCACACCCAGTATGACGTGATCGACGTCGCCGGCTATCTCAAGCCCGGCGACAACGAGATCCGCGTCATCGCCCGCTTCTGGTCCACCGGGACCTTCCATCAGATTTCGCAGCAGCCGGGCCTGCTCGCCCAGCTCGACCTCGTCGACGAGAGCGGCGGCGTGCGCACGATCGTGACCGACGCCTCATGGCAGGTCGCCGAGTCGCGGGCTTGGGCCGCCGACACGCCCAAGGTCAGCATCCAGATGGAGCCCCAGGAGATCTATGACGCGCGCCTGGAGGATCCGCGGTTCGTGCCCGCCACCGTGCTCGCCGAAGCCGACGCGGGCCCCTGGCAGGATCTCAACCCCCGCGACGTACCGCTCCTGACCAAGGAACCTTTCCACGTCCGCGCCTTCGTCGAAGCGAACCTCGTCCGGCGGCCCCAGGGGCTGACGCTCTGCCTGCCCGCCGCCTACCTCACCCAGCCCGACCTCACCGAGGCCAACCACAGCTTCCTGCAAGCCGGCGGCATCGCCACCCGCCTCGAGCTCGCGACGGAGCAGACGCTGATCCTGGTTCCCGAGGGCCTGACCCTCTTCATCGACGGCGACGCCGTTGAGGGCGAGCGCATCGCCCTCTCGCCCGGCGCGCATCTGCTCCTCGCCTTCGTCACCGAGGCCACCGGCCATCGCAAGGAGAAGACCCTGCACGTCGCCTCATCCGGGCCTCACGACGGCGAACCGGCAAGGCTACAGCTCATCAACCCGCTCCGGCCCGATCACGACAACCCCTGGGCCTGGATCGCGTTCCCCGAGGCCGACTACGCCGGTGACGATATTCGCTGGTTCGAGCACGGCTTCCCCGAGGCGCTTGACGCCCAGGTCGAGGCCTATCTCGCCGAGGTCGCACGCCTGGGCTCGGAGCTCAGGCGCCCCGAGGACATCGCGGCGCTCGGTCCTCGCGTCCGGTGTCGACCGGCCCACGAGATGTTCGTGCGCGACACGCACCCCGCCTTCCTGCATCGGGAGCCCGTCGGCGATGCCGCGCTCCATGTGCACCTCCCTGCAGGCTTGATCTACGACAACGCCGAGATGACCGTCGTCCATCCCTCGCCCGACGGCGACGTCGAACTGGTCTACGACCTCGGCGAGCAGGCCATCGGCTACTACGACTTCGACCTCATCGCCGAGGCCGGGGTCGAGATCGATATCTACGGCGTCGAATACATCAGTCCCGCGGGAACCATCCAGCACACGTATGGCAACCGCAACGGGATGCGCTACATCACGCGTGTCGGGCGCAACCGCTTCACCTCGCTCAAGCGCCGCTCGGGGCGCTATCTCTTCATCACGCTGCGCAACCAGCACGCGCCCGTGCGCATCCGCAACCTGCACCTGATCGTCTCGACCTACCCGGTGAACGCCGTCGGCGCCTTCCGCTGCAGCGACGAACGGCTCACGCGCATCTGGGAGATCAGTGCGCGCACCCTCAAGCTCTGCATGGAGGATACCTTCACCGACTGCCCGCTCTACGAGCAGACGCTCTGGGTCGGCGACGCGCGCAACGAGGCGGTCTTCGCCTATCCCGTCTTCGGCGCCGTCGATATCGGGCAGCGCTGCGCGCGGCTTGCCGCCCAGTCCTTGGA
>CAZYYC010000544.1:0-2069 GCA_964650935.1 uncultured Anaerolineales bacterium
CTCGCCGTCGTTGATGAACTAGGGCTGGGGACATGGCTACACGACCTCCCTCAGGGGTTGGACACTGAGCTCCAGGGCAACCAGGCGGGGCTCTCGGCGGGTGAGGCGCAGTTGTTGGCTTTCACGCGCGTCTTCCTTCGCGATCCCGGGCTCGTGATCCTCGACGAGGCCTCGTCACGACTCGACCCGCTGACGGAACGGCTGATGGAGCGCGCCATCGACCGTCTCTTCGCAGGGCGGACCGCCGTGATCGTCGCTCACCGCCTGGCGACGGTGCAGCGTGCGTCAAAGATCATGATTATGGAGGGTGGCCGCATCGCCGAGTTCGGCGACCGGCGCGCGCTCGCCGCCAATCCCACATCCCACTTCGCGCAGCTGCTCCACACCGGGCTGGAGGAGGTGCTGGTGTGAACGTCTGGAAAGCGACCGCCAGGGTCATCCGGCACGCGCCCGGTATCTACGTCCTCTCCCTGCTGACCTGGACGGCGATCCGCTTCCTTCCGCTGATCCCCGGGCTCGTCACGCGCGAGATCCTGGATCGACTTTCGGCGCAGGCGCCCGCGATGGTCGACCTCTGGGGCCTGCTGGCCCTCTTAGTCGGGATCGCCCTCGCCAGGGTGGGCATGCTGATCCTGGGCCAGATCACGTGGCCGCGTTTCTACTTCGAGAGCTTCGGCCTGCTGCAGATGAACATGCTCGCGCACATTTTGCAGCGCCCCGGCGCCAAGGCGCTGCCCGGCTCGCCGGGCGAGGCGATCAGTCGCTTCCGCGGCGACGCCTATCACATGGCCGATTTCAGTGCCGATTGGACCGTTGAGGTGATCGGTCAAACCGGCGCTGCCCTGGTCGGACTGGCGATCCTCCTGCGCGTCAACGTCCGGCTTACGCTGGGTCTGCTCCTGCCACTGGGTATCGTGATCGTTACCGTCTTCATCCTCAGCCGCTATATGCAGCGCTACCGCGCCGCCAGCCGCGCCGCCGCCGGTCGTGTGACCGCCTTCATCGGCGACGTTTTCGGGAGTGTGCTGGCGATCAAGGTCAATGGGGCCGAAACGCGCGCCAAGGCGCGCTTCGACCACATCAACGAGGTGCGCCGCAAGGCCGCCCTCAAGGACGCGCTGATCTCGGAGACGCGCTGGACCATCTCCGACAGCGCGATCGATATCTGCATGGGCCTCATCCTTCTCATGGGCGCCCAGGCGATGGGCGAGGGCACCTTCACCGTCGGCGACTTCGCGCTCTTCGTCACCTATCTGGGCCCCGTGACCTACGGCATCACGGCGATCGGCAGCATGACGGCGTGGGGCCAGCAGACCACGGTCTCACTCAATCGTATGACCGCGCTGCTGCAGGACGCGCCCGCCGAGGCCCTTGTCGCGCCGCGCCCCACCGTGCTTGCACGACAGCTCCCGGAGATTCCGTACACGCCGCGCTCGACCGCACACCGCGTTGAGCAGCTGAGCGTGACAGGGCTCACCTACCGGTATCCTGATACAGAAAGGGGCATCGAGGACATCTCGCTGCACATCCGCCGCGGCACCTTCACCGTCGTCACGGGCAGGGTCGGCTCAGGGAAGAGCACGCTATTGAAGGCACTCCTGGGCCTCCTCCCGCCGGATACCGGCGAGGTGCGCTGGAACGGTGAGCGCGTCGAGGATCCGGCGTCCTTCTTCACGCCCCCACGCTGCGCCTATACCGCGCAGGTCCCGCGCCTCTTTAGCGACACGCTCCGTGACAACATCCTGATGGGGCTGCCGGACGATGCGCCGGAGGTCGATGTTGAGGCGGCAATCCGCCTGGCCGTGATGGAAGAGGACCTCAAGGCGCTCGACCACGGGCTTGACACCCGCGTCGGCCCGCGCGGCGTCAAACTGTCGGGCGGGCAGATGCAGCGGGCCGCCGCCGCACGGATGTTCGTGCGCGATCCGGAACTGCTCGTCTTCGACGACCTCTCCAGCGCGCTGGATGTGGAGACCGAGCAGACGCTGTGGGAGCGCGTCTTTGCCCGGCGCGACGCCACCTGCCTCGTCGTCTCCCACCGCCGCGCGGTGCTGCAACGCGCCGATCAC
>CAZYYC010000545.1:0-2069 GCA_964650935.1 uncultured Anaerolineales bacterium
CGGAAGAACCAGGCCATCAGCAGGCCGATGCCGACGCCGAAGACGATGGAGAGGATCACGCGGGCGAGCGCGATATCCATCCCGATGGCGACGCCGGTGAGGGAGATGGCGAGGATGTTGACCGCCGGGCCCACGAAGAGGAAGGTGATCGCCGGGCCGAGCCCCGCACCCTTCTTGTAGATGCTTGCGAAGAGCGGCATGATGGTGCAGGAACAGACCGCGAGCACGAAGCCACCGATCGCCGAGGCGGGGTAGGAGATCCACTTGGAGGTGTTACGTCCCAGGTAGCGTGTGATGGCTTCCTTTGGAACTAGGGCCGCCAGCGCTCCGGCGATAAGAAACGCCGGCAACAGGCAGAGCAGGACGTGCGCAGCCAGATAGGCGGCCAGGCTCCCCAGCCCGGTCTGAATCAACGTACTGATGTATTGAGCGAGACCCACGGCCGACCTCCATGTGAACGCTTAGGTGATACCCGGCGATTGTGATTCATAAAACTGAATATGATTATAGCCGCCCTCGATGATCTGTCAAGACCCTTGGGATGCCGGAGAGCTGCCCGCGGCCCGGGGTGGGCAGCTCTCGCGCGATGATCAGTCCTCAGAACCCTCGGTGGTTGCGCGCGCAGGCTCCAGCGGCGACCCTACGGCGATGCCATGCACCTGAGGGCCCGACGCAGGTTTCCAGAAGCCGCGCTTGCCCAACGCCTTGCCCAGGTAGACGAGGCCCAGCATGACCGGCACCTCCCAGAAGAGGCCCATCGTGGTGCCCAGCGCCGCAAAGGAGCCGACACCGTACAGCGCGACCGCCGTGGCAATCGCGATCTCGAAGTGGCTGGAGGAGCCGATCAGTACGGTCGTGATGGCCTCGCGATAGGACAGGCCGAAGGCGCGTGTGGTCAGCAGGTTGTAGCCCACCACGATCGCAAAGCCCAACAGCAGCGGTACCGACATCAGCAACAGGGCGTCGAAGTTGCCCAGCAGCACCTCGCCGTTGAGCGAGAAGAGCACGATCAGCGTCATCAGCAGGGCGCCGATGGCTACCTTCTCAACCACGGGGCGATAGGTGTGCTCGAACCAGGCCTCACCCTTCAGCCGGGTCAGGATGCGCTTTGTGGCCAGGCCCAGCGCCAAGGGGAGGCCGATGAAGACGAGGGCCGAGATCGCCAGCAACCCCCGGTCGATCGGGATGCCCTGGATCCCGGTCAGCAGGGAGACCAGGGGCACGTAGAGCACCATGATCGTCAATGTGTTCAGACTGGTGTTGATGACGTTCTGCTCCTGGTTACCCTCGGCGAGCTTGCCCCAGACGAGAACCATCGCTGTACAAGGGCTCGAGCCCAGCAGGATGGCGGCGACCATCAGCTGGGGGTAGTCCCTCAGGAAGAGATTGGCCAGGATCACGGTCACCAGCGGGGCCACCACCCAGTTCGAGAAGAGGCTGAGCAGGATCGGCTTGGGGTTGTCCTTCAGCCGTATGAGCTCAGAGACCTGCAGGTTGAGCAGGGCCGGATACATCATGAGGAAGAGGCAGATGCCGATGGGGATGGAGATGCCCCGGATCTGCCATGAATTGATCGTCTCACCAAGACCGGGAACGGTCTGCGAGAGGAGGATGCCGATGCCCATACAGAGGGCAACCCAGACCACCAGGTACTTTTCGAACTTGTTCACAGTACGATGCTCCTTGATGCAAGTAGAGAGAATGGAAGCTTCGCCCCAGCCTGGTTATTCACCGGCCGGCCCAAGCTCCGACCCGATATAGATGCCCATCTTCGGCAACAGGCGCCGGTGCACAACGAGCACCACCAGCGCGCCGACCAGCGCGCCACAGAAGATCAGGAGTGAGCTGCCGATGTCGTTCATCAACGCGGGGTCGATCAGCATCACTAAGGCCAGTGTCAGCATCAGCATGCCGCCGACCAGCTTCAGCAGGCGCCCGTGCTTCTCCTCGAGCCTGCCGGCTTTCAGGGTCACGACCGCCGTGCCGAAGATCGCTAACTCGTCGAGCAGGTAGATGATCATATAGAGCGCCAACAAGAGCACGAAGGTCAGCGCGGTCACGCCCTGGGA
>CAZYYC010000546.1:0-2068 GCA_964650935.1 uncultured Anaerolineales bacterium
GGAAGCTCATCGCGCAGACCCGCGACGGCGTCACCGGCTACTACCTGCCCGACGCGCAGGGCAGCATCCGCGCCCTGACCGACGCGAGCGGCGCTGTCATCGAGGCGTATGATTACGCGGCCTTTGGCGACCTATTGCAGGACATCCCCGATCCGCTCTCGAGCTACCTCTACGCCGGTCAGCGCTACGATGCGACCATCGAGCAGTACACCCTCCGCGCCCGCGAGTACGATCCGGTGTTTTCCACTTCCCACTCGCCCGCTCGCGTGGCTCCGAGCGCTCAAATCGCTGCCCAATCCGCGTGCCTGCGATGGTCAACTCTTTTTGCCAGACTTCGACTTCTTCTAACTCTGGCATTCGTTCGCTCACAGTCACCTTTTTCCCTGTGAGCTTTCATTCTATTAGCATAAGTGCGGCTGTCGCACTAGCGCCCCGTGTGATACGTACGGGCTACTCCGATTCGCGCTTCTTCACGGGCTGAAGATAGTCGAAACGCAGATGGCTGGAAGCCTCGCCCCGGCCCGTGCGCTTGCGCACACCCAGCCAGACGTACACCTGCCCGCCGTACCAGCGCGTGCGCTGGAAGCTCTGCTTGACGTTCGTACCCGCGCGCAGCACTTCTTCTTCCTCAACGAAGTAGCTTTGCCTGACCGGCTGGTTGAGGCCCTCGCGCAGCAGATTCGTGCGCGGCTTGATCCGCTCGATCTTGCCCAGGGGATCGCCTTCGATGATGCGCGGCATGGAGCCACGCTGGAGGCGCGTTTCGCGCAGGCTGCCTTCTTCGTGGGTGGGCACGAACGGGATCCAGTTCTCGGGTACGCTGCTCATGACCTTATAACGCAGGTCCGCCGCCGGCTCGAAGTCGGGTTCGCCCGGCCCGCCCAGCGCGTCGACGATGCGCTGCAGGTGCCGCAGCGTATCGCGTGCCGCCTCGCGCCCCGGGGCGCTTTCTCCGCTCGGCAGCGGGACCAGTTTCTCGATGCCCCACACCATGTTCGCCACTTCGTCGCGGGCAAGCTGCACTTCCTCGATCGGTTTGCCCTCCTGAATCTTGGACACCGACGGCACCACAATCAGGCTCAGGTCGGCGGGCAGACGCTCCGACCCGGCAATATCCATCGAATACATCGTCCACCGGTTTGGGTCGTCGTCCAGCCCTCTGCCGGTGGCCGTGATCCAGAAGTTCTCGCCGAACACGTTGCGCACCGACATGCCGCGTAGCCGCGCCAGTGTACCCGCTGGTAGGGTGAAGGGCACCATGTACCAGTCGTTGGCGTACACCAGGCCAAATTCGATCAGCAGCAGCTTGTTGATATCGGTCGTATCAGGCTTGATGTCGCCAAAGTTGGTCCGGCCTTCCTCGAAGGTCCACCAGCGCGTATTCGGCATCCCATCGAACTGGACTGGCGTTGGGATGAGCGACCGTTTGATCGGTGCGTCGAACCCTTCCGGCAGTGAAGGTGCCTCGACCTCGCCGAGCGTCTCGGTCTTGTTGTCCACCGAGAAGTTGTACCAGTCGAGGTGGCCGTGATAGTACTCCTCCGCGAGCAGCACCTTTTCGCCGCCTTCCTGCGGCGCCGAGACGGCAAACCGGTACTCAAGCCTGGACGGCTGCCACGCGTCGTTGCCTTCTGGGCCCTGGGGCTGGTAAAACAGGCGGTCGAACCACGCGACAAAGCGGTCGCCCAGCGTCACCAGTTGCGCGTGGTCGCCGGGATCGGCTCCCACCGTCACCGGGTGCCGTTCTCTGTCTTCGAGGATATCGTCGTACAGTTTTTTGCCGTCGATATGCCGGGTCGCCGTCGCGGCATGCTTGCGCCACGACTGCTGCGCTGCCACGTAGTACACGTCGTCACGGCTGTCCGGGTCTGGCTGGTGGATCGCGAAGTGCTCGACGTAGCCGCCCTTCAGCGCACCGAAGCCGTGTTTGGTCAGCAGCCTGGCCCAGTAGCGCCCCATGATCAGCCGCACGTCGAGCGCAATCTCCAGGTCCCCGGCGGCGAACGGGATCGGGCGCCGTTCGACTTTGGCTTCCAGCGGCACGGAATCGTCGAAGGCTTCTGCCGCG
>CAZYYC010000547.1:0-2051 GCA_964650935.1 uncultured Anaerolineales bacterium
GACGCATACGGCGAGCTGGAGGCCGGTGTGGTCTGCCCGCGCTGCCGTGACCCGCAGTACGCGCCGGGCGATCGTGACCCGGCCCGGCAGCGGCACCTGGAATGGATGTATGCACACCGTGCGGATCAGGTGTAGTAGCGACTCACGCCAGGTCGGCTCACGCACGGCGTCCTTCCTCACGTCACCCAGATCCCATTCAGCAAAGGAGGTTCCATATGTCGCTCTTCGAGGTTGTCTCCAACGATGTTGTCCTGACTACCGGCCCGTTCGCGCATGCGACGGCGCTGGCCAACGAGCAGCGCAAGCAGGGCACACAGGTCATCGTGCGCCGCGCTCGCGCCAGGCTGCGCGTGCAGCCCGCACGCGGCTGGGCCGTGCAGCTCTCGGGCAGCGGCAAGATCGACGTGCTGCAGTGCCTGGACGAGGAGGATGCCAAGATCACCCTTGCTGCGCTGCGCGCCCACGGCATCCGCGCCCGCATCGTCCGCCGCTGAGTGCAGCCAACGGTCTCGTGAGCCCCGACCTGAGCTTTGCTCGGGTGCGGGGCTCTTTTTGTTTCCCCCCGCAGTTCATTCACCCACACAGGAGGTATTGCCATGTTGTCCGATACCCAGATCCGCGCGCTACGCGCACCGTTCCCGGCCGAGGCCCTGACACCCGACACGTCACGCGGCTTCGAACTGACGAGCATCAAGGCCGCCTTCATCATCGAGCGGCTCAACGATGTCTTCGGCACCTGCGGCGTCGGCTGGCGCTGCGTTCACGCGCCCTTCGAGAGCATCATCACCGGCGACGAGCGCACCGAGATCCTCACCGAGGTGGCACTGCAGTACCGCTTGTCAACTGACGAGCAGCGTGGCTGTCCGCCGCTGGAGTGGCGTGACGGTTGGCGTCCTGACCACGATCGCGAGCGGGTGTGGTCCGAGCCGGTGTACGCCGTGGGTGGCCACGGCCTGGGCCGTGGTGGTGTCCCCTACACCGATGCACGCAAGTCCGCCGTCACCGACGGCCTCACCAAGGCGGCCTCGATGCTTGGCGTTGGCCATCAGGTCTTCAAGGGCCTGGTGCGCACCGGCGGCAATGGCCGCTCCGCCAAGGCCGGCGACGGCAACGCATACCGCGACGGTAACGGCCACACCCGCAAGGCCGGCAACGGGCCGCGCCGCGACGAGGCTGATGCCACCGCCTTCTGGAAGCTCTATCACCAGGCAGGCAAGGCCGCAGGCCTCTCCCTGGAGGTCGCTAAGGATCTCGCCGGAAGCGACGACTGGGCCACTGCTTGCACCCAACTGCAGGCGTTGATCAAGAAGAGCGCCGTTGCTGCGCTCTGAGAGTACTGCGTCCCTCTAGCCCCTCGGCTGCGTGCCGGGGGGCTTTTTTCGTTTCCACGCATTCACCCTCAAGTAAGGAGTAAAGCGATGTATCAGACCACCTTCGTCACACAGCAGTCCGACAATCGTCCCCGTGTCCGCGATCTCCCCGAGCGCGAGCGCCCCGTCAGCCGGCTGCGCGGAGCCGGTCCCCAGGCCGTCTCCAACGTTGAACTCCTCGCCTGTCTGTTGCAGTCCGCCGACGCCCTGCACCAGGCGACCGCCCTGATGGCGCAGTTCCAGGACCTGCACACCCTGGGGCGCGCGACCGAGGCTGAGCTGACCCAGGTCGATGGCATCGGCCCCGCGCAGGCAGCGCGGCTCAAGGCGGCGCTGGAGGTGGGCCGTCGCCTGATGGCTGAGACCCCGGAAGAGCGTTGGCAGATCCGCGCCCCGAGCGACGCGGCCCACGTCCTGATGCCCCGGCTGAGCAGTGAGAGCCAGGAGCAGTTCGTGGTGCTGGTGCTGGATACCCGCAACCGCGTCCTCCACGAGCGCACCCTCTACACCGGCACGCTCAACACCTCGATCGTGCGCATCGCCGAGGTCTTTGGGGTGGCGCTGCAGTACCACGCCGCCGCGATCGTCGTGGCGCACAACCACCCCTCGGGTGACCCGAATCCGTCGCCTGAGGACGTCGCCCTGACCCGACGGCTGGTCGATGCCGGGAAGCTGATGGAG
>CAZYYC010000548.1:0-2039 GCA_964650935.1 uncultured Anaerolineales bacterium
AGCCATCGTCACGATCATGGGAGGCAGGTCGATCTTCACACAGCACACGCCATTCAAAAAGCCGATGGCGGCCCCCATCGCCATCGCCAACGCGAAGACCATCAGGAACGTGCCATTCTGCCCGTTCATCAGGTAGGTCGTGAGAATCGCCGCGGAGGACATCACCGCCCCGACCGTGAAGTCAAGCCCGGCTCCAATGAGCACCATCGTCTGGCCTGCCGACGCGAAGCTGAGCAGCAGGGTCAGCAGGATGATCGACCCAAGGGCGCTCAAGTTGAGCGATCGCGGGTTGATCGCCACGGTGATCGCGAAGAGCAATATGGAGATGATCACCGCCATACGCGCGGGGCTGCTCTGTATGAACACCTGAACCCTCTGGCTCCACGTCATGCGGCCTTCGAGCTCACTTGTCATCGCGCTCACCTCCCTTGAATTGCTCGACAAAGCCTTGCTTGAGAGCCTCACGCTGCTCCTTCGCCGTCACAATGGTCATCAACAGGCCTAGGAAGATGATGACATCGGAGACCAGATTCTGCCAGTACGACGTCACCGTGAAGCCCGGGATGATCCGGTACAGAAAGTTGAAGAAATAGTAGACGGTATTCTGGATCAGGACCAGAAAGCCCGCGCCGAAGAAGGCGCTGCTCATCGAACCCCAACCCCCAAAGCCCAGCCCGCCGATGATGCAGGCCGACAACGCCCGCAAGCCATAGGCCTCCGCCTGCAGGGGGTTGCCGGACGCCGTCATCAGCGTCAAGGCGATGCCGGCTAGAGCGGCGATGAAACCCTTGACCATAAACGCTTGAAACTGGACCCAAGCCGGGTTGATCCCCGCGGCGAACGCATTGCGGGGATTGCCCCCTACCGCGTAGATATTGCGGCCAAACTTAGTGCGCATTAGGTAGGCCCAGATGGCAAAGACCAGCACCAACATAAGGGCCGAGAAGGGTAGGAACCCACCGATAAGTGAATCGTAGGTCTTGTAGAAGACGGCAGGGACCTGACCCTGCGGTTTGTCCATGATCAGCACGTTGACGCCGCGCACCACGTAGATAAGGGCATAACTGGCCAGGATCGAGGGCAGGCGCAGGATCGAGACCAGATACCAGCACACAGCGGATACCGTCAGCGAGGCCAGCAGACCCATTAAGAAGCCGATGTACAGCGAAACGCCCCACTCCTGCGCCACCATAATGGAGACGACATTCACCAGCGCCAGCTGGATGCCGATGGAGATATCCAAGGTCCCCGCGATGAGCAACGGACTCAGAGCCAGCGTCGTCAGGATCAGCGGCATATTCTTGGAGAAGAGCGTGTTGAGGTTCCGGGGGCTGAAGAACTGCGCCGGACCCTGCACCACCACGTTGAGGATCAGGACGAAAACGAAGAGGGTGAACCCCGCAAAGGCAGGACTGCGCCGGAATCGTGAGAGTGCCCGTCTGACATCGATCATGCTTCCACCGCCTTCTGTGCAACCGCGTTCTGATCGCGCCTCATGCCCATGATCGCCGCGGCCAATCGCTCGGGCGTCTTGTTGGTGCCGGCAAGCATACCACTAACGCGGCCCTCGTAGAAGACATAGATACGATCCGCAATCTCGAGGAGCTCCTCGTTCTCGCTGGACGAAATCATCACCGTCATCCCCTCATCGGCACACTGCCTTAGGATCCTGTGAATCTCGCGGCGGGAGTGGATATCCACACCCTTGGTAGGGTCGTCAAGCAACAATAGCGTTGGGTCCATCGCCAGCCAACGTGCAACCGCCAGCTTCTGCTGATTCCCGCCGGACAGCGAGTTGGCGGGATGTTTGAGCGAGCCAACCACGATGTTGTACTCTTCCACTGCGGCCTTGGCGAAGTCTCGGACGACCTTGGGGGCCAGGTACTTGAACAACTTGCCTCTCGCAGCGCGCCCCGCGAAGATGTTCTCGCTCACGGAGCGATCCGGAAACATCGCTTCGCGGTTACGCTCACCGGAGATGAAGCCGATATTGTGGTTGACGGCGTCCGCGGGAGAGTGGAAGTCCGCCTCCTGTCCCA
>CAZYYC010000549.1:0-2031 GCA_964650935.1 uncultured Anaerolineales bacterium
CCCAACGATGCCCGCGCGCCGGAGGCCCGTTTTCGGTCAGGCCTCTATCACTATACCGTCGGCGATGTAGAGAGCGCCCGAGTCGGCTGGGAGGCTTTGACCCAGTGGTATCCTTCCGATGCGCAGACTCAGGCCGCCTGGACCTGGCTCGGCAAGGCCCATCTTGCGGCGGGAGAGGCACTCAGTGCGACGGAGGCTCTGAGCCGTGCGCTGTCCTTGGGCCCCTGGACCTTCTACGGGCTGCGTGCGGCGGACCTTCTGCACGAGCAGGCACAGGGAGGGGCCTCATTCCAAGTCGATCCGGACCGGGTAGCAGCCTGTGACACGCCTGAGGCCCAGGCAGAGGCGGAGTCGTGGCTTGCAGCCTGGTTGGCACTCGATCCGGACGTGTCGGTCAGTGCGCTCTCGGCCTCGTTGTCGGGCGACCTGCGGTTGCGTCGCGGCACCCTGCTACTACGCTTGGGGCACTTCGACGAGGGCCGGACCGAGCTGGAGGCGGTGCGCGTGGCGACGGCGGCGGATCCATGGGCGCAATATCAACTCGCGCTCTATTACCGGGATGTCGGGCTCTATCGCTCCTCGATCATCGCTGCGGCGCAGCTCTGGCGTACGTCGCCTGCCGGAGGCCTGACGGAGCTTCCTGCCTATATCGGATGCCTGGTTTACCCGACCTACTACGGGGATCTGGTGACCCAAGAGGCCCTGGATCAAGGGCTCTCGCCCCTCTTCGTCTACGCCCTGTTGCGCCAGGAGAGCCTCTTCGAGGGGGCGGCAACCTCCTTTGCCGCAGCCCATGGGTTGATGCAGGTGATTCCTCCCACCGGGGCCGCGATCGCCGAGGCCCTGAATTGGCCGCCCGACTATGAGACGCGCGATCTCTACCGTCCGATGGTCAGCGTGCGCTTCGGCGTGTGGTACCTTGCCGAGCAGCGCGACCGCTTTGATGGGGACCTCTTTGCGGCCTTGGCGGCCTACAATGCCGGTCCGGGTAGCGCGATGCGTTGGATGTCTGCCGCGGAGGACGATACGGATCTCTTTATCGAGCTGATCGATTACGAGGAGACCCGTCGATACGTGCGTCTCATTCGCGAGCACTTCGAGGGGTACCGCTGGCTCTACGCGCGTTCTACGTCTGGAATGGCGCCGGATGGCACCTCGGGGGACGTGGACTAGCGCTGGTTCGCCATCATAACTGGCGTGCCTACTCGTCGGCTAGAGGGCGTTTGCTCGGGACGCCGGGTCGTCGAGGATACTTCCCCGGCGTCGCGGCCACCTTGTCGACCAACACGAGATACCGCGTTTCGGCCAACCCCCTGAGATCTACCGGTACCAGTCTGCGCAGCTGCCCGCCCAGTTGTGTGAAGGCCCACTCGCTGCGTTGGGCTTCCGCCGGTGCGCTCTCGCCCTTCTGGGCGATCACGCGCCCGCTGATCTGGACGAGAGGCAGCAAGTACTCGATGAGCACCGGTAGATCGGCCACTGCCCGTGCCACCGCCCAATGGTACTGCTCGCGGTGTTGTGGGTCATGACCCAGCTCCTCGGCCCTTCCGTGGATGACGGTGACCTTCTGCAGGGCTAGCTGCGCCACCATGTGCTCGAGAAACTGCACCTTCTTCGCCGTGGCTTCCAGCAGGGTCAGCCGAATGGTGGGACAGATGATTTTGAGGGGGATGCCGGGGAATCCTGCGCCGGTGCCTACGTCGATGATACGCTTGCCGCTGAATTGCTCCCCGGGTTCCAGGGCGAGCAGACATGAGAGTGAGTCGAGGAAGTGCCGGATCTGAATACCGAGATCGTCGGTTATCGCCGTGAGGTTAAATCGCTCATTCCAGGCAATGAGCTCCTGCTGGTAGAGGCGCAGGGCATCCAACTGCTCGGGTTTGAGCCCGATCCGTAGCTCCTGCGCACCTGCGATCAATTCTTGCACGGCATCCTCTTCCCTTGTGGGCTTCCGGCTGTTCCCATTATACCAGCAATCGTTCCGGACCTGCTTTGTGGATTCATCAAAGCTCGGTATAATGGGCGTGGCGG
>CAZYYC010000550.1:0-2027 GCA_964650935.1 uncultured Anaerolineales bacterium
CGGTCGAGTTTGACGACTGCTTCGGCGACGCGGTCAAGCGCCGTTATGGGGACGAGCTGCATGCGGGGTACCTCACCGTGGCGATCGGCAACCCCGGCGAGCATGAGGTGGTCCACCTGCTGCCCGCGGCCCGCAAGGCTTACGAGGACGGGCACTATCTGGGCTATCACGCCTACTGGACCGGCAACCGGCTGCGCCCGTCGCCGTCATTCCTGGAGCAGCATTGGCCCTATCACGCCGGGCGCTGGCAGGAGTGGGACCGGGTGTTCCGGGCTCACGGCGTGTTCCCTCGCTACTACCTGGGCGAGAGCGGCATCGTCTTTGCCCGCGATGCTGAGGGCAAGAACTTCGACAGCGGCAAAGGTTGGCGGAGCTGCGGGCCCTTCGGTTACTACATCGAGCAGATCGACATCTTCAACCGGCGGCTGAGGGCGTGGAACGCACAGCACGGCAACCGCTGCATCGGGGCGACGCTCTTCGCCTACGGCCAGTGGGGCTGGGCAGATTTCGACTGGGAGCCGGGTGATCTAGCGGAGTTGCGCGAATGGGGGCGGACACAGTGAGGATTCAGTATGGGGGGCAAGCGTAGCGTGGAGTACTGGTCGATCGGTATCGCGCTGGCCGGCGCGGTCGTCGCGGTGCTGACGTGGGTCACGTCAGCTCGCAAAGGCCGCGTCGAAAACCTCTGTCGGATCATCGATGCGCAGGCAGCCCATATCCTCAAGCTGGAGGCCACGGTAACTGACCTCCAGTCCCAGCTCACCCGGGCCACCCAGCGTATCACGGAGCTGGAGGCGACCAACCGGCGGTATCGCCGTTTGCTGGTGGAGAACTGCATCGACCCCGATCCGCCGGAGGCGGGGACCGGTGCCTAGGAGGGCGGCTCGTCCGTGTAGTGTGCCCGGTTGCCCGCGCCTGGTGGCGGGCTCGGGTCGCTTCTGTGCCGAGCATCAGGCGGAGGAGTGGAAGCGCCAGGATGAGCGGCGTGGATCATCGAGCGCGCGGGGCTATGGGGCGCAGTGGCGGGAGCGGCGTGACCGTTTCCTCGCCGCCAACCCCACCTGTCAGCGTTGCAGACGGGCGCCGGCGACGATCGCTCACCACATCGTGCGCAAGCGCGACGGAGGGAGCGACGATGCGATCAACCTGATGGCGCTGTGTGCACTCTGCCACGCGCAGATCCACGCAGAGGCCGGGGAGCTCTTCGGCGGTGGGTAGGGGCGTCGGAATCGCCGGCCGAAACCGCCGGCGCGACCGCGCGGGTAATCTTGCTCATGCGGCCGCGAAATTGGCGGGTGGGGGGTAGGGCATGGATCGCAAGTCGGCGGCTTTAGCGCGGAGGAGAACCAGGGCGGAGGAGGGCTTCCGGTTTGTTGGAGAGACGCTCGGGCCTGTGTCTTTGGGGATGTCAGTGTTCGCGATTACGCGCGGGCAGTTCAGCATGATCGACGTCGTGCAGTACCTCGTGCGGTCGATCGAGGATGCGGACATCAGTGTGTGGACCTGGACGATCGCTGACTATGAGATTGAGGCGGTTGGCGGGCTGACGGCGAACGGGCGGATACGCAGCGCGCGCCTGATCGTGGATTATAGCGCGTCGCAGCGGAACCGAGTGTTACTGGCAGAGTGGCGCGAGCGCTTTGGAGCAGAGTCGGTGCGGGTCTGTCGGACGCACGCAAAGATCGCGCGCGTGTGGAACGACTCGTGGCGCTTCCTGGCCAGGGGCTCCATGAACCTGAACTGGAATCCGCGGTTTGAGCAGGTCGACGTTACCGAAGGTGGCGCGGATTTTGACCTGGTCGAGCGCATCGAGGCAGAGATGCCGATCGTCGGTGCGGAGCCCAGCGCTGCGGAGGCTGCGAGAGCCAGCCGGTTAGGGCGGGCCTTCGAAGCCGGAACCTTGGAGATGTTCGCAGGGATGCCGCCGTGGAAACCATAGAGCGCGAGCAGGTGGTTACCATTCTGCTGGAGGATGGGGCTGCTCAGGACCGGGCGGTGATGTATGCCGACGTGTTCTGTGAGTACCT
>CAZYYC010000551.1:0-2024 GCA_964650935.1 uncultured Anaerolineales bacterium
ACACCCCTCGACCAGCGTCCACGCCCGATCCCACCACAACCCCTTCGCCGTCCTCCCCGGTCTCGTCATCGCAGCGCCTCCTCATACAACCTGTCGAGATCAGCCCACTGCGCCTCTATGGCTGCGCGCCATTCCGGACGCCTCATATCCGCCCCGCACCGTGGGCACCACAGCTCAAAGCCGACACCGTCGCACTCAGTACACGGGATCAGCTCGTCGGGGTCGTACCAGAGAGGATCCTCGTCGTACCCCCACACCCAACCATCCTCGCACCAACACTCCCGACGGTGCAGCGGCCAGGATCCGCACGCCGGGCACACTACATCGCCCTCTATCTCATACTCGGACATAGCTCAAGCCTCCGCCAGCAATGCTTCACACAGCGCCTTCGCCGTCTTCACCGGTACTGCGTTCCCGATCTGCTTCACAACATCACCACGATTCCCTTCGAACTTGTAGGACGAGGGGAACGACGTTGCCGCTGCGAGCTCGTGAGGTAGTAGCATCCTGAAGAGGATGTCCAGCATATAGATCCCGTCACCGATCCGAAGGAACACAGGCTCCACCAGTCCAAATCGGTCCTTGGTCGTCATCGTAGGTACTGGTCGGTCGATCGAGCTCGCCTCGGATGTACCGTTGTGCTGGATGAGGTACGGCTCCACCATCGCCCACGCGTCCACACCGGTGATCGTGCGTAGCGGCTCATCTATCGAGTAGGCCCGCGTGTCGTTGCCGTGGTTGACCGGAATGATGTATGGCTCCACCAGTCCAAATCTCGGATCGCCTGTGATCGTCGGCACCGGATCATCGATCGAGTGCGTCCGCGGAGCCTGCCCCTGGCGCTCCGAGTAGAAGGGGATCAGAAACGGACAGCATAGGCCCAGGTGGCCCCCGCCCGCCGTCAATGTCGGCAAAGGATCGTCGATTGACACAACATCACTGTTGTTGCGCAGCTTGACCAGGAACGGCTGCACCAGGTGCCCCCCTCCGCGTGAGGTGATCGTCTGAAGCGGCTGGTCAACGTCCCGTGGTAGGTTGTCCCCTCGGTAATAACCCGCCGGTGGCAACACAAACGGACGCAGTGTCGGTTCTACGAGACTGATCGCCCCCTCCGTCGCCACGGTGGGGATGGGCTCTTCTACCGACCTCGCCACCGAGCCGCTCTGCTGCCCCAACACGAACGGTATTCCCGAGAACCTCTCCAGTCCCACAGCGATCCGGCGCAGCGTGTTCTTCGCCAGTGGCCGTTTCCGCTCGTAGATCGATTCGCCCTTGACCGACCAGTCAATGATCTCCCGCGCCGGCTTCCAGGGCTTGATCTGCCGCCTAAATAGGCCATCCGCTCGATCGAGCTCGTCTGGAGAGGCGTGTGTCTGCGGTGGCCAGCGGACCGGCTTGCCGCGTCGCGCCATAATGAACAACCGGCGCCGTGTCGTCGCATCGCCGTAGTTCGCGCAGTTCAGAACCCGGTACTCCACGTGATACCCCAGTGACTTGATCGCCTCGATGTACGCCGCAAACGTCTGACCACACAGTTCCCGCACAGGCCGACCGTCCTTGACCGGCCCCCACTTTCTGAACTCCGGCACATTCTCAATCAACACGTTGTCGACATCCAACTTCTCCAACCAGTCCAAGATGAGCCACGGGCTGACCCGCTGCTGATTCGTCACCGGGCGTCCCCCGCGCGCCCGGCTGAAATACGTACACTGTGGCCCCGCAACCAGGATGTCCACGTGGTGGTCCGCAGGGATCACGTCCCAAGGATCTACACTCTCGACACCGGTGCATAGGTGCCTTGCCTCCGGATGGTTGCCTCGATGCGTCGCGATCGCCACGTCCCAGTGGTTGATCGCGATGAGGTCAACCGTGACGCCAAGCGCACTGGCAGCCATCTTCAGGCCACCACTGAGCCCACCCGCTCCACAGAACAGATCCACCGCTCGTACCGTCGTCATATCAACACTCCGATAACCAACCTACTCGGAACGGACTCACTGTCTCCTCGAATTCGCAAGATGCTC
>CAZYYC010000552.1:0-2021 GCA_964650935.1 uncultured Anaerolineales bacterium
TGGAGCCGGAGCGTGTGAGGGCGTGGTTGGATTACCCTGTCGCCGCCCCCGATCTGTGGGTCTGGGTGGTCGCTGCGGAGACGAACGCGCCGGTGGGGCTCGGTATCGCGGAGCTCGACCCGACCGTGCCTGAGGCCTCCCTGGAGTGGGTGCAGGTGCTCCCAACCTATCGCCGGCGGGGGGTGGGTACGGCGTTGGTCTCCGAACTGCTCCGGCGCGTAGAGGGTCGCGTTGCCTTCACCACCGTCTCGGGGCGCTTAGGTGACGCGACCCACCCCGAGGCGCTCTACCGGCGGTGCGGTTTCACGGGCGATGACGTGTGGTGGGTCCTGCGCTGTTAAGCAGGCTGAGGAGGGCATGTGTGACAGGCCTGGACAGTGCCTAGGGGATTGTCGGGGCGATGCGCTATAATGGGGCCTCAGGATAACGGAATCAGTGAGGTGAACTGAGGATGACAACAGATCAGGTGATCTACTCGATGATGCGGGTGGGGCGAATCTACCCGCCCAACCGACAGGTGCTGCGCGACATCTCGCTGGGCTTTTTCTACGGCGCCAAGATCGGCGTCCTGGGCCTCAACGGCTCGGGGAAGTCCACGCTGCTGCGCATCATGGCGGGTGTGGACACGGACTACGTCGGCGAGATCGCCATGTCCAAGGGCTACAGCGTGGGTCTTCTGGAACAGGAGCCGCAGCTCGACGAGAGCAAGACGGTTCAGGAGGTCGTTCAGGAAGCGGTCCAGCCACTGGTGGACCTCTTGGCGCGTTACGACGCGATCAACGAGGCCTTCGCCGACCCCGAGGCCGACTTCGACAAGCTGCTGGAGGAGCAGGCGGCGGTGCAGGAGGAGATTGAGCGCAAGGACGCTTGGGAGCTGGACAACCATCTGGAGATCGCGATGTCGGCGCTGGGCTGCCCACCGCCGGATACGCCGATCCGCGTCATCTCAGGCGGCGAGCGGCGCCGCGTGGCGCTGACCCGCCTGCTGCTGACTGAACCCGATATCCTGCTGCTCGACGAGCCGACCAACCATCTGGATGCCGAGTCGACGGCGTGGCTGGAACGGCATCTGCGTGACTACAAGGGGACCGTGATCGCCGTCACGCATGACCGCTACTTCCTCGACAACGTCGCCGAATGGATCCTGGAGCTGGATCGCGGCTTCGGCATCCCCTGGAAGGGGAACTACTCCTCGTGGCTGGAGCAGAAGCAGGAGCGGCTGCGCATTGAGGAGAAGACCGAATCGAAGCGACAGAAGACGTTGGCGCGTGAGCTCGAGTGGATTCACATGGCGCCGCGGGCGCGGCAGGCCAAGGGGCAGGCACGTGTCTCGGCCTACGAACGCCTCCTGAGTCAAGAGCTTGAGCAGGCGCGCGAGGACCTGGAGATCTACATCCCACCCGGCCCCCGGCTTGGCGATGTGGTCATCGAGGCCGACGGCGTGCGCAAGGGCTACGATGATCGGGTGTTGATCGACGATCTGTCCCTCGAGCTGGCGCCGGGCAGCCTGGTCGGCGTGATTGGGCCGAATGGGGCCGGCAAGTCGACCTTCCTACGGATGGTTGCAGGGCAGGAGCATCCGGATGAGGGGACAATCAGGATCGGTGAGACCGTCGTGCTGGCCTACGCGGATCAGTTCAGGACGTTGGACGGCGAGAAGACCGTGTGGGAGGAGATCTCCGGGGGTGCGGACCATCTGACGCTGGGCAGTCGACAGGTCAACTCGCGAGCCTACGTGGCCTCGTTCAACTTCAGCGGGTCTGACCAGCAGAAACTGGTCTCCGCGCTCTCAGGCGGCGAGCGCAACCGTGTACACCTTGCCAAGACGCTGAAGGCGGGCGGCAACGTGATCATGCTCGATGAGCCGACCAACGACCTCGACGTCAATACCTTGCGTGCGTTGGAGGATGCCTTGACTGCTTTTGCCGGCTGCGCGATCATCGTCAGCCACGACCGCTGGTTCCTCGACCGCGTTGCGACCCACATCCTGGCCTTTGAGGACGATGCGAAGGTGACCTACT
>CAZYYC010000553.1:0-2019 GCA_964650935.1 uncultured Anaerolineales bacterium
TGAGAGGTAAAACCTTCAAAAATTTCGGCGTTCAGGAGTTATTTGATCTCCCCAAGTGTCTTCATCAGCTTCTGCCTCTCCATCTACCATTATAGCCGACTTGTGCCCTCACGACAAGTCAACCAGGCTGCCGCTGCACTACTGATGGATAGCAGAAGGAGCCGGGGCACGCACCCCGGCTCCCTGATTTCCTGATTCCCCGCTGCCGGCTATCCTGCTAGCCGCGCGTACTCCTCCTCAATCACGCTCTCATCCAGCTTTCTCGCCGTCGGCGCAGCGGCCCCTTTAGGGCCGGCAGCTCGCTCCTGCTCCACGCCTGCACTGAGCGTAGCGAACGTGTCCCGACGGCCCCGCTGTGGTCGTACGTCAGCGCCACGTGTGCTTGCGCACAGTGCAAGCAGGTGGGAGCGGGTTTCCTCCTGGTATTCCTCGACCTGCTGCGTGCCGAAGAACTGCCCCTCGTAGCCCAGGTACTCGCGCCGCAGGCGAGCCGCTGTGTCGTGTGGGGCACGCTGCGCGCCGGCGCCAGGATGATCTTCAGGTTGTCGACGACCCGCACGCTCCGCGTCACGTAGACGCTGGTCGCCGCCGCGTGCCGGTCCTACTTGATCTGGAACCAGGGCGCCTTGCGGTCCAGATAGCCGTTGGCTTGGCGGGCCAGCCCCATGGCTTCGCCCAGGGCAGCCCGGAACTTGCAGGCGTCGTACAGCCCGCCCACCGTTTCAAACCCGGCCTCCACCCTGGCCAGCAAGGCCCGGTCCTCGTCGTCTAGCGGGCCCGGCTCGGGCACCACCCCGTCAAAGCGCTCATAGGCGAACGATAGCATGCGGTTGGCCAGATTGCCCCACGCATGCACTGAGCGTAGCGAATGTGTCGCCACCAGCTCGTTGTTGTCCCTTGGGGCTCAACGAAATCCTCCCACGAAAACCGCCGTAGGCGTATCGCGGGTCTCCGGTGCCATCGCCGTCAGGTAGTAGCGCAGGGGGTCGGGGTCGTAGCGGCTGAGGAAGTAGGGCACGTCCACAGCCGCGCCCCGGCTCTTGCTGAACTTGCCCCCACGGAAGTTCAGGTATTCTTGGATACAGGGTGCAAAAGCTGTATTGGGCTTGTGAGCCAAACGGCACAAGAACTCGTCTGCAGGAGGGACCAGATCCGTTTACGTTGACGTCGCGGTTGATTATTGCTCCGGCGAGGCTTGGCTGACCCGGTTCTGACAATGCCCGCAGTTCACGAGGCGCAGAGTTTTTCCTGCAACCAAATGTTGATCAAAGTCTCTGTTGACACACCTTGCTGGCGTGCTCGACTGCGAACTTGGCGAACTAGGTCCTTCGCCACTGGACAATACACTCGGCTCGTGGTCAGGTCGACCTCTACCTCGACGGATTCCATGATATCTTCGTAGTCAGCGCTACTATGTGTGTCCCAGAAGCTCCACAGTTCCTCAACCGTATCAAAGTTTTCTGGCAGCATATCTCTTGCCATGGACTCCTCATCGGACATAGCTTTTTCGCTCCTTTTCATCCATGTCCCGTGCACTCAAGATCAACGCCTCACCGGTCAGCTTGTGGATAAAAAAGATGGTCAGATAGCGACCTTCCTCTGTTTGCCCCAACGCTCGATAAACATCTTCACCGCGATAGTGGCCTCTGTTCATTCGCCTGATTCTTGGGTTGCTGACAAAAACCTGCTCGACTTCTTCGGGCATCACTTGATGCTTCACCTCAAGTTTGTCAACAATCTCCTCCAGCCAAATGAAGCCAACTATCTTCATGCTTGACCATCCTTGTGGTTTCGCACTACCGTCTCGATGGTCTCAGTTTAGCACACTGTACCGTTTTGCGCAAATGAGATCAGCCGGTCTCGACATGCAGGAGCCAGGACTTGCGCCCCGGCTCCCTGAGTTCCCGGTTCCCCCGATCCCCGCTATCCCGCAAGCCGCGCGTACTCCTCCTCCACCACGCTCTCCTCCAGCTTCTTGAAGAGCGGCGCAGGCTCGCGCAGCGCCTGGCCCGTCGGCAG
>CAZYYC010000554.1:0-2016 GCA_964650935.1 uncultured Anaerolineales bacterium
AATGGTGTCCAGCCCGACGCCGCGCAAGCCTTCACACTGACCGTCGAACCGGGCGAATGGCTTGTGTTCCTGCCCCTCGTAGTGCGCTAGACTGGAGGCTCCGCCGGCAGGGCAAAGGCCCTCTGAGCTGGCTCAATGCGCGGAGCATGCTATGCTCTCGCTGAAACGTAACAGGAGGCTCTCGCAATGAGCGACACACGGGCAGAGACAACGCAGGGCAATGCGGGCGACGCGCTCAAGCTTGCGCCCGAGGACCTGGCGTGGTGGCAGGATGCGAAGTTCGGGATGTTCATCCACTGGGGGCTGTATGCGATCCCGGCCCGAGGCGAGTGGGTGATGCACCGCGAGCAGATCCCTGCGGAGGAGTATGCTAAGCTCGCGGATGCGTTCGCGCCAAGGAACTTTGATGCGGGCGCATGGGCCCAGCTCGCCCAAGATGCCGGGATGCGCTACATGGTGCTGACGGCACGACACCACGACGGGTTCGCCCTATGGGATAGTCCGGCGAGCTTCGGGCAGTTTACGAGCGTTGTCACGGCGGCAAAGCGCGACTTTGTGGCGGAGTATGTAGCGGCGTGCCGCGAGGCGGGACTGGGCACGGGGCTGTATTACTCCCCGATGGACTGGCGCTTTCCGGGTTATTTCCACCCGAAAGAGCTGCCGGACAACGCCGCACTGATGAAGGCGCAGGGTTACGGCCAGGTTGAGGAGCTTGTGACGGCCTACGGTCCCATCGACATCCTCTGGTATGACGGCGGATGGCTGGCCCACAAGGGCACGGACCGCGATGCCGCGTGGTTCTGGGAGCCGGAGAAGCTCAACGCTATGGTCAGGAAGCACCAGCCGAAGATCGTGATCAGCCCCAGGTCAGGATGGGACGGCGATTTCGGCATCGATGAGGGCGGGCACGGGGTGACGGGACCGATAGCGGCTGCACCGTGGGAGAAATGCTGCAATCTCAACCGGCCCAGTTGGGGCTTCAACGCCGAGCAGGACCTGATGACGGCAGACGAGGTCATCCGGATGCTCATCAACGCAGTGGGCAGGGGGGGCAATCTGCTGCTCAATGTCGGCCCCGATCGCGACGGCGTCATCCCCGCGGCGCACGCCGAGATTCTGAGGGAGGTAGGGGACTGGTTGGGCCGCTATGGAGAGAGCATCTACGGGACCCGACCGGGGCCCTTCCAGCCGGTCGAGGGCCGGATGGTCTCGACCTTCCGGGGCGACAAGGTGTATGTCCACATCCTTGCCGGGGGCGACGAGGGTCCACTGGTGCTGCCGGCGCTAGATCGGCAGGTTGTTTCGGCTTCGCTGCTTTCGGGGGGCGATGTGGCATGGTCCCAGACACGTGAACAGACGAGGCTCACCGTCCCCTCCAGTGCAGGCCGGTCCACGCCTGCCGTCATTGAGCTGGTCCTGCGTGACGCGGGCGCCCAGGTCGGAGGTTGATGTGAGCTTGTACAGCACCATCGCACCGGTACCGTTGAGACAGCAGGTCGCGGAGTTCCAGAAGCACAGGCCCTCTGCCCCCGGGGAGATCCTGACTTTCGAGGGCGTGGGCGACCATGACGTCTACAATCCGTCGATCCCGTTCATGCTTGACGGGATGACGATGATGGCCGGCAGGGTGGAGCAGCGTGGGGACGAGTTCTCGCGCGTCATGTTCTTCACCGAGAGCGGCGGCGTCTGGACACCCATCGAGGGCGCGCCGGTGTTCGACCTGCAGGATCCCTTCGTGACCTTCGCCGGCGACGAGCTGATCTTCGGCGGCGTAGACGTGGTATGGGAGGGTAGGCATGCGCACTGGAGCACCGTCTTCTACCGGGGGCATTCGATCCACAGCTTGAGGCAATTCGCCCACGGACCGGCGCAGATGAAGGACGTGCGCTTGCTGCCGCTCAGCGACGGGCGGGTCGCTATCTTCTCGCGTCCCCAGGGTGAGGGCATGCAGAAGCGCTTCGGCTGCATCGCCAAGATCGGATTCACGCTCGTGGACTCGCTCGAGGAGGTCACGGC
>CAZYYC010000555.1:0-2014 GCA_964650935.1 uncultured Anaerolineales bacterium
CGCTGCGCCGCCTGACCATGAGCCTGCACACGCTCGCGCTGACGCTCAGTCCCATCGCGGCGATCACGTGGGCGCGGCTGCTCTTCGGGACACTGCCCACCCCACAGCAGCTTCTCGGCGGCGCCGCCGTCCTGACGGGCGTGCTGATCGTGTCGCTGAGTGCCGGTGCCGCTCGCAGGGAATCGCGGCAGCATGCTAGGCAACCCGACCAAGGAGTGAATCAGCTATGACGCGAGACTTCTCACAACTGCATCGGCAGGTCGTCTTCGGCGAATCCGGAGGCCGCATCATCTGGCAGCCGCGAATTCTGGCCTGGGTCACCGACAAGGAGTTCGCCGGCGAGCCCTTTCCCCCACCCTTCACCGGTATGTCCCCCTACGAGATCTACCGCGAACTCGACTGCTCCGCACGCCTCTACGAGTATAACGCCTGCTTCCGCCGCATCGAGCATCCGGCGGTGACCTTCGAGCACGAGAAGCTCAACGAGACCGACACCAAGACCACCGTCCACACGCCGGTGGGCGACCAGGTCGCGGTCCACAGGACCACCACCAGCAACTGGCACACGATCACGGTGAAGTGGGAGGTGGCGAGCGAGGAGGAGCTGAAGGTCGCCGCCTGGCGCGAGGAGAACACCGACTGGGCTTGGGACCAGGCCACCTACGACGAGCTGCAGGCCACCGCCGGAGATCTCGGCGCGCCGACGATGTTCATGCCGCGGATGAACGTCCAGAGCCTCTACATCGAGAAGATGGGCAGCCAGAACGGCATCTATGCCATCTACGACTGGCCCGACACCGTCGAGCGCTATTTCCGCGCGCTGGAGGAGAGCCACGACCGCCTGATCGACGTGATCAACGCATCACCCGTTGACATCATCAACTACGGCGAGAACATCCACGCCGGCACCCTGCCGCCCAAGTGGTTCCTCAAGTACCACCTGCCCGCCTGTCAACGGCGCTCCGAGCGGCTGCACGCGGCAGGCAAATGGATCTGCTCGCACTGGGACGGCGACGTCAAGGCCCTCTTGCCCTACGCCAAGGAGACGGGACTCGACGGCATCGAGGCCATCACCCCAGCGCCCCAGGGCGACGTCACGCTGGAGGAGGTCAGGGAAGCCCTCGGCGACGAGATGTTCCTGCTCGACGGCATTCCCGCCATCTTCTTCGACAAGACCTTCTCGGTGGAGACCCTGATCGCGTGCACCGAGCGCGTCATCGAGCTCTTCGCGCCCAAGCTCGTCCTGGGTATCTCCGATGAGATCTCCTCGACCGGCGATCTGGAGCGCGTCCGTCTCGTCGGCGAGATCGTCGATGCCTACAACGCGGCCCGCGGCGCCTAGACGATGGACATCGGATGCACGAAGCCCGATACTCGATCACACGCATCACGCATCACTCGTTACTCGTCACTCGTTACGTTTACCGTCCGTTAGGAGGACCCTATGACCGACCAACTGCTGTTTGAGGACAGGCTCCAAGGCACCATGGATAGCGACTGGCAATGGCTGCGCGAGGATCCCCAGGGATGGCGGCTCAAGGTGGACGCGCTGAACATCCGCGCCCTCCCCGGCACGCTCTGGGGCGAGCGCAATGATGCGCGCAACATCCTGCTGCGCTCCGCGCGCCCGCTCACGGAAGGCCTCAGCAGCGAGGTCACCGTCCGCAACCATCCCGAGATCCAGGGGGAGCAGGGCGGCTTGATCTGGTACGTCGACGACGCGAACTACGTCAAGCTGGTCAAGGAGTGCTTGGATCAGAGCGTCTGGATCGTCCTGGCGCGCGAGGAGGCCGATCAGGGCACGCTGGTCAGCCGCGTCTCCTTTACTGGAGAGAGTGCCCACATCCGGCTCACGGTCACCGGCGACACGATGGTCGGCGAGGTGCTCTCGGAGGACGGCACGACCTGGCAGACCGTGGGCACGTGCGAGCGCGTTCCCGCGGAGCGCGCCCAACTCGGCATCTGCGTCCACGGGGGACCGGACGATGAGGAGCACTGGGCCGAGCTCTCCGAG
>CAZYYC010000556.1:0-2010 GCA_964650935.1 uncultured Anaerolineales bacterium
ATGACTACCGTCAGGTCGCCGAGCGCAACGCCGGCTTCCTGCTGCGCGAGCTGCGCGAGGGTGACGGGCGCCTGATGCACGTTGGGTACGACGGCGGGGCGAGCGTGCCGGGGATGCTCGAGGACTACGCCTATCTCATTGGGGGGCTGCTCGCGCTCTACCAGACGACGTTCGCGGTCCGCTGGTATGTGGCGGCGGCGGCGCTGGCGGATGAGATGATCGAGCGGTTCGGCGTGGTCGCTGAGAGCGGTGGGGAGGTGGTGGGCTTCTACGACACGGCGGATGACGTCCCGGCGCTGATCACGCGCCCGCGCGAGCTGCAGGACAACGCCGTGCCCTCGGGCAACGCGATGGCGGCGAGGGTGCTGCAGACGTTGGCGCGGCTGAGCGGCGAGGCGCGCTATGAGGCGATCGCGACGTGTATGTTGGCGCCGATGCAGCGCGCGATGGGCGAGATGCCGCTGGGGTTTGCGCAGTGGCTCGTGGCGCTGGACGACGCGCTGGCAACGCCGGTCGAGGTCGCGATCGTGGGCGACCCGGACGACGGGGCGGCGCAGGCGCTCATCGCGGCGGCTCGAGATGTGTATGCCCCTCACCGCCTCGTCGCGGTGGGGGAGGGCGACGTGCCGGGGCTGCTCGCGCATCGCGAGCAGGTAGGCGGGCGCCCGACCGCCTACGTCTGCCGCAACCGCGTCTGTCTGCCGCCGGTCACGGACCCGGAGGCGCTGCGGGAGCTGCCGGCGCAGACGTAAGGGTGAGCGCATCCCGTTGGGTCTGCCGGTAGAGACGTCCCGGCGGGACGTCTCCGACCACGGCAGCCAGGCACGCCGGCGACGGAGCGCCGCCTCGTCGCTACCACGACCATGCACGCAATCGCGGCGCTGTCTCTTTGCTGTCGAGCTCCCTCGGCGCGATCGCCTTGGACTCGCGCTCGCCGGGAGGGGCAGAGGCTGCTATAATGGATATGCGTAGGCCACCATCGGGGAGCGACATGATCGACATAGAGGCCGCAAGGCGGTATCATAAAGCGCGCGAGGCGCGCCGCTATGCCACGCGTGAGGCTGAGCGAACGGCGTGGTTGGCCTTAGTCCGTGTCGCGGTCGCGCGTATCGCGCCGCGGCACCCCGATCTACGGCAGGTCTACCTCTTCGGCTCATTGGTGCAGCCGGGACGTTTCGGCCCAGATTCCGACCTGGACGTCGCCGTGGTGTGCGAGACGGTCGAGGCGGAGTCTGCCTTCTGGTCCGCCTTGGAGAAGGTGCTGGGGCGCGCAGTCGATGTTCGCCCTCTGGTCGAGCCGCTCACTGGGACAGTGCAGGAGACGGGAGAGCTGGTGTATGAACGAAAAGATGCTGATCCTCAGTCGAAGCATCCGCAAGGACATTGGTGAAATTGAGCGTATCTACGACGCCTTGGCTCGTCACACGCTGAGCTCCGACACCGACGCCGAGACCGCGATCGTTGTCGCGTACTATCTGCATAATCTGTACAATGGTTTCGAGAACATCTTCGGCGCCATCGCTGCTGCTTTCGAGAACTCGATCGACGACGTGGGGCGCTGGCATACTCAGCTCCTAGAGCGGATGCGGCTGGACGTGATGCCCTTGCGACCTGCAGTGATCGACGATGAGGCCTTTGAGGCGTTGGACGAGCTGCGTCGGTTCCGCCATCTCTTCCGGCACGCCTATGGTGTCCGGCTTGATCCGCTGCGACTGCAGCTGGTCCTTCAGAAGGCGTTGCGATTGCGAAAGCTCTATCCCGCGCAGCTTGGGGCGTTTACCGTGTTCTTAGAGCGACTCTAGGGCATTGGGGTGGGGCGGAGATGCGGGGCCGAGCTGTGGTTCCCCGATCTCCGACAAGGTGAACCGAAGAAGCCCGGAGGCAGCTGCCTCCGGGCTTCTTCGGTTCTGAGATGCGGTTGTCCGCGATCTGCTTACGGACCGAAGTCGGGGTCGGGCATCCACTGTCCGACGTCTACGTGGACCCCGTAGAAGTCGTTCAGGGGCACCG
>CAZYYC010000557.1:0-1995 GCA_964650935.1 uncultured Anaerolineales bacterium
GCCTCCTATCCCACACGACGTCGACGCTGAGCCGCACCGTGCCGGCGTCGGCGAGGCTGATGGGGTTCACGCCGGGTTGCAGCGGCAGCCAGTCGCGGCGCGGCGTGTCCTTGACGATCGCGTTGGGGAGCTGGCTGCCGTCCGCTCGAGCGATGAGCTTGGCGTCAGTGTCCAGGACCAGGACCTCACCGATGGCCATGCCCAGCGTCAGCCGTACGCTCTGGCCCGTAGCCTGGTTCTCGATGGTCAGGTCCAGCGGATAGTTGGCCTGCTCGCCGCCGGCGACCTCGACCGGATACGCATCCAGGGTGACGACGGCGTCCGCCACCTCGACGTGGACCTCATAGTCCTCACTGCCGCCGTAGGCGTCGCGCACGTAGACAAACAGGCTTGCGTAGGTCGTGCCAGCCGGCGGGGTCTCGTCCATGCTCCAGTTCTGCCAGCTGTCGAAAGCCGCCGGATCCGCGAGCGTATCCTCGACGGCCCACGACTCGCCGTCCGGGCTACTGCGCAGGGCCACCTGCCAGTCCCAGAGATAGGGGGGGTCCCCTATCCGATCGGTGGTGACGTTCCACTCGCCGTTCTGCAGCTGCACCCGCGCGATACCGCACGGGTTGCGGAGATACCAGTGGTTGCTTAGGAAGCCGATCGCGATCCCGCCGTGGTAGACGCCCATCTCGGCCCATGGATCGGCCGATGCGCCGCGGTTGCCGGTGTAGGAGGACAGCCCCCCCGAGTAGCCGTAGGCGTTGCGGGCGCCCTCAAAGACCCACGCCCCGGTGCGCAGCCCGTCGTCGTCACCGAACTCAGCGTAGACCCAGCTCTCGTTCGTCGACGTGGACAGATTGAGCGTCGGCTTGTAGCGGTCATCCACCGTCGGCGCCGTCATCGCGCTGTCGCCATAGTAGACCCAGACGTCGTGCTGGACCCAGTGCACGGTGGCGCTTGCGCTGTGCGCTGCGGCGGAGGTGCCCTTGGCGCCGCGCGTCAGCCCGGAGATCTCGCCCGTGCGCACGTTGCGCGCGGTGTAGGTGATCGCCTCGGTGCCGACGTAGAGGCACCCCTCGACCGGGAGCGTGCTGATGTCGCCGTTGACCACCAGGGACGTCACGGCATCGTCAATGCCGGAGGCGAGGCTCATGGTCAGGGCCGGCTCGAAGGTCGTGTTGTACCAGACGCGCACGGAGCTCACCAGCGTCCCGCCTAGCCAGCGATCGACCTCCACCCCGTCCACAAAGACGCGGATGTCGTCGCCGTCGGCCTGCGCCTTGCCCGTCAGGCTCAGCGGGCCGATCATCACGGGGTCCAGTCCGCCGCTCCCCTCACTCGACGTCCAGAGGTGTGGGCGCCAACGGGCGTAGATCTGTCCGGCGCTCTTGGCGTCATCGGGGCGAAGATAGAAGACGGGGTGCGCATCGTCGTCGCCGAGGTTGTCGACGTCGAACTCGCCGGCGTCGTCGTCGAGCTCATAGTGCACGTAATCGCCGTCTCGCCGGCGCCAACGCGTGTCTCCGTCCGAGTCCAGACGCGAGCTCAGACCGACGCCCGACTCGTACAGCGCGCGCACCGGCTGCGGCACAACCGCCATCCACCGCGGGTTGAGAGCCGCGCCGTAGAGCCTCGCCACGTGAACATCCTCCAGCTGCGACTCGACGACAACGATCCCCTCGATGTCACCAGCGAACTCGTCGGCGGCCCCAGACGGATCAGCCTCGCATATGTCCAGGTACGGCTGATAGAACATCGCCGTGCCGGCGAGGTCTCCATCGATATAAAGCGCCAAGCCGTTGCCCCACGTACACACGATGTGGATCCAGTCTCCGGCGACGAAGCCGAGCTGCTGGCTCTCCGCCACATTCGTTCGGTCTCCAAACCTGAGCTTGCGTATCTCGGGGTCATACATCAACAGGAGCCCACATGAGCTCACAAAGTGCGATTCCGGATGGTCTGGGGCGTCATGAGTGGGTCTCCACCACAGAGCCAGAGATCCGCTCT
>CAZYYC010000558.1:0-1989 GCA_964650935.1 uncultured Anaerolineales bacterium
CCTGGACACGCGGACGTACGTCGACCCGCAACAGCTGCGCCGCGACGTCGAACGGGGCGCGCTGGATGTGGGCGTCGTCCTGGTGCCGGGCTTTGACGCGGCGCTCCGCAGCGGCGACACCGCCGAGATGCGACTCTACCTCTGGGGCGAGAGCCTGCTCAAGCACCGCACACTGCTGCAGATCACGCTCAGCCGCGAGGTCATCGCCCTCGCCGGGCACGCTAGTCCCGTCACGACCGTCGTCACGCTGCTGGGCGACGGCGCCGGCGTACCGTGGGACGTGCGCCTCTTCCCGCTGGTGATGAGCATGACCATCATCCTGGGCGGTACCATGATCCCCGCCACCTCCATCGTCGACGAGAAGCAAAAACGGACCCTCACCGCCCTGACCGTGACCCCGGTCTCTCTCGGCGAGGTCATCGCCGCCAAGGGCATCACGGGCGCGCTGATCAGCGTGGTGATGGGGCTCGCGATCCTGGCGCTTAACAGAGCCTTCGGCCCCTACCCCTTGATGATGGTGGGCCTCCTGGTGCTCGGCAGCGCCTTCTCCGCCGCCCTGGGCGTCATCCTGGGGCTGCTGACCCACGACATCACCACGCTCTTCGCCACCCTCAAGGGGCTGGGGCTGCTGCTCTATGCCCCGGCGATCACCTATCTCTTCCCGCAGCTCCCGAGTTGGGTCAGCCGCATCTTCCCCACCTACTACATCATCGGCCCGATCATCGACCTGAGCCTCCAAGGAGCAACCCCTGCCGACATCGCCCCGGACCTCGCCATCCTCGCCGTCCTCGTCCTCGCCGCCATCGCCGCCGCCGCCCGCCTCACGAAGACCTGAGCCCCAGTCCAACTCACTGCGGCGGGCGGCGTCATCGGGTCAGCTACCCGACCTGCGTCTGCATGTGGGGCGGGAAGCCGTCCCGCCCGTTGCGTGCTTGCGAAGGGGCATGGTCGGATCAGCTACCCGACCAGCGTCCGCATGTGGGGCGGGAAGCCGTCCCGCCCGTTGCGTGCTCGCGAGGGGGCATGTCGGGCTGACAGCCCGACCTACGTCTGCATGTAGGGCGGGAAGCCGTCCCGCCCGTTGTGTGCTTGCGAGAGGGGTTCGGTCGGGTCGACACCCCGACATGCCCCGCTGTTCGCCTGGCGCAAACCCACAGATATGGTAGACTACGCAGCAAATCACTCACATTGGAGGTACAGCACGACCATGGAGCTCGACCTTGCCGACAGTACGGAGGCAGACAGTCAGGACGTAACCGATAAACGTAGGGCACGACGAGCGCGCAGCCTAAGCGACCCACCCAAAAACGGGAACGGTCGTTCGGCGCCGCTCAACGGCGCCTACCAGCGCTGGCGGGATCTCTCCGAGCTCTCCGGCGCCGGGGCGATCGCCCGCCGCGCGTTCGCTAACAACTCCTTCGACGGTGTATTGACCATGATGGGCGTGGTGATGGGCAGCTACGCCGTCGGTGTCCAGGACCCCAAGGTCGTCCTCGTGACCGGCCTCTCGACCGCCGTCGCCATCGGCATCTCCGGCGGCTGGGGCGCCTATCTCACCGAATCCGCTGAACGCCGCCACGAGATCGCCGAGTTGGAGAAAACCACCCTCACCGATCTCAGCGACACCAAGATCGGCCGCGCCGCCCGCTCGGCCGTCTGGACCGTCGCCGCGGTGGATGGGCTGTCGCCCTTCCTCTCCGCCTTCCTGGTGGTGATCCCCTTCTTCTTCGTTCCCCTGCTGAGGACGATCACCATCGCCTACTATGCATCGGCGGTCATGGCGCTGGTGGCCCTCTTCGGCCTGGGCGTCTACCTGGCCGTCGTCTCCGGCGAGAACAAGGCCGGCTACGGCGTTAAGACGATGATCGCCGGGATCGTCTCTATGGCCGTGACGCTGCTGGTGGAGTTCGTGACACGCTAGCTCCCCCAGACCCTTGGGGTTTCGGAAAACCCCGCCCGAGCAGCCTCGGGCCAGGTCGCCGCCGTTGA
>CAZYYC010000559.1:0-1976 GCA_964650935.1 uncultured Anaerolineales bacterium
AGCGTAGGTCTCATCGAGACTCTCGGGGATAACCCTGGTCCCACCGATCACCGTCATGTAGTTGGCATCACCGTCCCAGCGCGGGACGATGTGCACGTGAATGTGCTCCTCAATCCCAGCACCGGCGGCGTGGCCCTCGTTGATCCCGACATTGAACCCTTGGGGCGAGGCCGCGTCCAGCAACACGCGCTCGGCCCTGCATACCGACTGGATGACTTCAAGCAGGACCTCGTCCGATAGCGCGGTGAGTGAGCTGACATGGGCATAGGGCACGACCATCATATGGCCATTGCTATAGGGATAGCGATTCAGGACCGTGAAGCATGTGGTCCCGCGATAGAGGACATGCTCTGTGACGTCGTCGGCATCGACCTTGTGGCAGAAGACGCATCCGTCAACCGGATCGTGCTCGCCCCGCAGATAGGCCATACGCCAGGGTGCCCACAGCTGTCTCATCGACCGTCCTCCGTGGTCACTGTCCCTCAATCAATCGTTCGGCGCCTGATGGCTGAGTAACCCCGCACCAACCGCTAACTCCTGCACCTGACGCGTGATCGCCTGCCGTCGAGCAGACTGTACGGCCAGCATCAACTCCTCCACCAGATCCTCCGCATTCTGAGTAGCGGACTCCATCAACTGATAGCGTGCGGAGTGCTCGGTTGAGGCCGCCTCCAAGAGCAATCGGTACAGGGCAATGGCCGTCCACTGCTCCACGATCCTGACATAGAGCCCGACGGGGTCGGTCTCTACGATGACATGATCCTGGGACGCCGCAAGCCCGGTCTCGCGCGGCGGCACGGAGGACTCGGGCAGTTCAGGTGGGAGCAGTCGGATCACGGACGCGCCGTACTTGCCGGCACCCTGGTCGGCATTGTACAATAGATCCACAGCATCCAACTCGTGGGATTCATAGCGCTGCAGCCAATCGCTGACCCACCGATAGGCGAGTTCAAAGGAGGGCAGCGCCGTGATCGACGACGTGTGCGTCCAAGCGAGCTCATAGCCGGCCGTTTTCAGATCACGAACGATCCTGGATCCCGACGCCACCAGCGTCAGGTCGCACCCGGCTTCGAGACCCGCCACGTAGTCGTCGAGACGCTTAAGAAGCACCTTGTTATACCCGCCACAGAGACCGCGTTCGCTGCCGACAACCAGCGCCACGACAGACCGCTGCGGCACGCCGACCTCAGTCTCTGTTGGCCGTAGTCGCTGCCGTCCGAGTAAGGATCGGAGAGCAGTCCGATGTGCCCCACGCTCCTCAGCCACATACGGCACGACGACCGCGAGCAGCTCCAGAAGACGAGCCGTATAGGCGGACAGACCCGCACGCCGGTTGCGCGCCATCTGCCAACTGCCAAGAGAGATCGTCCGCAAGGCCGCCAGAATCGGCTGAACCCTGCGAATGTTCTCCAGACGGCTCTTCGCCTTCTGCAACTGGACGGTCATTCAGCGCTCCGCACGCCAAGCCTTACCGACACCATCACAGGACCTGGAAACGGTCCAAATCCCACACAAAGACGACAGCGTACCCCACCTCGGTCGTCGTCTTGGTCTCGACGGGTTGACGCGTCGAGAGCACCGACGGCTCAGCACCGTCGCTGACCTCGACCCTCGTTCGATACGTAGCGCGAATGATATCGACAACGTCATCGACCTTTTCGGCCTCCACAGCAACGAAGATCATCTTCTGGGTCTGACGTAGCATACCGCCACGGCTCTCCGTGAACGTCGCCCCGTAGCCCGACGAGATTAAGCGGTCAAGTACGCGCTCTGATTGATCGCGCGACACCACCGCCATCACCATCTTGCGTGTCATTCTTCCTGCCTCCCAAACCATGTTGCGCGAAACGCCTCAACGGCCTGCGTGAACACCTCGTCAAACTCCTCGCCCTCTGCCCCGGTACGGTCAAGGTGCAGCAGAGCTGACTCGTAGTGTCCGTGAAAGTACGTGACAAAGGCCCGCTCGAACGCATGGA
>CAZYYC010000560.1:0-1973 GCA_964650935.1 uncultured Anaerolineales bacterium
GGTCTGGCGTTTCACTGGTACACGGGGCAGCACTTCGACAACGTGCGGATGGTTCACGATGCGTGGCCGGAGAAGGGCCTGCTCTATACCGAGGCGGGGATGGGTGGAAGCTGGGACACGGCGGTCCGCCTAGCGCAGAACATTATCCTTGATCTGCAGAACTGGGCGAGTGGCTGGACCTACTGGAATATGCTCCTGGACGAGAACCGTGGGCCGCGACACGCCGGGGGCTTGGGCGGCACGAGCATCGTGCAAATGGACACGGGGACGGGTGAGGTGACCTACAACCTGCCCTTCTACGCCTTCGCCCACTTCTCGCGGTTCATCAGGCCCGGTGCGAGGCGGATTGCATGCACGTCGAGCAGCGATGACTTCATCGCCACAGCCTGCGTCAACCCGGACGGTCGCGTGGCGGTCGTGATCCTCAACCTGAGTGAGGTGGAACGCAACTGCCAGCTCTGGGTGCAGGGCCAGGTGATCAAGCATACTGCGCCGCCGCAGGCGATGGTCACGATGGTCTTCACCGGTCAACGCAGCCTCGAGCACGAAGCGCCGGCATCTCAAGGAGTTCAACCGTGAAAACGCATAGGATCACTCAGGCTCCCGAAAGCCGTCAGCCCGCCTATGTGGCCAACGGCTTTGTCGGGCTGCGTGTGACGACGTGCCCATTCACCGGACAGTCGGCTCTATTAGCGGGCTTTACCGGCAGCCACGAGCGGTTCGGGGTGGATGCCCTCGCTCCGGTGCCCGCCGCAGAGCTCAATCTGTCGATGGATGGCAGCTCGCTCTTGAGGAACCCGGGTGGCTATCGTCTCGTGGAGCAGAGCTACGACTTCTCTTGCGGCGAACTGGTCACGACTTTCGAGTTCACCAACGCACGCGGTCAGCGTCTCGATGGGACCCACCTAGTCTACGCAAGTCGCTCAAGCCCTTCCATCGTGGTCCAGGAGGTCTCGCTGACGGTGAAGCAGGCCTGTGATCTGCGCTTCTCAACGCTGCTCGATCCGACGCGGTTGGCCATCCGCACGCGGCTGACGGTCGTACCGAACGTCGACTGCGACGGCGTGCTCTGGCTTGAGAGCCGCGACGGCGCCGGCACAGACCACCGGTCGACGACGGCGGGCATCGCCACCTATCTGGTATGCGAGGGCGAAGGCGAGTTCCGGGAGATCAACGACGATTGGGGCTACGAGCAGGAGCGGCTGACCAAGAGCTACGGTGTGCAAGCGGAGCCGGGCGAGGTCTACCGCTTCATGCTCATGACCAGCTACGTGCCGGGCACGCTGCACTCTGAGCCGCACTGGCAAGCCGTGCGTATGATCAAGCTGGCGCAGTGGAAGGGCTTCGCTCGCCTGAGGGACGAGAACCGCAAGGCCTGGGCGAAGCTCTGGGAGAGCCGCGTGAGGATCCTGGGGGCGAGCGAGGCGTGGCAGGATCTGGTCGATGCCTCCTTCTTCTATCTCTATTCCACCATCCACCCCTCCTCACCGCAGAGTATGGCCCCCTTCGGTCTCAGCCAGCGCGACCACTACAAGGGCCATGTCTTCTGGGATACCGAGAGCTTCATGTTCATGCTCCCTCTGCTGACCGACCCGGCAGCGGCGCGCGCGATACTGGATTACCGCTTCGACCGGCTGCCGGCGGCGCGTCACAACGCGATGATCAACGGCTATCACGGCATCCAGTTCCCGTGGCAGAGTGGTACGACGGGCGACGAGGTGACCCGTGTATCGGCGGGTGGGGCGGGCGGTGCCGGCGAGCAACACGTCAACCTTGACGTGGCGATGGCCTTCGTGGCCTACTCCCAGGTCAGCGGAGATGAGGTCTTCCTCAAGGAGCGCGCTTGGCCTGTCGTCAAGGGGGTGGCGGAGTGGATCGTGAGTCGCGTCGAGAAGACCCATCGTGGCTACGAGATGCTCTTCGTCACCGGGATCGACGAGGGCAGCGACAACGTGAACAATGACTCCTTCACT
>CAZYYC010000561.1:0-381 GCA_964650935.1 uncultured Anaerolineales bacterium
CGCGCTCCTCCAACTTCACCCCGGGCAGCCACCGCCAGAACCCCGAGGCCTGTCTGCTGGAGGAGGAGTACGATCGCCCCGGCAACGCCAAGCGCGCGTGGGTCACCGGCGTCGCCTGCCTGGAGATCTACGAGATCGACACCATCCCCGGCCCCTACTACCTCCACCCGGGCCCCGGCGTCAACGAGGTCGGGCGGCGCAAGGTGCTCCTCACCCGCATCCCCTGCGATGAGGACGGCAACCCGCCCCCCGCCTGCGCGAGCGGCCTCGGCTGGACCGAGGGCAGCACCGCCCACCCCGGCGACGTCCGCGCCGTCAGTCTGGTCGAGTAGAGGCCGGTCAACAGTCGACAGTCCACAGTCAACAGTCGACCGTCGACCG
>CAZYYC010000561.1:391-1968 GCA_964650935.1 uncultured Anaerolineales bacterium
CCGATCACCCGTTACTTGTTACTTGTTACTTGTTACTTGTTACTCGTTACTCGTCACTCGTTCCGCAGCGCCTCCGCCACCAGCGCCTCCAACCATACGCCCTCGTCCATCGCGCGCGCCTTCCAGCCCGGCAGCAGGCGGTCGAGGAGTACGCCCTGGGCGAAGCCGGTGTAGTAGAAGCGCGTCTCGCCCTGGTTCACCATCTGCGTGAGCTGGTCCAGCTGTTGGCGCCAGTTGCGCTCCCGGGTCCGGTAGCCGCGGAACTCGTCGTCGGCGTCGAGCCCTGAGACGGGTGCGTGATCACCGGCCCCGACCGCGGCCTGGGTCGCCGGCCCGAGCGTCAGCTCGGCGTACTTCGCCAGCCCCTCCAGCCACTCGGCCTGGCGCTCGAACTCGAGACCTAGCTCGCCCAGCCCCTGGGCCGTGCGGCGCACCTCGCGCTGTGCCAGCCACTGCCGGGCCGCCTCTCGGACCTCCGCCTCGGACGTGCCGGCATCGTGAGCCGCCTTGGCAGCGTCGCGCAGCAGGGCCAGCTCCTCCCGCCACGCTTCACGGGCAGCGTCCCAGTCGTAGGCGGCCCCAGGCCGGCGCTCCGCGGCGAGCAGCCGCTCGGGCGTCACGCTGCCCTGGTAGGCGTGGAAGGCCTCGTGCGCCAGGCCGCCCAGGTAGTTCTCTGTCGGCCCCATCAGGAGCGCCCACATCAGCCGGTAGGGGAAGATGGGCTGCAGGAAACCGGGCAGGTCCAGCCGGAAGCCCTCGTAGAACTCGACCTCGGCATAGGCCTTGGTGAAGAGCGTCGCCACCCAGACGTCGCCGACGAGCACGGTGAAGTTCTGCGGCGTCTCGCCCGAGGGCGGCAGCGCCTGGCGGTAATAGGGCGCGCCCAGGACCTCGTCGTCGGGCACCACCTCCCACGCGCCTCCGCGCTGCGCCCCGCCGGGCACCGACCACCCGTCGGGCGGCGCGCCCGGGTAGCCCACCAGGAAGGCGTAGGCCTCGTTGTGCACGATCGCGGGGATCGGCGTCTCGCCCCACGCCGGGCGTGGCCCGGCGCCGGGCCAGACGGTCTCGGTCACGTCATCCTGCAGGTGAAAGTACTCCGCCAGGCGCGCCTTCTCCACCTCGCTCAGGCGGTCGTCGTCGACCGGACCCGCCGGCAGCCCCAGGTTGCTGAGGGTCGAGGCAATGACCGCTACGATCAGCAGCACCACCAACCCTCCGATCATCAGCAGCGGCACGTACTTCAGCCGGATGCCCCCCGCCTGATCCGCCTCCAGCCAGGCGCCGAAGGTCTCCATTGTCGTGTTAGTCATGCGATCCTCCTAGTTCTCAATAACGCTAGCCTTAGGTTACCGCAATCAGAGTGCCGCGTCATCCCCTAGGTGGAGGATCAAGGTGGGGGATCAGAGCGACAAAGAAAGCGGGGTGATCGGCGGACCGACCACCCCGCTCTTCATGCCTGATGTAGGTCGGGTAGCTGACCCGACCAAACCACCTTCGCCGGCGACCCACGGGCGGGACCGCTTCCCGCCCCACATGCCCGATGTAGGTCGGGTAGCCGACCCGACCCAACCACC
>CAZYYC010000562.1:0-1965 GCA_964650935.1 uncultured Anaerolineales bacterium
GAAGCTGGCGCGCGGGTCGGGGGCCGGGTCGGTGTTGCCGTTACTGCGTCTGCGCATGGTGTCTCCTTAACTGTATCATCGCAACCTTGCGAAGGTCAGGTGCGCGCCTTCTCTGTCAACGGCGGCTCGCATGAATCGGCGCTTGCCTGCGTGTCGCCGCTCGGACCCTTCGCAAGGTCTACGGTAATTCCTTGACCCAGATGGGATCGTACTCGTCCCACGTTGTGTTGCTGATATTGACGACCTCGCTGCCGTCGGTGTTCATCGTGTAGATCTGCATCAGGCCCGAGCGATTCGACCAGAAAGCGATCTTGCCGCTATCCGGCGACCAGGTGGGATGGCGCTCCCACTCCCACGGGTTGGCGGTGAGCGCCTGCCCGAAGTTGCCGTCGGTCTGGACGATCCAGATGTCGTCGCTGTCCAGCGCCGACGAGACGAAGGCGATCCAGTTGCCGTCGGGGGACCAGACGGGCGAGGTGGAGTTGCCGTCGAGGAAGGTCAGCTGGGAGAACCAGCGCCCACCGGTGCGCAACGGTACGGGAATGGTCAGGAAGATCTGCGTGCGCGCGTCCTCCGGCGAGGCCGCCTGGCTGAAAGCGAAGCGATCCTCCTCGGGCGCGTAGCGCTCGCGGTCCTGGAGCTCCTCGAACTGCGAGAGGATCTCGGGGCTGCGCCCGAGGCGCTGGCGGTTGGACCCGTCGGGGTCCATCACCCAGACCTCACCGCGGTTGGGATAGTCGGCCTTGAAGACGATGCGGTTGGGGTAGTCGAGCAGCGGACGCGGCGTCGCGGGCACGCCGCCGCCCACCGCGGTCGGACGGGGCGTCGCCGTGGGGGTGGGGGTGGGGGTGGGGGTGAGCAGGGGGCGGACGTAGAAGAGACGGCCCTGGGCAAACGAGGTGTCCTCGACGGGCAGCTCGGTCGCCTTGCGGTACTGCTCGTAGGCCAGGAAGCTGTCGCCGGCGTCGCGATACTGGTCGCCACTGCGCACCAACGACTCGTAGAGCAGGCCGAGCACCGTGTCCCCGAGGTAGTCGGGGCGGGTATCGTAGACGACGCGCAGCGCGGCGGAGGCCTGGGTCCAGCGCTCTTCGTAATAGGCGCTCTGCCCCTCCAGGAAGAGCCGCAGCAGTTGGCGCTCCTGACCGGCCTCCTGGCTGCGAGGCTGGAGCGCCAGCGCCTCTGAGAAGAAGGTCAGCGCCTCGGGCAGGGCCTCGAACCGGGGCGGATCCTGGGCGACGATCTCCTTGCCGCGTTTCAGGTAGAGCTCAAAGAGGCGGCCCTCGACGAGCTCCTGCTCGTAGGCGAGGTTGCGGTCCCGCAGCGCGCGGTAGGCGGCGATGGCGCCCTCCTCGTCGCCGGCGTCGTAGAGCGCATTGGCCTCGGCGAAGAGCTCCGCGACCGATCGCCCGCGATCTATCTGGGCCATGCGGCCCTCGATGTCGCGGTAGCCGGGCCGCAGCGTCTGGAGCTCCTCGTAGAGCGCGAGTGCGGCCTCGTCGTCGCCGGCGTCATCCAGGGCGATCGCCTGCTCATAGAGGGCCACGATCCGGCGCTCCCGTTCAATAATCTCTATGCCCGCCAGCGCCTGGGCGTTCTCCGGCTCCAGGGCGAGCACGGCGCTGAAGCGTGCCTCCGCGGCGTCCCAATCGGCACCGTTGAGGAAGGCCTGACCCTCGATCAGGGCCTGGTCGCGCTGTTGATCGAGCTGGGCCTGGACGATCAGCGGCTGGACGCGCTCGACGAGGAGGCGCCCACCGGTGTAGAGCAGGAACCCGATGAGGGCGACGATGACCACCCGCAGGATGATGGGCCAGATGCGCACCCCGATGCGCCGTCCGCGAATGCGCCGCTTGGGGCTGATGCCCGAACGCAACCGGGCCTGTTCGAGCGCGCGCGTAATCAGGTCGCTGTCGGGATACTTGTCCTGGAGCTGCTCAAAGGCGGCGATGGCCTCGGCCCATT
>CAZYYC010000563.1:0-1959 GCA_964650935.1 uncultured Anaerolineales bacterium
CCACGCCGAGCCCCAACGCGACCAGCGCCGCGCGCCCCCAACGCTCCGGCGGCGCGAAGCCCAGCGCCCCCAGGCCCTCTCTCCGCAGCCACACCGCCGGCACCAGGATCACGAGCGCCCCGAAGATGCCGATCCCCGGCTGGTGCTTCAGGCCCGTGACGATCAGCAGGGTCGAGATGCCGGCGATCAGGAGCAGCGAGACGACGGTCGACGCGTCACCCATCGGTGCCCCTAACCCGCGTCGGGATCCCGGCGGAAGTAGACGACCTCGCCGGTGTCGGCCCCGCTCTCCCCCTCCAGCGCGGCGCGACGGCGCAGCCGCTCGAAGAGGAAGGCGAGCAGCATCACCGGGGCCAGGAGGCTCAGGCTCGCCCACGTCATCGAGATCACGCCCAGCTGCCCCAGCATGGCGCCGGCATTGAGCAAAGCGTGCAGCCCCACGGCAGCGAGATACCCACCGAACGCACGCCAACGCCCTGCCCGCAGGCCCTCGACCGCCACCGCCGTCATCACGCCGTGGCAGAAGCAGACGATCAGCCGCTCGCTGAGGTAGCCCGTGAAGGCGTACCACGGATAGCCGGCGTAGGCGGGACTCCGCGCGATGCCATAGGCGATCCACGCCGCCTCGCCTAGCCCGAAGCCGATCCCCAGCGCCATTCCTGTCCACAGCGCGCCGCTGCGCCCCGTCAGCCCCCGCCGGGCCCAGGGCACCAACAGCGGCGCCAGCTTGATCGCCTCCTCCGTCACCGGCGGGACCAGCCAGAGGAAGAGCAGGAACCACAGGGGCGTCTCCAGCCCCAGCCCCGCCGGCACGCCGGCGCCCTCTCCCACGGCGACGATCAGGGGCCGCTTGACGACCTGGTTGACCAGCGCCGAGAGCGGCAGCCCCGGCAGCAGCAGCCACAGATAGCGTCGGTCGCGTCCCGAGAAGCGGTAGACCAGGCCGCCCCACAGCGCCGCCGAGGTGACCAGCGTGATCCCGGCCATGATCGTGATCGGCGGCACGCCCTAGCAACCCATCCGCGCCTGCAGCGCCGCCACGAGCCCCGCTTCATCGTCAGGCGTCAACCCGTACTTGGCGTTGTCTGTCTCGATCAGCAGGATCCCATTGCCGGCGGCGGTCGCGCACATCCTGACGTTGCCCACGTCGTTGTAGGGCACCGTGAAGGCCGCGAAGCCCGGCAGCCGCATGCTGGACCAGAGCGAGATGCTCAGGTCGCGCCGGCGGATCGCCTCGATCTCGTCCAGTGGGATGCGGTAGGTGAGCACCGGGCCGTAGCGCAGGGTCAGCACGTCATGACCCAGCTCATAGCGCATCGTCGGGAACCAGAGCGCCAGCAGCAGGAACGGCACGCCGAACGCCGGCGCAAGGAGCGCCGTCAGCAGCACCGGGGCGGCGGCCCCGGCCTGGATCAGCGGGAGGGCAGTCAACACGCCGAAGCCCACACAGATCAGCCCGATGCCGGCTAACCAGGCCCACCCGGCGGACCGCCGCGGCTTGAAAATCAAGGGTTCGCTCATCAGTGAGATCTCCTGAAGGGTGATGATCATGGTGCCGCCCCCATCGTACACCGGATCGCCCCCATAGCGAACACCCCCGTCGCCTCCCGCCCAAGGGCCTTCCGCGGGCCTTGGGCGGTGGTCTGACGGCGACAACCTCGCTGAGCAGCCACCTGGTGCCCCTCGACGCGGCCCACCGCTCAGGTCCGGACGTGGCATCCCGCCCAAAGCCGTTCCGCCGGCTTTGGACGGTGGCCTGACGGCAGCAACCTCGCTGACCAGCCACTCGGTGCCCCTTCAGGCGGGCCACCGCTCAGGGCCCCCGGAAGGCCCCTGAGCGGGTCGCCTGGCGGGGGTGGCTGCACTGGTGCACCTTGGTGGCTAACCGCCCAAGGATAGCGTGGCATCCCGCCCAAGGGCCTTCCGCGGGCCTTGGGCGGTGGCCTGACGGCAGCAACC
>CAZYYC010000564.1:0-1955 GCA_964650935.1 uncultured Anaerolineales bacterium
ACAAGCTGCCGGAACCGGCTCGGGGGCCGCTGATCTTGCTGGGCCGGGCGCTTCTCTGGGCTTCGGACGGTCTCGCGGTCGCCGCTGTGGCTCCGACGCTATTGGGTGTGGGGCAGCCCCAGACGTACCTGGTGTTGGCGCTCAACGAGGATGAGCTGCGTCCGGGCGGGGGGTTCATCACGGGCGTGGGGCAGGTGCAGGTCGTCGGCGGGCAGATCGGCTCGATGGTCTTCCAGGATAGCTACGCCGCCGACGATTTTACGCAGCCCTACCCGGATCCACCGGAACCGATGCGACAGTTTCTGGGCGTCGATCTCTGGGTCTTCCGCGACAGCAACTGGTCACCGGACTTCCCAACGGCTGCTCGCCAGGCACTGGAGCTCTACCGACCTGATGTACCGGTGGCAGACGAGATCGCGGGCGTGGTGGCGTTGGATCAACGAGCGGTGCAGTTGGTGCTAGAGGGTCTCGGATCGGTGCAGATCGAGGGAGCCGACGAGCCCGTGACCGCAGACACGGTGCTTGACTACATGCACGACGCCTGGGCGCCCGACGACGGGAGCCTCGGTGGCGCGTGGTGGGCACAGCGGAAGAGCTTCATGTCGGACTTGGCATCTGCCGTGGTGGGGCGTGTCGAATCGGGCCAGGTGGATGTGCGGACGCTGGGACGCGCGATGCTGGCCGCGCTGGACGGGCGTCACATTCAGGTGTTCGTCCGGGAGCCGACGGCAGCAGCGTTCCTGTCCGATGTGGGGTGGGACGGTGGGTTGACCGTGCCGGAGGGTGACCTCCTGGCGCCGGTCGAGGCGAACCTGGGGTACAACAAGGCCAGCACGATGATAGCCCGCCGGGTCGACTACGAGGTCGATCTGCGCGAGGAGCCGGCGCGAGCTTCCACCTTACTGACCTATACTCACCTAAGCTCTCGGGACATCGAGTGTGTTCCAGAGAGTCGCTATGATGTGGTGTATGAGGACATGATGCATCGCTGCTATTGGGCTCATCTGCGGCTGATGACGACTGCCGGCGTCGTGCTGCTTGGCGCGACGCCAAGCCCGATTCCGGCCAATCTGGTCTTCACCGATCAGGCTTGGCCCGGTAACGCGGAGGTCACGATGGAGGCCGACGTCACCGTCTTCTCCCAGGCGCTGTTGCTCCCGACGGCGGGCGAACGGCAGGTGCAGTTTACCTATCTCTTACCGGAGGGCATTGTCAAGCTGCAATCCGATGGTAGTATGCTCTATGAACTGACAGTCCGTAAGCAGGCGGGGCTGGCGACGTTGGCGGGATCGGTCACCTTGCGTCTGCCGGAGGATGCGGTAGTGTTGCGAGCGTACCCTGACGGGGTCGCAGGTGATGACGCCGGGGTACTTGTGTACGAGTTTGATGTTCAGGCTGATCTGGGGGTTGAGGTGTCGTACCGTGTACCCTAGGAGGACAGGATGAGGTTGACGAAGAGGACGCTGGGGTGGGGGGGGCTCCTTGCCCTGGCGCTGTTGGGTTTGGCGACGTTGCCGGTAGCGTGGGCGGCCCCCGAGGGGCGTGGGCTACTCCAGACGGTGCCGACGCGCACTCCCACGCCGGGACCGGCGACGAACACGCCCGTGCCACCCGCGCCGACACAGCCGCCGCAACAGCCGACGGATGCGCCGCCGGCTACCCTTACGGCCACGCAAGTGGCGCCGACGGCGACGGTGACAGAGCCGGCCACGGACGTGCCATCGACCTCGACCTCGACCCCAACCCCAACTCCGACGACGTCCTTGGATGAGGCGTCTGGGGAGGTCGAGAGTTCCGGTGTCCAGGGAGGAGCAGCCGCACCTGTGGTGACCTCGACCGCAACACAGGCACCTTCTGACGGCGTAACGACGACGGAAACCTTGATGACGCCCACCGCCACAGCGGTGGATCCGGCGCAGGCTGGTGATGAGATGCCGACGCAAGAGGATGCGAAC
>CAZYYC010000565.1:0-1953 GCA_964650935.1 uncultured Anaerolineales bacterium
GTTACACGTGATGAAGATCCGTCCGTACAGATTGGCTGTCTGTGTCATGTCTCGCCTCCTATCTGCCGCCGTGGGCTTTGTGATAGGCCAGGATGGCCTCGAAGAAATCGACAAAGTGCTGAAAGCGCTGCCGGTCATCGCCGACCAGGTCGATCGCGCTGCGGAGCACGTCGACCAATGTGCTGACGCCGCGTCCTCCTTCTCGCTTAGCCTGGTAGGCCATCTTGGGCTTGAGGAGCTGCAGTTCGCGATATGCTTGCGCTGCGGCCTTCCGCCCTGCCTCGTCGGATGGAGCACCAGGCCAGTTCATCTCAATGCGCCGCACCGTGCCGAAGATGTTGCGGATCTGGTTGGTGCTGAGCTGTCTCGACAGCTCCCTTCCCAGCGTCTCGGCCTCCTGCACGGTTTTCTGCGCATCTCCGTCCTCAATAATGGCCCTCAGAGTTGACTCGTCCATCACGCTTGCTCCTTTCGCATCAGTAGCTCCGCCCAGCGGGCCGCCGGCCCCAGGGTCTCGATCGACTGGAAGTGCTCATAGTCCAACCTCGCGGCGATGGCCTCAATCGCCGCTCTATGCTCTTTGTGCTGCCCTGCCATCCGCCGCAGCGTATAGGTGCCGCGCCACATCAGCGGACCCCAGTAGGGCTTGCCGCGCTCGGCCATCGCGTCCACATAGCCGTCGTACAGTGTCAAGAGGGTTCGCAGCAGCGAGCGGTTGACGCCGGCGTCCACCAGCGAGAGGAGATGGTCCTTGGCGCTGTCCAGGGCGTCGAAGCCCTCCCAGGGGATTGTCAGCTCGAGGAAGTTGAGCGCGTCCTTGCGGTGGTCCGGCGCGCCGGGCCGCTCGTAGTCCTTGGCGGCTTCCAGGGCGCCCTCGGCGTCGGCGGCTGCCTGGTAGAGCGGGTACTTGCCGCCGTGCAGGGTCAGCCCGCCGGAGATGTGGAGCGCCGGGTTGCCCGCAGCGAAGCGCTGCAGGTCGCGGCGGATCGTCGCTGCCAGGCCCGGCAGCACATCCCACGCGCCGACGATGAAGAGATCGTCGCCGCCGGAGTAGATGGCGTAGACCTTGTCGGGGCCCTGCTGATTGACCTGGCGGCAGCGCTCGCCCACCCAGCCCTCGAAGAAGAGCGAGAGCGAGAACGAGAGGGCGGCCACGCGCGAGAGCGTGCCCGCCTCTCGCATGCCCCAGAGGAAGATGTCGCCCAGGTCGTCGACATCCATCCGCAGCACGCCGAGGCGCTTAACGCCCTGCGCTTGCTGCTGCATCAGACCGAACTCTTTGACATCACCGGCTCGCGGCTGCGCTGTGTCGGCGTCCAGGCTCTTGAGGTAGGCGTCCCAGGCGGCTCCCTGCCTATCTTCCTCGGTCACCCTCGGGGTCACGTTGACCGTGTAGTGGGTGCCCGGCGCGATGGGGCAGTCACAGGCCCGTGCGACCCGGGCGGCGATCTGTGCTGTGGCTCGTGCAGTTGCACCGGGTCCCTCCGGGTGGTCGCGCATGGCCAGCAGCGTGGCGCGTGTCGTCTCCGGCGGGAGCCGCAGCACGGCGTGACCGTCGCTGACGGTGAGGCCGATGGCAGTTCCGAAGCTGCGTAGCGCGGCCTCGTAGCCGCTGCGCGCTGTGTCCGCGATGGGTACCTCGCCTAACAGCAGGAAATCGGCGTCGCGCAGGTCGGTCCCCAGCGCCTCCAGTGACGTGCAAAGCTCGCAGATCCGCCGGGACTCGGGATCATCGGGTCGCTCCGGCTCGACGTCCGGCCCTTCGTAGTGGCAGACCTGGCACTCTTGGGCATCGTCGCCGCCCTCGCCGGTGGGTCCGAAGACGCGAGCCGAGAGCATGTCGCTATCCTCCAACTCGGCGAATCGCTGCCGCTTTGCCGCGCTGACGGCCTCGCCGACCGCCTGCCAGCGTGTGGAGAAGCGGCCCCGGTCGAACTGATCCGCCGTCACCGC
>CAZYYC010000566.1:0-1951 GCA_964650935.1 uncultured Anaerolineales bacterium
CCGCCCTTGGCGATCAGGCTCTCGACGATCCCCCGGGTGAAGTAGGTGCTGCCCACACCCAACAGAACGATGGTCTTCGTCATGATCCTATGGCCTCCTGTATAGCAAGTGTCGTCGCGCCTAGTCGATCAGATCGCTGCGCGCCCTCGCGATGACGGCGAGGAGCTCGCGCTCAAACGCCTCGGAGATCCGTCGTTCCTCGGGCTCCCGCGCCAGGTCTGATTGCACCTGAAGCACGACGTCACGCGCCGCGTCGACATCGAGGAGCCGGTCGCCTGCCAGCCAGGACCGGAGCATCTGCCGCGACCAGATGCCGGGCGACCAGACCTCCTCGCGGCAGTGGCGCGCGGTGTGCCATCGATCCAGGTAGTGCCCGCCCGGGCCCGCCTCCAGAATTGTCTCGAGCCCGATCGCCTCTTCATCGACGTGGATCTCCTGCGTGAAACGCTCCAGCGCGCCCAACAGCTCGTTGTCCAGCACCATCTGGATCGGCGAGCAGACCTCATCGGTCGCCAGCAAGCCCACGTCCATCCACAGGCTCCCGCCGGCGAGCAGCGTCGGCACCGCGGAGAGCGCCTTCTGCGCGCCGGCCTCGACCGACGGCAGCTTGGCGTCGCTGAGCCCGGCGTGGCCCGAGAATGGGACGCCGTAGACGCGCGCGAGCTGGGCCGTCATCAGGTTGGCGATCGCCATCTCGGGCCTGCCGAAGGGGCGAATCGCCGTGCGCATGTCCATCGGCGCCAGCGAGCAGCCCAGGTGCAGGCCGGCATCGTCGAACCACATCCGGTTGACGAGGCCCAGCGCCAGCTGCTCCGCCAGGTTCAGCGTAACGCCGCCCGCCAGGGTCACCGGCGCCGTCGCGCCGAGCGTCGGCATGCTGTGCCCGATGTGCACCCGCAGGCCCCGCTCGCGGAAGTAGGCCACCTGGTACGCCTCGTGGCGTCCCAGCTTGAGGGCGGGGATCAGGTAGACCGTGCCGTGGAAGGCCTCGGCAAGGGGCACGCCACGTTCCGCGGCGGCGACCTCATAGACGTCCAGCAGGTAGGGACAGATCTCGTCGGAGAGGATCGTCCCGGAATCCGTAGCACCGTAGGTCCAGGCGTGCAGGCGCTCGTAAAGCGGCTCGAGCGGGCCGGGCGGCACCAGCCGGCTGCCGAGCATGCTCGCACCGCTGATCCTGGGCAGGCGGCGCGCCAGGGCGACGTAGAGCGCCAGGCGCGCCTCGGTCCATGGCACCAGCTCGCCCGAGACTGGATCGTGATAGAGGCCCTCGTAGACGCCGGCGGAGCCCGAGACGTGAGGGATCGCGCCCGCCCAGTCGTGTTTGGGCGCGTCGGCGATGAAGCGCTCCACCAGCACCCTGGGGAAGGTCGCCCGTTCGGCGTCGAGGTCAACCCGCGCCCCGTGCGCCGCAAGGGCCTGGAGCAGCCCGCGATGCTGGATCACCAACCCCATCCGCTCCAGGATCGTCAGCGCCCCGTCGTGGATCGCCGCCACGTCGGCGGATGAGAGCAAGTCGTAGGCGTGACCTGTCGCGCGCATAGGCCCCAGTGTAGGGGACGCCCAGGCCCCGTCAAGCGCACGCCTGCGCGGGGTGTGCTTAGGATGGGGGCAGACCGACACCGGCAGAGCTGAAGGCCCGCCGTCATCCCGCACAACTGCGCGTTCAGGCCACGCGACGGCTTGTCATTCCGATCGGCTGCGCTGTCACCCCACACGACAGCGCTGTCATTCCGAACGAACGTGAGGAATCTATGCCGTGGGAGCGAAGAGACCTTGCCTATGCCGTGGGCTCTGTGTTCGCAGGCCCAGATTCCTCGTTTCACTCGGAATGACAGGCTATGGGACAGAGCCGCCCCTAACTCGCCCCCAACCTGAAGCCCGCGATCCGCGCCGTGCGGCTAGATCAACCGGTAGAGGCAGCCCCGCGGGATGAAGTGCACCGGCACGT
>CAZYYC010000567.1:0-1949 GCA_964650935.1 uncultured Anaerolineales bacterium
CGCGATGATCACGCGTCGCTTCATTCGTTCCCCCTGCGCGGCAAGCCAACCATACCATCCCCGGGTCGTCCAACGGCGCCACCTACCGGTAGTCTAGCGGAACGAAGGCCGAATTCAATAGGTCCCTCGCCCAAACTCGCCTCTGGATTGACGCCGTGCGCGTTGACTGGGGAATAGCGGGGGCTATACTGAGGTTGCTGCAGGTCCCGGTTGCGGAGGCGATATCCGTTGTCTGAGCACGAGCTGACCTACGTCTCGGCCACCACGTTGGCCCATAGAATCCGCGAGCGCCAGGTCTCGTCGGAGGAGGTCGTCGACGCGCACCTGCGGCGCATCGAAGCGGTCAACCCGCGCCTCAATGCCCTCGTCGCGTCGGACGCCGAGCGAGCGCTCGCCGACGCTCGTGCCGCCGATGCCGCCCTTGCCCGCGGCGAGCCCACGGGCCCTCTCCATGGCGTCCCCTTCACGGTCAAGGACTGGATCGACGCCGTGGGCCTGCCCTGCACCGGCGGTGAGCTGCGCTACAAGGATCGCACGCCGCCCAGCGATGCGACCGTCGTCGCGCGGATGCGCGCCGCGGGCGCGATCCTGCTGGGCAAGACCAACGTCACCGTCGAGAACGAGGTCTACGGGCGCACGAACAACCCCTACAACCTCGCCTACAGCCCCTGCGGCAGCAGCAGCGGCGAGGCGGCCCTGATCGCTGCGGGCGGCTCCCCGCTGGGCCTGGGGTCCGACTCCGGCGGCAGCATCCGCCAGCCGGCCCACGCTTGCGGCATCGCCGGGCTCAAGCCGACCACCGGTCGGGTCCCGCTCACGGGCCACTTCCCCTTCATCAGTGCGCTCAACGATCCCCGCACGACCATCGGTCCGCTCGCGCGCTACGTCGAGGATCTGGCACTGGCGCTGCCCATCCTCTCCGGCCCCGACGACCGGGACGCGAGCGTGATCCCCATGCCGCTTGGGGATCGGCGTACCGTTGATCTGACCGCGCTGCGGGTCGCCTTCTACACCCACCACGATGGCGCCGCGCCCACCACCGAGACGGCGGAGACCTGCCGCCGGGCTGCGGGAGCGCTGACCGGCGTCTGCGCGCGCGTCGTCGAGGCGCTGCCGCCCCGGGTCGAGGAGGCCTATCCCCTCACCCGCGCCTACTGGCAGCGTCCGGAGTCTCAGTCCCCCGACGCGTGGGTGCCCGACGGCGAGGCGACGCTGGCGAGCGAGGCGGTAGAGGCTCATCTCTTCGCGTGGGACCGCTTCCGCCGGGCCCTGATCGCCTTTATGGCGGACCACGACGTGATCCTGACGCCCGCTGCCGAGCGTCCCCCCGTGCCGCACGGCACCGACGAGGGCGGTATCCCCTACACCCTAACCTACAGCCTCACCGGCTATCCCTGCGTCGTCGTGCGCTGCGGTACCTCGCCCGAGGGGCTGCCCATCGGCGTGCAGGTCGTCGCCCGCCCCTGGCGCGACGACGTCGCTCTCGCAGTCGCCCATCACCTCGAGCGCGCCTTCGGCGGCTGGCAGCCCCCGCCTCTATGGTGAGGCAGCTCCTCGTCATGCCGAGCAAATGCGAGGAATCTCCCCCCTGGGAGCGAAGACGCCTTACCGACCCCGCAGGCGCCCTGTTCGAGGGCCCAGATTCCTCGTTTCACTCGGAATGACACGTGAAAAGACTGCAGCGCCTGACGGTGGACCTCGTGACGGGCGTTATATGACTGCGGAGGGGGTGCGCGTCAGTTTTCCGCAAAGGGTGAGCGGCGCGGAGAGGTGTCGGGCTTGGCAGCCCGACCTACGGAGGTGGTGTAGGGCGGGCTGGTAGTCCGCAGGTTGGTGGTGGGCGCGGAGGGTGCTGGGCTTGGCAGCCCGACCTACGGAGGTGGTGTAGGGCGGGCTGGTAGTCCGCAGGTTGGTGGTGGGCGCGGAGGGTGCCGGGCTTGGCAGCCCGA
>CAZYYC010000568.1:0-1945 GCA_964650935.1 uncultured Anaerolineales bacterium
CGCCCGTCTGTTCTGCCGTCGAGCTCTTCACTCCCCGGGGCCTGGATACGATCACCGTGCCGCTCTCGGCGGCCTTCGCGATCGTGCCCCTGATGCTCCTCTTCTCGTTCCTGGGCGCCTGAGATGGGGGAGCTATCACCGGCGCAGGCCGACAACCGCGAGAAGACCTTATTGACGGCCCTGCTGCTGAGCGCACCGGGGCCGCTGGTGACCGGCTACGCCGCCCTCGCCGCGAACTCGACGACGCAGCTTGCCGACTTCATCCGGCGCACCATCGAGCTCGTGGCGCTCTTCCTCTCGTGGTGGGTCTTCCGCCGGCTCCGGCGGGACGCCTCACTGACCAAGGCCGACCAGACGCGGTTGGAGCACACCGCAGGGTTGGGCGTCGCGGGGACTATGCTCACGTCGGGCATCGTCATGGCGATCATTGCCCTCTCGCGACTCTCCACCTTCGAGCCCGGCGGCAACGTCACCTCGGGTCTGATCATCGCGAGCCTGGGGCTATTCGTGAACGGTTGGTTCTGGCGACGCTATGCTGCCATGACGCGCGAGCAGTACAGCGCCGTGATCGCAGCGCAGCAGAGCCTCTATCGCGGCAAGACCTGGGTTGATCTGTGCGTGGTCATCGCGCTGGCGACCGTCGCCCTAGCCCCCTCCCATCCCGCCACACGCTACGTGGACATCCTGGGTTCGGTCACCGTTGCGGGCTACCTGCTCTGGAGTGGCGTGCGCTTGGTGCAGTCGCATCTGGGCGCCGTCAGCGAGCCCGCCCACTAACCGTCACCGGCGACGCCGTCCCATCTACCTCTCCCCGAACCTATCGTTCGCCCACGTCGCAAACACCTCAAGCCAATAGGCATACCTGCCGAAGGCGAGCCGCGCGAAGGCGCTGCCGCTGCAGGCGCCGAAGCCGTGGCGCGCGCCCTCCAGAGCCAGGAGCCGGTTCCCGACGTCCCTCTCATCGAGGATCGCCCGGTAGGCGACCAGGCCTCGCGGATCGACAAGGGCATCCTTCGTGCCGTAACAGAGGAACTGCGGCGGATCCCCACGCTGCGCATCGTGCAGGGGGCTGTAGCGTCTGATAAGCGCCTGCCGGGTCGCGGGATCCCTCACCTCATCAGGATCGGCAAGGGCAAAGAGGATCCCAGGATTGTAGGCCAGGTCAATCGAGGGATAGATCAGGCCCGCCAGGGCCACACCGTCGTCCCCTGCGTCGACCTCGTCCGGCGTGTAGCCGGGCACCTCAACGGGCGCGTTGCGCAGTTGGTTCATCAGCGTGGCGCAAGCGTGGCCCCCGGCGCTGAAGCCGAGTACGCCCACCCTCCCAGGATCAATGCCGTAGCTCGCCGCGTGGTATTTCACATACCGGACCGCACGCTGGAGATCGAGGAACGGGACGGGTGCCCGGTAGGGATGCACACGATACCAGAGAACGAAAGTGGAGATCCCTGCCTCGTTCAGAGATGCCGCGACCTGCGAGCCCTCGCTTTCGGAGGACTTGAGGGCGTAGCCGCCGCCCGGCACCACGATCATCGCGCGATCACTGCCGGGGACCACGAAGGACGTCAGATAGGGCGCGTCGTCGAAGGTCGCCGGCGCTCCCCCGCGCCGGATCTCAAAGGCGTAGGTGACGGCATGGACGGCATCGACGTCATCGATGAAGTCCCTGCCGATCACCTTCGCAAACCGCAACAGGGCGGCAGGCGCAAAGCGCGGTATCCGCTTCAGCGCCATCCCCTCCAGCTTGCTCTGGCCGGTGTTGTAGGGGACCCGCTCCCCCCAGATCAGGAGCTTCTCGTGGGCCGCGACCAAGGCAACACGCTTCCTCGCCAAGCACTCAGTGCCCTCAGGTTTCTCAATGCCTCAGTGATTCTACGCCCTACCGCGTCTGGAAGAACTCCACCACCTCTCCGTTGGGCCCCTTGAAGAAGGCCACCGTCGCCTC
>CAZYYC010000569.1:0-1935 GCA_964650935.1 uncultured Anaerolineales bacterium
TGTACCGAAAGGGCGGGATGCGTGAGTACCGGCGCTGGGCCGTGATGCGAAGGTCGCTGTAGTGCTCTGTCGAGCTGGAAGTTGCACTTGTGATCCTGAGCCGCAGGTGAAGGATCTCCGTCGCGCGAAGTATAGATCCTTCGTTCAGGATGACAGCTCTCAGGAATCAGGTTAACTGACCCGTAGGGGGATCGCGCAGAGATCATGAGGATGAATCGCTCTTGAAAGGGGACACCACCATGAGCCATGACAAGCTTAGCATTGTGTTTTTCGATGCCCACGCAGCCGACATGATCAACTCCTCGGCGGGTACGATTGCAAACTACGCCAAGGCAGGGCATCGTGTCACGCTGGTGGCGCTCACGCCCGGTGAGAAGGGCTACGCCTTCTACGAGGGGCTTGAGATTACGGCAGAGCAGTATCTCCAGGCGAAGATCGACATGTGGGAGGGCGCAGGCGAGATCCTGGGCGTCCACGACGTTCGAACCCTCGAGTGGCGAGATGGCGAACTGCCCTACCATGATGACGTGATCAACACCTGCTGTGACATTATGCGTGAGGTCCGGGCCGACATCGTGGTCACCCACTGGAAGGGCTCCTTCCACAAGGATCACGTCAACACCTACAGGAATGTGGAGGATGCGGTCTTCCTGGCGGGCCTGCCGGGTTACGAGCGCAAGCACGCGGCCCACCGGGTCAGGCAGGTCTTCTACACCGACAATTGGGAGGACTGGGAGGACTACCAGCCGGATACCTATGTTGACATCACCGACGTGATGGACCTCAAGTTGGCGGCGCTTGATAAGCTGCTGCAGATCACGCGGGATCTGGGCCTCGAGGGTGGCTTTGATTACAAGGGGTTCTACCAGGCGCTCGCCAAGATGCGCGGCTGCCTCTCGCAGAAGTTCGAGTATGCAGAGGGCTACCGCATGTTGTACAGACCGATTCCACGGGCCGAGCTCCTCCCGGTTTGAGACGTCGTCGCGATTGCTGAGGCGACCTCAGGCGCCTCGGCGCCAGGCTGTGGGCATGCAGGGCATGGTGAGCCCCAGGGCATGATGGACCAGGACAACCTCTGCCATATGGACTCCTCCTCTCCTAACGTTGAGCCAGTGCTCCGAACGGGGCCAGCGCCACCACTTCCTCCACCGCGGAGGCTAGATCCTCATCGAGCGTGATGAAGGCGTCAGCTTGCAACTGTGTCAACGCGATGTACTCAGCGTCGAACGTGTCCGGCCACCCAAGCTGATCGGCGACCTTCCAGGCGACGTTTTGAAGGACACGGTCGCCGAGCAAGCGGATCCGAAGTCCGCGTACATACCCGAGATAAAGGTCGGCATCCTCCCTCGTCATCTCTCCCTGGCGCACCGCCCGGTAGAGCATCGACAGCAATTGCGAGCGCAGCAGCGTCGGTGCCAGAAGCTCGTGCTCGTCGGGCATCACGGTGTCTTCCTGTGCCAGGCGGAGCGCCACGTCCGGACTGATCACATATCTGGTCATCTGGAACACCTCGGATCACCCTGTATGTTTCTACAAGCTCCCATCCTCACGACCTGAAGGTGAGCCGCCCGACCAGCGCTTCGAACGACCCGCCACGTGGCTACGCCGCAGCCGGTCGGACAGGCTCCATCGGGATCCTGGGCGCATCCTAACCTAGACGTGGGCCTGCTCTGTGGGGTAGAGTTGGGTCTGTATGGTTACTCCTTAGCGAGTTCTGTGCTTAGCTGATCGCTTTCCTCACCAGAGCGGCGATCTGCTCCTCGACGGAGGCAGTCAGCTCCTTCAGCGCGAAGGATGTCGGCCACATATCGCCGTCGTCGAGATTGGCCACGGCGTTGAAGCCGAACGTCGCGTACCTTTCCTTGAACTTCGACGCAGCAGTGAAGAAGCAGACGACCTTGCCGTCCTCGTTGGCATACGCGGGCATCCCATACC
>CAZYYC010000570.1:0-1933 GCA_964650935.1 uncultured Anaerolineales bacterium
CCTGTTGGCGGGTGTGATCGCCAGTCAGGTCGGGCGGCTGGGGGGTCAGGTACTTGACCTTTCGCGCCAGGATATGGGAACCTTCGTGGTCTCCTTCTGCGGGGTGATGGGATCCCTGGCCTATCCCTTCGCCGAGGCTGCCTTCGGCGAGGAAGGGGTGCGCACGGTCGCCGTCAGCGACCTGGGCAACGCGATCGCCATCTTCGCCGTGGCCTACTACCTCTCGTTTCGCTACGCCGATAGTGAGCACTTCGACGTGCGCCACGTCCTCAAGAAGGTGGCCACCTTCTTCCCCCTGCACGCCTTTCTGCTGGCGGTGGCCCTCAACCTGGGCGGTGTGGAACTAGGTGGGCTCACGGGCAACCTCGTCGGGTCATTGGCGGCGATGAACTCGCCGTTGATGCTGTTGGGATTGGGGGTCTATCTGGAGATCGATGTCTCACTGCGGGAGAGCCGTATTCTCCTGACGCAGCTCTTTTCTAAGTACGCGGTGGGGGCGGCGGTCGCGGCGTTCACGCTGCTCGTGCTGCCCTTCAACGGGCCGACGCGGGCGATGGTCTTCCTCTTGCCGTTGATGCCGACCTCGCTCTCGACGTTGCTCTACTCGGTGGAGCAAGATCTCAACCCGCGCCTGGCGGCGATGTTGATCTCGCTGACGATGATCGTGAGCTTGGTGATCACGACGGTGACGATCTTGGGATTTCGGCATGCATTCTAGGCGTGGGGCATAGAACCCACGCGCTGTCAGCCGTCGCGAGGACGATTGACAGGGCGGCAACAAGCAGTTGTGTGAAAGGGGTGGAGAGATGGTTGAGCAACTCCGGGAGATGATGGGATTCACGCACGTCTATCCGCGCTCGATTGTTGAACACGAGGGGACGACCTACCTACTGGCCCGCACTGCCGAGGGACAGAAAGTTCTCTGTGTCTCCGGTAACATCGAGGGCTTCCAGGGTGAGGTGCAGCACGACGTGTTGGTCTGTGCTCGCTCGCCGGAGAACGCGTCACGCTTGCGGGAGCGACTGCCCTGGCTCACGCCCTCCCCGCTGGGGCTGGCGACATCCGGTGGTTGTGGTGATCGGTTGGGGTTGGCGACGCCGGGCCATCTGCGGGCCGTCCGCGCGGTCGGCGGCATCGCGCCGATCTTGGCCCAGCAATCGATGCGGGAGAACGCCCGCACGCATCGTACGCCCCAACAGGTGATGGACGATGCGATGTGGGGCGTCCTTGAGGAGGGATGGCGGGCGCCGTGGGGCGCCGACGCTGACCACCTGAAGACCATCGACGACATCGATGTCTGCGTAGCTGCGGGCTATACTTTCTTCACAATCGATCCGGGCGACCACGTCGACAACGACGCGCACACAGACGACTTCGAGACGCTGCAACGCAAGTTCGAGGTGCTGCCCTGGTCGCGGCTGCGCGACTACCCCGACGCGATGCGAGCCCGATATGTCGGTGTTCCCTTCGACGTCGGCGGCGACGCGACGTACCGCTTTGATGAGGAGGCATTGCTGCGGGCTGCGTGCAAGTACGGCGCCTCCCTGGCGCACACCGCCGAGATGTACGCGCATCTGGTTGAGGCGAAAGCCGGCACACACCACCTGGGTGAGGCGTCGTTTGAGTTGGAGGTCTCGGTTGATGAGACGGAGACACCGACGTCACCGCTGGAGCACATCTTCATCGTCAGCGAGCTCTCACGGCTGGGGGTGGAGTGGGTGAGCCTGGCCCCGCGTTACGTGGGGCGCTTTGAGAAGGGCGTCGACTACATCGGCGAACTGGAAACCTTCGATGCCGAGTTCGCTGCTCACGCCGCGATAGCGCGCGCCTTGGGCCCCTACAAGCTCAGCATCCATTCGGGATCGGATAAGTTCAGCATCTACCCGATGATGGCCCAGCACACGCAGCGTATGGCGCATCTCAAGACCGCCGG
>CAZYYC010000571.1:0-1932 GCA_964650935.1 uncultured Anaerolineales bacterium
CATCATCTCGGCGGCAAGCGTCTGGAGGCGATTGACCGTCGGGTCCTCCCCATAGACATCATCGCCCACCTCGGCGCGGGCCATCGCCTCGCGCATCTCCAGCGTGGGTCGCGTCACCGTGTCACTACGCAGATCGATCAACGTCATCTCCGCCTTTCCTCAGTCACCAAAACTGGTCCCTACGAGACGCGCCGCTTCGATCCACGGATGATCGAGCGGCACCACCTTCTTCTTGCCCGCCACATCCTTGAGCGGCACCGACACACAGTCATCGCCGTGCGCCGCGACCATAACGCCATACTCCCCGCGCTCAATCAGCTTGGCACACGTCGTGCCCAGGCGCGTCGCCAGCAGGCGATCCGTCGGACTGGGGACCCCACCCCGCTGCAGGTGTCCCAGCGAGGTCACCCGCGATTCGAGATGCGTCATCTCCTCCAGGCGCCGCGCCAACCGCACGCTGACCGGCTCGCCCGACACGGCGTCGTGCTCCGGTTCATCGACCGAGACGGCACCCTCAGACATCGCCACGATACTGAAGCGCTTGCCCGCATAGCTGCGATTCAGCACCGCCCGGGCCACTACGTCAATGTCATAGGGGATCTCAGGCAGGAGGATCACATCCGCCCCGCCCGCGACGCCGGCGCCCAAGGCCAGCCACCCGGCGTTGTGCCCCATGATCTCCACAATGATCACGCGATGGTGGCTCTCCGCCGTGCTGTGGAGCCGGTCAATCGCCTCGGTGGCAATCGCCATCGCCGTGTCAAACCCAAAGGTGACGTCGGTGCCCCAGACATCATTGTCGATCGTCTTGGGTAACGTGATGACATTGAGGCCCTCTTTCATCAACCGGTAGGCGTTCTTTGCCGTTCCTCCTCCCCCGAGGCACACCAGGCAATCGAGGTGCTGCTTCTGGTAGTTGGCCACCGCAAAGGGCCGCATATCGACGGTCCCCAGCTCTCCGGCGGGCATCTTATGGGGCTTATCGCGGCTCGTCCCAAGGATCGTCCCGCCCAGCGTGAGGATGCCTGACAGGCGCGACGAATCCAGGCGGATGAAGCGATTCTCCACAAGCCCGCGAAAACCGTCAAGATAGCCGATGACCTGGATATCAAGCGACATCGCAGCTTTGCCTACCCCCCGAATCGCGGCATTCAGCCCCGGGCAATCCCCTCCTGCCGTCAACAGTCCGACGAACTTCTTCACCATCGGGAGCCTCCCTCCTCGCACACACAGCCGATCCACCGACCCGCATACATTGTAGCCCAACACCGCCCTGGATACAACAACTTGTCCTTGACGCATTCTCACCATCGTCTACACTGTCGGCGTGTGCCGCGCTCAGGCACAGCCAAGACCAGTCTGGAGGACAACCACCTATGACGACGCCGCGTGACCGCGTAATGCAGGCATTGACGTTTCAGTCGACTGATCGCGTACCCCTGGATCTAGGAGGTATGCGCTCCACCGGCATCAGCGCCTTCGCCTATCCCAAGCTCGTCGAAGCGCTGGGCTTACCACCGCGGAGGACGAAGATCGAGGACACCGGGCAAATGCTCGCCTTGCCCGACCTCGACGTTCTGGACGCTCTGGATATCGACGTTGTCACCATCTGCGACGGCGTGACCAACGCCTTCGAGCAACCCGAGCTATGGCACGACTACGACTTCAACGGACGACTGCCGGCCCAGGTCAAACATCCCGAGGCCTTCCACGCCGAACCCGACGGCACCATCGTACAGGACGTCCGGCGTATGGTCCCGGCCTCTTACGTCTTCGACGAGGTGCATGGAGGACAACCCCTTGACCTCTCAGCGGACCTTCCCAAGCCGGATCTCGAGCAGGTAAGGGCTGGGCTTCGCGCCCGCGAACTGCAGGATGATCAAGTTCGTGAACGAGCAGCGCTCTGCCGGCGCGTCCGAGAGTCCACCGACC
>CAZYYC010000572.1:0-1931 GCA_964650935.1 uncultured Anaerolineales bacterium
TCGAGTACGGCGACGACCACGAGGTCTATGCCGGGCAGGATATCTCGTATCTCAGTATGGTGCCCGGTGAAGTCGTGACGATCGTCGGGGATGCCCCGACCACGCCCGCGAAGGTTCAGAACGTGTTGGTGGCTGCTGTGAGCGGGGGTAATGAGCTGCGCTGGGACGCCATCACGGTAGATACGGCGGGCGGCCCAATGACGGCCCTCGCCTATCGAGTCTACCGCGGTAGCGTGGCCAACTTCACCCTGGGCGAGCCCGTCGCCATGACGACGAGCACGATCTACACCGACACAGAGGGCACGGCGGGTCAGTACTATGCCGTCGTCGCGGTAGGGGATGACTGTTGGAAGCGCTCATCTGAGCCCGCTTATACCGCCGGACCCACGGCGGTCGGCCCCATCGGACTCGACGCCCGATCCGGGCTGTGGGGTGCGTGGGTGCCCGGGTTGCTTTTGTTGACCCTCTTGCTTGTCCGGAGACGGGACGCGACGCGCCCGAACGGGACGTAGGGGGGCGTGCTGGAATGTGGCACAGGAGCTTCACCATCGACCTGGCGGGGGGGCCTGTCCCCCGCCAGGTCAGGCCCTGTGAAGGTGATGCGGACCTGCGCCGCCGTGTGTCTGTACCTATGAGGGGGTCGAGATGAAAGCCTTGATCGTGGCAGGGAATCGCGGGACACGACTAGCGCCCTTTACCAAAGTCTTGCCCAAGCCTCTCATCCCTTTGGGTGACTATCCGGTGCTGGAGATCATCCTCTGCCAGTTGCGCGAGGCGGGCTTCGCTGAGATCACGCTGGTGGTGAACTACCTGGCGGAGCTCTTTGAGGCTTACTTCGGCTCCGGGGAGCGTCTGGGGATCGATATCCGATATCTGCGTGAGGAGACGCCGTTGGGCACCGCGGGCTCCCTTGATGCTTTGCGGAGCGTCGATGAACCCCTGTTGGTGATGAGCGCGGATGTGTTGACCGACCTGGACTTTCAGGCGCTCTATCTGGCTCACACAGCCCGGGACGCCGCCCTCACCATGGCGCTTTACGAACGGGAGTACAAGGTCGAGTTCGGCGTGATCGATACAGACGCGAACGGACGTGTGACCCGTTGCCGGGAAAAGCCGACGCTCTCGTTCCTGGTCGACACCGGTGTCTACGTCGTCTCTCCCGCGGTGTTCCGCCATATACCGTGCAACCAATACTGCGATATGCCTGACGTGATCGACCTCCTCAACCGTGGCGGTCTACCTATCTACGGTTACCCGTTCTCCGGGCAATGGCTGGATCTTAGCAAGGCCGATAACTTCGATCGGGTGGTGGCGCAGTTTCAGTATCTCTCCGCGGTCGCGGAGACTCAGGTGCCTCTGGAGGCCTACGTGCGTTTCCTCTCCTCGATTCAGGTCGAGGCGTAGTCGGTACCACACGCTGCGTGGGGGCGCAGCTCCACAGGTAGCTATCGTACCCGGTACTTTTACACTATTGCAATCTTACAAATAGGGTTTATAATAATGGATAGTTAGAGACATGATGGCCTACTGACGCAATCTGCGTTGCTCTTGTCAACGACGATCTGCCATCCGGCACTGACTTAGTGTGATCAGCAGGCATCCAGTAGCGTGTGAAGCGCCGAGCGCGCGAATAAAGTTGGAGGAAATGATGAAGGGCAGGATAGGTCTTGTCGGTCGATGGGTCTTGCTGGTCGTGTTGGTGGTCTCCGGGTTTGCGACCCCGGTGCGTGCGGATGTGAATCTGCCCCCGGGACAGGGGAGCGTGATGCCTCCCGCCGTGCCGGCGGAGTACCCGGTCTATCAGCTTCATCCGTCGCCCACGGGGCGGGTGGGGCGTATGGCGCTCGATGCGACGACGTCGCTGCAGGTGATCGAGACGCCGACGAAGGAGATGAAAGTGTTGGTGATTCTCGATAGCGTCATCCAGATCG
>CAZYYC010000573.1:0-1924 GCA_964650935.1 uncultured Anaerolineales bacterium
GGTCCTCGTCGCGATCTTCAGCACGCTCGCGGGCCTGATCTTCGGCTGGGTCGTCGGGTAACGCAGTAACCGTCGTTTCGGACCATAACTGGCAGCACATACAGAGAGGAGAGTTATATGCTAGAGATCAAGATCCTAGGAACCGGATGTCCGAAGTGCAAGCGGCTGGAGGCAACGGCCCGCAAGGCCGCCGAGGAGGCCGGCGTCGAGGCCACCTTCATCAAGGTGACCGACATCAACGATATCATGGGCTATCCCATCGCCAGCACCCCGGCGCTGGTGCTCAACGGCGAGGTGAAGTCCTCGGGCCGGCTACCGAACACGGAGGAAGTCGTCGGCTGGCTCCAGGCCGCAGCGTAGGCCACGGCGAGGGTGGCGTGCATAGCTATCGTTGACGCCTGTCAACGCCTTGGACAGCTGAGGCGGCCCGGCTATACTCCCCCGTGAGATGAACGAAACATCCTCGCCGGACCCCGACCAGATCGCGGCTCTGATGGCTCAGGAGCTCGCCAACGCGCTGGGGCTCCCCCGCCAGGGGATGCATCTGGGGCTCATCGCGTCACTGGCGCGTAGCGCTGCGCCTCGCCTGAGTGTGCTCCTCACCGCCCTTGATGCCGATGTCGCCGACGCCGGCCTCCGCGAGGCGGCACGCCGCCTGCTCGCCCACCTGATCGAGGGCTACGCGACGGCGGGCGAGGAGACCATCCCGACCACCGGGCCGCTGATCATTGCCGCCAACCACCCCGGTCTCAGCGACGCCCTGGTGCTCCTTGCCGGCCTGCCGCGGGATGACGCGAAGCTCATGATCTCCGATGTACCTATCACGCGCGCCCTACCGCACGTACGCGAGCGCCTCATCTACGTCTCGGGCGATCCCGATGACCACGTCGCGGCGGCGCGCGAGATGATCGACCACCTGCGCTCCGGGGGGAGCATCATCACCTTCCCCAGCGCACGCCTTACCCCCGACCCGCGCTGTTCCGGGACGCAACGCCTCCCGGCGCCGCTGAGGACCGTGCCGCGCTCGCGCGTGCGACCTTCAGCAGTTGGTCGGCTTCGATCCTGCTGCCTCTCAGGCGGCTAACGGCGTGCAGCTTGCAGGTCGCGGTGGTCAGCGGCGTGCTGATGCCGGCCTTCGCACGGCATCCCATCGCCCGCCTGACCCCTGCACCACGGGGCTGGGAACACCGGCGCATGGCCGAGTTCCTGCAGCTGCTCAGGCAGCTGCGCACAGGGGATCGCTACGGGCTGGTACCGCACGCCGCGTTCGCGCCGCCGCTGACCAAGGATGATCTGGCGGGTCTCGATCGTGAGGCCGCTATGGACCTGATCGTCCGTCGCGGTTCGACACTTCTGGAGGCACAACCGGCCGCAGGCTCCCCCTGAGCGGGCCTGCGTTACCGTGGAGAGAACCGAAGCGGCCCGCCGTTGGCGGGCCGCTCCTTGAGGTTACGCCGGCAGATGCGCGGCCGCCCAGCCCACATCGAGCTCGTGGAGTTTATCCGCCGTCGGCACGCCGGAGTCCCGATCCCATCCCATCATCGCGTACGTGGTGTGCATCGCTTCCCGAAGCGCATCCGGGTCGATGCCACCCTCAGCCAGCGCGCCACCCGTCGTGGGCTCATAGCTACGCTGCGACAACCGATCGTCCTCAGGCCCCAAGCCCTCGCGCACGTTGAAGACCCGCGCCAACGTCAGCGCGCGCTCGCCCAGCCTGAACAGCTCATAGGCGCTGACATCCCACCCGGTGGCAGCCTGCACCATCCGCACCTGCTCATCGGCACTCCAGGGTACGAAGAGGCACAGGCAGAGGCAGTTGATGGAGACCTGACGCAGCGAGTGGTAGAGCGCGGCCCGCACCTTGTCCGGCCCCAGGCTCTCCAGCGGCAGCGGCTCGAGCACGCCCATCGTCCTTAGGCCCCCG
>CAZYYC010000574.1:0-964 GCA_964650935.1 uncultured Anaerolineales bacterium
CCTGCTCCGGCGACATATAGAGCGGCGAGCCCGGGTGCCGGCTACCCCCCATCCGCGAGCGGCTGCTCTCCCCGCCCACCTGCGCCAGCCCGAAGTCGGTGAGCTTGGCGTGCCCCTCGCGGTCCAGCAGCACGTTGGAGGGCTTGATGTCGCGGTGCACGATGTCGAGCGGGTGAGCGTGGACCGCGCTCAGCGCGTCGAGGAGCGACAGCGTGATGCGCACCGCCCGGTCGACCGGCAGCGGGCCGGGCGCGGCGAGCGCCTCCTGCAGGCTGCGCCCCTCCACCAGCTCCATCACCAGGTAGAGCGTGGCCCCTTCGTCGACCAGGTCGTAGACGTGCACGATGTGCGGGTGGTTGAACTGCGCCTGCACCTGCGCCTCTCTACGGAAGCGGTCCACATACTCGGCGAAGCGCTCCGGGCTCATCCCCGGCCTGTCGCGCCGCAGCTCCTTGACCGCCACGGGGCGCGTCAGCGCCCGATCATAGGCACGGTAGACCCTGCCGAAGGCCCCCTCCCCGAGCTCCGACTCCAGCCGGTACTTGCCGCCCAATACCTTTCCGTCCATCGCAACCGATGCCATCGATCAACTCACCCCCAATCCGAATCATCCGGCGACCACCCTCGCCGCGCGGCACCAGATAAGGCGCCCCGCCCGACCCCTACGGGCGCCGCCTGTCCGCTCACGCCTCACAGACCAGGAAGTCGCCGCGCGCGACGAGGGCGCCCGACTGCAGCGCCTCCTGCACCAGCGCGTCCACGACCGCGTCCATCTCCGCGCTCGTGCGCCCAAACCCCAGCAGCCGGCACGCGGCGCCGGGGACCTCCTCGGGCAGCATCCCCATCCCCTCCCGCACCACGCTGAGCACCGCCCGGCGCAGTTCCTCCGGCGCGATCAGCTCGAGCTTCCGCTCGGCTGCGGGCAGCTGCGCCCGATCCCGGACCGGGGGCTCGGCCATCCCCG
>CAZYYC010000574.1:974-1924 GCA_964650935.1 uncultured Anaerolineales bacterium
CCCGCCAGGACCGCCGCCCGGATGCGTGACCCGGTGCGCCCGGCGCCCGCTGCGTGGGCAATCCGCCGGGTCAACACCTCAGTGTGGAGCGGGCCCTCGCCCTCCACCACCTTGACGACCCATCCGGCGAGCTGCGGCAGCGGGATCTCGTGCAGCGGCGTCGAGGTCCGGATCGTGGTGTGCGCGTGCAGCCCCTCTAACGCCCTTTGCCTGATCTCGTGCGGCGGCGTCGAGGTTCGGATCCGCAGCCGCACCGGGACGTAGGGCGCCGCCTCTGCCGCTGCGCGTTCGCGGGGTGCCGCGCGCGCCACCCCACCCCCCACGGGCGCCGCCGGGAGCGGGGCCGGGGCCTTCGCGGGCGGCGGGTCAGCCGCCTGCTCCCTTGCCGCCTCGACCGCCGCCACCAGCCGCGCGAGCTCCTGCTCGCGCCGGTTGAACCAATCCGTGCTCCAGATCCGGTACATACGCCACCCCAGCCCCTCCAGGACCTCCTGCCGCAGGCGGTCCCGATCGCGGGCCGAGCGTGCGCTGTGGTAGCCGGCGCCGTCGCATTCGATGCCCATCAGGTAGCGGCCGGGGTGCGCCTCGTCTTTGACCGCCAGGTCAATGAAGAAGCCGGCGGAGCCCACCTGCGGGTCCACGGTGTAGCCGTAGCTCCTCAGGACCTTCGCCACGTCCTCCTCAAAGGGCGAGCCGGACGGGCGCCCGCTCACCGTCGGCACGTCCAGGTTGCGCGCCTCGGCATAGTGCAGGAAGCGCTTGAGCGCCACCACCCCGCGGGCCCTGGTGCGGCTGAGGTCGATGTCGTCGGCGGTCAGGCTGCTGAAGACCTCGCAGCGCGACCGGGCGCGGGTGTTCAGGACGTTGAGCCGCCGCTCGCCTCCCTCACGGTTGAGGGGGCCGAAGGCCATCGTCAGGTGTCCGTCGGCGGAGCGCCCGTACCCGACGCT
>CAZYYC010000575.1:0-1922 GCA_964650935.1 uncultured Anaerolineales bacterium
GACTGCCTTGATGGCACGCACGCCGGCAGCCACCGCCCGGAAGATCGCCACCCGTTCGGCGCACATCGTCAGCGGGTAGACTGCATTCTCGACATTGGCGCCGGTGTAGATCCGTCCGTCGTCGCCCAGAACCGCTGCACCCACTCGGTAGGTGGAGTAGGGAGCGTAGGCACGGTCATAGGCTTCACGCGCCGCGGCAAGCAGGATTCTGCTCTGGGGCTCGGTTTTAGTCATCGCCTTCGCCTGCGGTGTCCTTACGCGGTGGTCGGGGGCGGGCCGGCACGCCATAGACGAGCGTATCGGCGGGCACGTCATGGGTCACTACCGAGCCGGCGCCGGTCTTGGCGCCTTTGCCGATGTGCACGGGCGCGATGAGCAGCGAGTCCGAACCGATGAAGACGTCGTCCTCAATGGTCGTGGGGTGTTTGCGCTGCCCGTCGTAGTTACAGGTGATGGTGCCGGCGCCGATGTTGACGTGGGCGCCGGTCGTTGTGTCGCCGAGGTAGCTGAAATGCCCCTGATGGGAGCCGGGTCCGAGCGTGGACTTCTTGAGCTCGGCGAAGTTCCCCACGTGGGCGCCGGTGCAGATCCGCGCGCCGGGCCGCAGATGGCTGAAGGGACCGATGTCGCTGTCATGTTCCATCTCGGAGTGCTCGATCACCGAGGCGGTCACGCGGCAGCGGTCGCCGATGACGGAGCCATCAACCCAGCTGTTGGGGCCGATCTCACAGCCGCGGCCCACCGTTGTCGTCCCCCGTAGGTGCGTGTTGGGTAGGACCACCGTGTCGGGCCCAACGACGACGTCGGCGCCGATGTAGGTGGTGGCGGGATCGACGATCGTGACGCCCTCCAGCATCCAGTGCGTCGCGATGCGCCGCCGGAGGACCGCCAGTGCATCGGCGAGGTCGACGCGGGTGTTGATCCCCATCGCCTCGGAGGCGTCATCCAGCACCAGGTCGGCGACGCGGAGCTCGGCCCGGGTCGCCAGGGCGACCATGTCGGTGAGGTAGATCTCGCCCTTCTCGGCGCTCGGCGTCACCTGGGGTAAATGCTCCCAGAGGAAGTCGGCATCGTAGACGTAGATCCCGGCGTTGAGTTCGCGGATCGCCAGCTGTTCAGGAGTGGCCTCGGGCTCCTCGACGACACCTACGACGCGGCCCTCGGCATCCCGCAGCACGCGTCCGAAGCCCTGGGAGTTGTCGCGGATGATGGTGATCATCGCCATCGCAGCTCGGGTCTCCTCCTGAATCGAGATCAGACGTTGGAGCGAGCTTGCCCGCAGCAGCGGCATATCACCGTAGAGGACGAGGACGCGATCGGCGCGCCCTTCCAGCAGTTCGCGTGTCTGGAGGACGGCATGGCCCGTGCCCAGGCGCTGGGCCTGATAGACAAACTCGGCGCGGTCCCCCGCCCATCCCCTGAGCGGCGCATCGGTTTCCTCACCGACGACGAGCACCGGACGTTCAGCGGAGAGCTGTGCCGCGAGGTCCAAGCCGTAGGCAATCATCGGCTTCTCGCCGAAGTCGTGGAGGACCTTGGGCGTGGTCGACTTGAAACGTGTGCTCTTCCCCGCAGCTAGGATCACCACAGCAAGGGTCATGGCCGAGTCCTTTCGCACCAGGTTGGATAGGCGCGATTATAGCATAGGGAGGATGCAGGGCAATCCCACGGTGGTGCGAACGGGAGCGTGCGGGGCTATCGCCCAGGGTCCGGCGCCGCGAGACGGCGCCCTCGCGGACGAGGGGGCGACAAGCTTGCCTATGCAGGCTTCCCGCCCCGCCCTAGCGGCGGGCCCGTCCGGCGGCGAAGCCCGCGAGCGCAGATGCGAGGGCGATGTGGCCGACCGAGGGAAGAGATGCGCTGATCTTGCGGGTGCGCACACGCGGCGTGTTGGTTTGTGGTAGAATGAAGTTGGGTTAGCG
>CAZYYC010000576.1:0-1921 GCA_964650935.1 uncultured Anaerolineales bacterium
GGAGCACGAGAAGGACGACGCTACGGCGACCTGGGTGCTGGAGGCCAGAGGGCATCAAGACAAACACCGCCATCTGCTGCACCGGCTGATCGCCGACGAGCAGGTGACCCGCGTCCGTGTATCACCATGGTCGGCACGCTACAGCGTTGATTGAGGAAGGGGTGTCCTTGGCACGTAGACTCTCTCGTTGGTTTCACGCTGTCTCTACCGGTTGGGTCACGCTTGCCGCGCTTATCGTCTTCCTGATCTTCACGGCAACCGTGCTGCCCAGCCAGGCCGCGCAGGCTGACGCCGCCACGGGGGGCGCGCCGTCGCCGGATACGTCGCTGATTTACACGCCGCAAGAGCTCTATGCTATGGCCGAGGCCTACGGCGCCACGGGTCGCGCAGCCTACATCCGTGCACGCTTCACCTTCGATCTCGTCTGGCCCGTGATCTATCTGGCCTTCCTGGTCACAGCGATCAGTTGGCTCTCGCGTCAGGTCTTTGAGCCGGAGCGTGCCTGGGCACAATTGAATCTGATCCCCGTGATCGGTGTCGGGCTCGACTATCTGGAGAACATCACCGCCGCCTGGGTGATGGGACGCTATCCCGCCCGCACGCCCATCATCGACGTCTTGGCGCCGATGTTCACCTTCCTCAAATGGGTCTTTGTCGGTGGAAGCTTCGTCGTGCTGACGATCGTTCTGGGGCTGGCCCTGAGGCGCGCCGTTGCGCGACGAGCTCGGCAGTAGCCGGCGAAGGGCGCGGGATGACGCCCAGGATGACCCAACGGAGGAGATGCGGTCGCCGGCTGCTCGGGCGGCTAGTCTAGGTCGAACCATTCGGCGATGAACCGCGCCACACCATCCTCGACGTTGGATGTCGTCGTCCTCCACGCCAGCTTGCTGATCTCGGGGCGCGCGTTCGCCACGGCGACGGTGTAGGGGAAAGCCTCGAAGACCGGCAGGTCGTTCAGGTTGTCGCCGAAGTAGAGCACCTGCTCGGCACTGAGCCCCAGCCTGTGTGCCATTGCCATCAGCCCGCGATCCTTGCGTGCCTCAGGGTGGGCGATCTCGACCCAGGTCGTCTCGCCGGGTTGCAGGACGACGTAGGCGCGCTCGCCGAGGGCGCGGTCAAGGACCGGGAAGAGCGCGGCGCCACGCTCCGGGGTCTCGCAGATCGCCACCTGCGCCGGCGGCACCGTGAAGAGTGCCTCAAAGCTCTCGACGCCGACGTAAGGTTGATAGGGCCGCTCAACGATCAGATGCCGGATCTTGACCATGCCGCCGCCGTGGTTCGCACCGTCGGGTTGGTGCGCCAGGTAGCGTGAGACGTGGTCCTCCCCGTAGACGAGGGGAACGTAACCCAGATCCAGTGACAAGCTGACCGCCTCGCGCGCGACCTCGGGATCGATCACCTGCCCCGCCACGCGCCGTCCTCCCTCCAGCGTGAAGACGCCGTTGAGGCAGATGCCGCGTGACCATGGGCCGAGCGCGCTCACGAAACGCTCGGTGACCCACGGGTTGAGCCCCGTGACGAAAGCGAAGGCGACGCCCATCTCGGGTAGGCGCCCGAGCGTGCTCAAGGTGCCCGGCGAGAGGATGCGGTCGGCGGCGACGAGGGTGCCGTCGATGTCGCTGGCGATGAGGCGGAACTCCGGTCTGGCCCCCATCGCTGCTAAGGCTTGAGCCGCTCGAAGATCCCGTCCAGCGTGGTCTGCGGGGCCTTGCCCTGAACCGCCTCGATCCGCCGGCTGTAAGGGACACGGCTCCCGTCGCGGTAGAAGATGCCCAGGTACTGTGCCGTCGTCTCCATCGCCATCGCCATCGCGGCCAGGCGGTCAGAGGGATCGTGATCCTCAGGTAGCGGCTGAGTCACCTCGCGATAGTGGGGGTAGGTGTCATAGTAGGTTACGCAGGGGCTGTGGACCTGGATCAAT
>CAZYYC010000577.1:0-1919 GCA_964650935.1 uncultured Anaerolineales bacterium
GGAGCTCAATCTTAGCGGCAACGAGCTAAGTGGTGCGATCCCGTCCACGATCGGTAACCTCCTGGGTCTGATCGACCTGTGGCTGTGGGGAAATCAACTGAGCGGACCCATCCCCAGCACGATCGGCAACCTCAGTTCGCTGGCACGCCTGGATCTCGGTGGGAATCGGCTCAGCGGCTCGATCCCTCTTGAGATCGCCGATCTGACGACCCTCGAGTGGCTCTATCTCTGGAGCAATCAGCTGAGTGGGCCGATCCCTTCTGAGATAGGTCATCTGACCACGTTGGAGCGGCTTCACCTCGGAGGAAACCAACTGAGCGGTGTAGTTCCATCTGCGATGGGCTCCGTGTCTACCCTGCACTTCCTCAGTCTAGAGAGTAACCAGCTGACAGACGTGTCTGACGAGCTGGGTACGTTAGCAACTCTGGAGGGGTTGTACCTGCACAGCAACTTGCTGAGCGGCGAGATCCCCGCCTCACTGACCGGACTCGCAGGGCTCACCACCTTCTCCTTCAACGATACGCAGTGGTGCGCTCCTGCTTCGGGAGCTGTGCCTGCCTGGCTCGACCAGATTCCCACGGTCTATGGTACCGGGTTCATCTGTGGACAGGCGTTGGGGAGCTTGGGGGGGCAGGCGCAGACCCCGCCCGCGAGCCCCGCTGCCGGCATGCAAGTTAGTCTGTACCGGACAAGCAGTTCCCCTGTCTGGCAGCATATTACAACAACGACGACGATCGCGGACGGCTCGTATGTCTTCACGGATTTGGGGGAGGGTGTCGGCGTCGACTACCGCGTGCGATTCGTGGATCGCTCTCTAGCCTACGCGCCACAGTACTTCGAGGCCCAGCCCGGCATTGCTCAGGCCACCGCGATCACGATCACGCCCAGCATCGCGCGGTTGGGCATCAACGCGACGCTGCGTCTTCCTGAGCCGGCGGTGATCCAGGTTGATCCGGGGCATGGTGGCGTCGTCTACGGCCTCGACGGTGTAGCCCAGGTCACCCTGCCGTCCACGAACCCGGGCGATGTGACGGTGACCCGCAGTGTCGTCTGTTCGTCCGGTACGCCCAGTGCGGTGACCCTGAGTTTGTCGCCAGGATCGACCTATCCGATGGCGAACGTGGGGGGCGGTCTGTACCGTGCTACTGTTCCCGCTGCTGACCTTACGGAGGATGTGACCCTCCGCATAGCGGAGATCTGCACCGACAGCTCGACGGAGACCCTTGTAGGGTCTATCACGCTCTTCGACCCGAACGGCATGGTCCGCGACGCCGCCACAGACGACCCGGTGTCTGGGGCTTTCACCATGCTATACTACGTGCCGGGCTGGCTCCCCAAGATCGGGCCCGACGATGATCGCCCCAACACCTGCGAGTCCAACCTGTCCAGAGGAACGGCGCCCTGGAGCCAGTCAGCTCCAACCGAGTTAGGCATGCTCATCGATGGCGATGTCACACCGATAGCGCCGGCGCTGCCTTACCAGCAGACCGCGGACGACGGTTCCTTCGGGTGGGATCTACCTCTCGGTTGCTGGTACGTCACTGTGGAAGCCGACGGCTATGCTCCCCTGACCGGTCCCCTGGTCGGCGTGCCGCCGGACGTAACGGATATGGACCTGGTCCTGTGTCTGGTCGAGTCGTTGTCGCCGCCGATGATCGAAAGCGCCGACAAGGCGACGTTCGTAGTTGGCGAGTGGGGTTCGTTCAGCGTGATCGCGTCAGGCTATCCGACGCCCACGCTTGGGATCGAGGGCGCACTGCCTGGCGGCGTTACCTTCACGCCGGAGAGTGATGGCACTGCCACGCTCGCCGGAACGCCGGTCGGCGGTTCGGATGGCACTTACCTGCTGACTATGACGGCGACCAATGGTGTCCAGCCCGACGCCGCGCAAGCCTTCACACTGACCGTCGAACCGGGCG
>CAZYYC010000578.1:0-1916 GCA_964650935.1 uncultured Anaerolineales bacterium
CCAGAGCACCCGCACGGAGACCTCGATCTCCGTGCCGCGCTTGGGCACCGCGTAATGGATGCAAATCCTTGAACTACGATAGCCGAAGACCGCTTCCACGACCGTCCGCACGTCGCCGTCCTCGATCACGCGCACCGGCGGCAGCGTCTCCGCCTTGACGCCGGAGAAGGTAGCGCTCTCCACGGGGCTCAACAGCTCAAAACGCCCCACCACCTCGCGGAAACTGACCCCTTCGATCTCCCAGGGATCCTCTCGATCCTGCATAACCAGCGGGGCAAAGGCGCCCGGTGCCAGGTAGTCAACGTCGCGGGCGCGGACGCGGTCCACCAACCCGGTCCGCGCATTGATCAGGACATCAAGGTCGTCGGTCACGATATGGAGGGCGTCGCCGGCACTCTGAGACGTCGGCCCCGGCCTTTGCGGGAGTTGCTCGAGGCGACAATCAAAGCGGTTCATCCGGCTGGGCGCCAGCTCGGCATCAAAGACCACACGCTTGCGCCAATCCGTGTTGATATTACTCAGCTCCTTCTCCACCTGGGTAGGCAGAGCCACTCCGTCGCACGTCGCGGTAACCCGCGTGAACTCCTCACCCCAGTTCAGGTCAGCCAGCTGGAACTCGCAGATAACGGTGGTTCTGACGGTGAAGGGGTGCGGATTGTAGACGAGAATGGGGATCTCGCCATCCGCTGCCCGCGGCTGACCCTGGGCAAGGGCAAAGAAGGCCCGAGCCCGAACCCGCGAGAGCGTCTCCAATCCGTGGTCGAGCAACCGCAGCGAGGTCTCCTCGACAGGCTGGATCGACGAACCGGGCAGGATGTCATGGAACTCCGAGAAGAGCAGGTCACGCTGTGCCGAACGCAGTTCCTCACCGGGATAGGAGAGGATGCCCTGGAGCGCCGCGGTGGACACCATCTTCTCGGTAGCGTAGAGCGCGTTCTCCAACGCGCGATGGCGCTGCTTGATACGCACCTGCGAGGTGTAACAACCGACAGCCCAGGGGTTGATATCGCGGGCGTGCCGGGGAAGGTTCAGGCGTCCGGCGTCATCGGTGCGCAACGCGCGCAGCTCGGCGAAGTAGGCCTCAGGCGTGCTATGCAGGATCTCGACGTTCTCGGTCTCGGCGATCAGCGATGAGAGGTCGCGCAGATCCCCCCATGACGGACCACCGCCGTGATCGCCCACACCCCAGAGGAGCAGGCTCAGGTCGCGATCCGGATGCTCCTTCGTCCACGTCTCGATCTTCTCTCTGGCCCCGCCCAGCGGCGCCGTGTACCAGGTCATCGACCGGTGTCCGATGACCTCGGAGCCATCATAGCCCACCCAGATGAAGTCATCATCGGGCAGATGGCACCACTGTTCCTGGGGGCGACAGAAGAGATAGCTATCGTAGCCGCTCTTGGCTATGATCTGGACAAGCCCACGGGTGTGACCGAAGGGATCGAAGTTGAGGGCGGTCGTCGGGCGCGCGCCGAACTTCTCCTGGAAATACTGACGACCGACCAGGATCTGGCGCACGAAGGATTCGCCGCTGGGCATGTTGCAGTCGGGCTGAAGAAACCAGCCCCCCATGATATGCCACCGGCCCTCGTGGACCAGGCGCTGAATGCGCGCGAAGAGCCCGGGCTCATACTCCTCTACCCACTGATAGACGAGGACCTCGTTGTGGTTGAAGACAAAGGCGTCGAACGCCTCGCAGAGGTCGGCTGCCGTGCGAAAGGTCGAGATCGCCTCCGCAGCCCCCTCCTCCCACTCCCACAACCACACCGGGTCGATGTGCGCGTTGCACACCAGATGCACCCGCGGCTTCCGCTCATGCACCATCCCTCACCTCCCGCCTCTCTCGGATTCCGACTGTCTTCCGGGTTGCTTCTCCTATTCACCGGCAACCCGGAAGATTCTGCGATGCATCGGCTCGC
>CAZYYC010000579.1:0-1906 GCA_964650935.1 uncultured Anaerolineales bacterium
GACGGCGAACGCGCCTCAGACGGCGAACGCGCCTCAGACGGCGAACGCGCCTGGGACGGCGAACGCGCCTGGGACGACCGAGTCACCCGCCGGCGGCAGGCCGCCGCTGGAGATGATGGTGCTGGGCCTCGGGCGTGAGCATCCGGTCTATGAGATGGTGGAACACCAACTGCCCAAGGTGGATGATCCCTACGCTTGGTTCATCCGGGTGCCGGAGCTCCCCGCCTTCCTGCGCTTGATCATCCCCGTTCTTGAGCGGCGGCTGGCGGAGTCCACGCTGGTCGGGCACACCGGCACGCTGCTGCTCGACTTCTATATCGATGGGGTGAAGCTGGCATTCGAGGAGGGCCGCATCGTCGACCTCCTGCCCCATCCTCTGGGACGCGAGAGCGATACGGAACGCCGGGCGGTGGGGGCCTTTGCGCGCTTCCCCGATCTGACGTTCCTGCAGCTGCTCTTCGGTTATCGATCCTTTGAGGAGTTGCGATATGGCTACGCCGACTGCGGCGGCAACCTGGAGGGGAGGCTGCTGGTCAAGGCGTTGTTTCCCAAGCAGAACTCGGCTATCTGGCCGATCTCATAATCATCTATGGCGAATGAAGCGATGACAACAAGGTCTGGAGGAGAGTGATGGCACCTAAGAAGGTTACGAAGGTCGTCTTGGCGTATTCGGGGGGGCTGGATACGTCGTGTATTGTGCCGTGGCTGATCGAGAAGTACGGCTGCGAGGTGGTCACGTTCACGGCGGATCTGGGCCAGGAGGAGGAGCTCGACGGTCTGCCCGAGAAGGCGCGGATCAGCGGGGCGGTCAACGCCTATGTCGAGGACCTGCGCCAGGAGTTCCTCAAGGACTTCGTCTTCCCGACGATGCGCGCCGGCGCCATCTACGAGCGCCAGTATCTACTGGGCACCTCGTTCGCCCGTCCATTGATCGCCAAACGCTTGGTAGAAGTCGCCGAGTTGGAGGGCGCCGACGCGATTGCCCATGGGGCCACGGGCAAGGGCAACGACCAGGTGCGCTTCGAGTTGGGCGTGATGGCGCTCAATCCCCGCCTGCAGGTGATCGCGCCCTGGCGCGAGTGGGACATCCGCTCGCGCGAGGATGCGCTGGCCTACGCCAACGCGCACGGCGTGCCGGTCACCAAGACCGGACAGTCAAAGTACAGCCGCGACCGCAACATCTGGCATCTGAGCCACGAGGGGCACATCCTCGAGAACCCTTGGATGGAGCCCGAGGAGGATATGTTCCTGCTGACGGTCGCGCCCGAGGCCGCGCCGGATGAGCCGCGCTATGTCGAGATCGACTTCAGGGCGGGGATTCCGTTTCGCGTCGATGGGGTCTCCCACGGCGCGGTTGAGTTGGTCACCTACCTGAACAAGGTCGCCGGCGAGCACGGTGTGGGTCGCGTGGACATCGTCGAGAATCGGCTCGTGGGTATCAAGTCACGCGGCGTCTACGAGACACCCGGCGGCACGATGCTCTACGCTGCGCTGCGCGCGTTGGAGACGCTCTGCCTCGACGGTCTCACCCAGCACTACAAGGACGTTGTCGCGGAGAAGTATGCCGAGCTGGTCTACGACGGCAAGTGGTTCACCCCGCTGCGCACCGCGATGGACGCCTTCGTCGACAGCCTGATGGCGAACGTCACCGGCTCGGTGCGCTTGAAGCTCTACAAGGGCTCGTGCACCGTCGTCGGGCGCAAGTCGCCCTACTCCCTCTATCGCGAGGACTACGCCACCTTCGGTGAGGACGACGTCTACGATCAAAGCGACGCCGAGGGCTTCATTCACCTGTTCGGCTTGCCGCTCAAGGTGAAAGCGCTCCTCGACATCGAGGGTCTGGGCAAGTCCGCCTACGCGCAGCCGGACTACACGGAGTTCAAGCGGGACTAGAGAGACCAGTTAT
>CAZYYC010000580.1:0-1900 GCA_964650935.1 uncultured Anaerolineales bacterium
GTGGCATCGATCAAGGCGGCGGCGTTGGCCACCAGGCCGTAAGGGCTGCCCTGCCGAACGAAGGCGCCGTGGTGGCGCGCGATGGCCGTGAAGGCGCCCTTGAGGATGGGCTCGACGCCACCGGCGGCGACCTCCAGAAGCCGTTGTGCCGCCCAAGCTCCCTCCACGGCGTGTGAGGGCCTGCGCCCGAGAGCCTGCTGTGCTGCTGTGTGATCCGGGTCGTTAGGATCGGCGTCGGTATGTGCATAGGCCTCTCCAGGTCGCACAGGGCGTCTGATTATCGCTTGATAGCGCCGCACCCATGTCTGCCAAGATTGGTTCAGCTTACCCATGTCGTGCAGAAGAGCGACGAGATGTGCTGTGCGCGCCAAGGCACCGGCGGGCCATCCCCAGGCCGCCTCGAGTTGAGCTGCCGGACCGGCGAGCGAAGGCCATACAGACTGCATGAAGGCCTCCATGACCCGGGTTGCGTGTTCGCCATAGGTCTCAAGCGTGTAGTGATAGGGTCCCGTGGCCTCGCGCTCGTGAGCGTCTGCCGTCTGCGCACGGTAGCCTGTGGCACGATCGAGCAGCAATCCGAGTTCGGTGTCGTAGCCTGCCAGATCAGGGTGAATGAGCACAAGACTAGCACCTTTCACGTCCCGGGCGGACCTCACTGGGCGCCACGCGTAGCGCGTGCGGCCGCTCTCGTCGGTGTCGCCGTCGTCACCCAACAGTAACACTCGGTCGCTTGACAGGCTACCCTCGGTCTCCCAGCGTGCGACCTGGCCACGGAGGGTGCCGGGATGAATGGAGAAGCGCTCCAGACTGAAGGGGGCGCGCGCGACGAACGCCGGATCGTCGTGAATGACCACAACTTGGGAGTCGACCTCGCGGACCAGGTGGCTGACCGTGACGTCGGGCTCACCGTTCATCACGCGCGCCATTCGTCCACGATGCACGCCCTGGCCGGCTCTGAGTCCTTCGAGCAGTCGGGCATCGGAAGGTCCGTGGGCGTCATTTACGAGCGCTTGCTCATCGGCGAAGGTCAACGCGCGGCCATCTACGGCGCCTAGACTCTCGAGCGTCCGGGCAATGATCTCCCGTTGGTCGAAGTAGGGAGCGATCCGCTCCCTAAGGTCCACAAGCTCTCCCTGCGGGTCCATGGCATCCGTATAGACGAAGATGTCACCTTCCTCTCCTTTGCGCCGAGCACAGCGCCCGGCACGCTGCAAGATCGCATTGGCCGGCGCGAGCTCTGTATGGAGGACGTCACTCGTAATATCGAGCCCGACCTCGATGACTTGGGTGGCGACCAGGATGTGGCTGCCAGCAGGGTTCTGGCCACTGAAAGCGACGCGGACATGCCTCTCGATGCCTGCCCGATCCTGGGGCAGGAAGCGGCTGTGGAGAAGCTGCACTTGCGTGTCGCCCAGGTCCGGGTGCCTGCGCAGGCTCTCGAAGAGCGCCCTGGCGCGGTCTACCGTGTTACAGATCACAAGGGATCGCTGTCTGTGCCGCTCAAGAACGGTGGCGGCCGTCAGCGGGGCGTCGATGACGTGGTGGCGCCGCACCTTTGCCTGTGAAGGCAGGTCGCTCATCTCAAGGCGCTGCACGGCGTCTGAAGGAACTATGTCTGCGTCGAGAGCTTCGCCCAAGCCTTCGAGCATCCCGGCGGAAAAGGTGGCCGTCATCAGCAGGAATGGGGTGATGCCACTGAGGATCCTAAGCATTTCCATGGTCGTGGGCAGGGTCGACGTCGGATCGAAGAGGTGAAACTCGTCAAAGACGAGATATGCCGAGGCGACGGCGCCGGCGTTGAGGTTGCTCAGTCGCTTGGGGAGACTATAGGGGGCCATCAAGAAGCTGCTGAGGAGCTGGTCAATGGTAGCGAAGGTGAGGGTGGCGCTGAGGTCGCGAT
>CAZYYC010000581.1:0-1894 GCA_964650935.1 uncultured Anaerolineales bacterium
CGCGCTCAGAGCCAGCAGCGAGCCGATGAGGGCCAGCCCCAGACCCAACCCGAGCAGCCTCGCTCGGGTGCGCGCCCAGCCGATCAGGCCGTAGGCCAGCGACAGGCTGCCGAGCAGACGTGCCACCGCCGTTGACGTGGTCTCCGGAAAGGCGGTGATGAGTAGTGAGACGCCGGCCATCAGGGCCAGGAGCGTGAGCGGCGCATCCAGAGGCGTGCGGAGAAGGGGGGGCTCCGCCGCACCCAGGACCAGGAACCCCAGCATGACAGCGCCCCAGCCCAGGGGATGCGGCGAACGCAGAACGGGCCAAGCGGCGCCCGCGGCGATCAGCCCGATGGCTGTCCAAGCGGCCCAGCCCCGCCGGTGCTCGATCCGTACTCCGAGCGTCACCATAGGCTAAGCTGCATCCCCGGGGGGGCCAGGGCGCGGACCTCGATCCTGTCGCGCCACACGTCTCTGCAAAGAGCAGAGTTGAGCAGCACTATCCTATAGCTAGGCACTGTTTCGGACCCAGTCTGCCAATCGCTCCCTAATTCGTTTCAGACGGTCTCCGCTGATCGCGCCGATGCAGCCCAGCATCATCTCATCGGAGATCACGGCCAACCTGGCTATGCGGAAGACACTGGAGCTCTTGAGGCCGGAGTGTCCAAAGTCGTTGTCGTCACTATCTATGACCTCGTCGAATCCAGGAATCTCCTGGTGGCGCCTGGTGGAGATCATGCAGACCAGCCAATCGTCAAAGGGGCCGGGTACGCGAGCGAGGAGGAGCACGGGGCGTGGCTTACCTGGCGTCAGATCCACATTGGGGAACGGCACCAACGCTATCTCACCGGGGACTCTCATCGCTATGTGCCTCTGATGTCCTCCGCGGTGTACTCGGGCTCATCCTCGTCCTCCAGCCCACGCAGCGCCCACCTGAGCGAAAGCTTGGACCAGAGCAGATCCTCCTGCCGGGAACGCTGGAGTAGGTAGTCGACAAAATCGAGTACCTGGATCTGGGTAGGCTCGGGGAGCTGCCTTACCTTCTCCTCTATCTGTTCCAGAATCGCCATTGTCCCTCCTGGCGTGATGCCCTTTGCTCCTGAATCAGCACCACCATTATAGCGTGTCGCTCGCTAAAAGGCACCTTTTCCCCGTAGGATGACCCAGGGGGTCTTGAGCAGGATGTAGAGATCGAGCCACAGCGAGTAGTTCTGGATGTAGTAGAGGTCCTCGTTGGTGTGCAGGTGCATCATCTTGTCCGAGCGACCGTTGACCTGCCACCAGCCTGTGAGCCCTTGGGGGACGGCGAAGCGCGCGCGCTGCCAGGGCTCGTACTTCTCGACGAGCCACGGCATCTCCGGGCGCGGGCCGATGAGGCTCATGTCGCCCTTGAGCACGTTGAAGAACTGCGGCAACTCGTCGAGGCTCCAGCGGCGGATGAGGCGCCCGACGCGGGTGACGCGGGGATCGTCCTCGCGTTTGTGGATCAGATGGCCCTCCGCATCGACGTCGTTGACCTTCTCTTGCAGCGCTTCGGCGTTGACCACCATCGAGCGGAACTTGAGCATCTGAAAGATCTCGCCGTTTTCGCCGACGCGCGACTGGCGGAAGAGGATGGGGCCCTCGGACTCGAGCTTGATCGCGATGGCGATCAGGCCCATCAGCGGCAGGGCGAGCAGGGTGAGCAGCCCGCCGACGATCACATCGAGCGCGCGCTTGGTCAGGCGCTGGTACGGGCTGAGCGCGGGGTCGCGCAGGTTGATCATCGGGATGCCGCCGAAGTCGTCGACGGTGGCGCGGTAGAGGGCGAGGCTGAAGTAGTCGGGCACGATGCGCACGCGCACCGGGAGCTTGTGGAGCCGCGAGACGGTCAGGTTGAGGCGCGCATGGGCCTGGGGCGGCAGGGCGAGGA
>CAZYYC010000582.1:0-1889 GCA_964650935.1 uncultured Anaerolineales bacterium
ATCGATGCCGTGGACGGTGTGGTCGTTCAGGCGGTCAACATGGACTGGTCCGACCTGCCCATTCGGCGACTGCTGGAGGCACGCTACGGCGTGCCGGTCTACGTCGCCAACGACTGTCAGGTCGCGGCCCTTGGTGAGTACACCTTCGGCAACGCCGATCAGGTGCGCGATCTGGTGGTGATCAGCGGTGGCTGGGGCATCGGTTGTGGGATGGTGTTGGACGGACGCCTCCATCATGGCAATCCGATGGGCGCCGGCGAGATCGGGCATGTGAGGGTTGCGGAGAACGGACGGCGCTGCAGCTGCGGCAACACCGGCTGTCTGGAGACGGTCGCCGGGACCTACGGCATCGTTGAGCAGGTGAGGGCGCTCAAGAACGAGCGCGAGGGCCTTGATCTCACGGAGATCGGCTTTGACGCGGTGCTTGAGATGTATGAGGCGGGGGACGAAGCGGTGCGCGAGGTGGTGCTGGCGGCGGGTCGGGGGCTGGGGGTGGTGGCCTCGCACCTGGCGGTCATTCTGGGCGGCTGCGATATCCGGCTCGCGGGGCAATTGGCGGCGTTGGGTCCGGCGGTGCTTGATGCGATGCGCGAGGAGATCTCATCACGGGCGCTGACCGAGCTGTCACGGAGAACCCGGGTCGCGTCGGCTACGCTGGGGGATGACATTGTGTTGTTGGGTGCGTCGGCCCTGCTGTTGCGTCACGAACTGGGTGTTCTTTAGCTTTCATCGGTCAGGGAAGAGAGAGGACTATGGCTGTTCGGGTTGGGCTGGAGCGGCTGTTGGAGGACACCGGACGCTTAAGCGGTCGACGGGTGGGTCTCGTCACCCACGCGGCTGCCGTGCGCGCTGATCTGTCGGACGCGATGGATGGGCTAGGCGAGGCTGGGACAACCCCGGCGGTGCTCTTCAGCCCGGAGCATGGCCTGGACGGCGCTGCTGCCGATGGTGCCGCCGTCGCTGACCTGGTCGAACCGCGCACCGGCGTTCCGGTGTACAGTCTCTACGGCAGCGAGCGGGCACCGGCTGCCGAGGTGCTTGCATCGCTTGACCTGTTGCTCTTCGATATGCAGGACGTGGGCGTGCGCTTCTACACCTACATCAGCACCCTCTATCACGTGCTGAGCGCTGCCGCCGAGGCGGGCCTGCCGGTGATGGTGCTGGATCGACCCAATCCGATCGGCGGCGAGATATTGGAGGGGCCCCTGCTGGAGCCAGAGTACGTCTCGTTCGTGGGCATTGCGCCGATCCCGCTGCGCTATGGGCTGACGATCGGGGAGCTGGCGCGTTGGTTCGTGGCCGATGGCGAGCTCGATGTCGACCTGACGGTCGTCCCGATGGACACCTGGCGCCGTGAGCTGTGGTTCGATGAAACGGGACTGACCTGGGTGCCGACCTCGCCCGCGATGCCGCACCTCTCGACGGCGATCCTCTATCCGGGTATGTGCCTGTTGGAAGGAACTAACCTCTCGGAGGGACGCGGGACGGCGCTGCCTTTCGAGATCTGTGGGGCACCGTGGCTCGACGGCTACGCCCTGGCCCGGAGGCTCAACGCCCTAGAGTTGCCGGGCGTAGGCTTTCGCCCCTTGAGCTTCGTGCCGGCACCCGGCAGCCGCTATGGAGGCGACGTGTGCGGGGGCGTTCAGGTGCACGTGACCGAGCGCGCCCGCTGTCGCCCTCTCACGGTGGGGCTCAAGCTGATCGCGACCGTGAGAGCGGTGGCTCCGGATGCCTTTGCGTGGCGCGCCCAAAGTTGGGAGGGGGGACACCCTCACTTTGATCTGCTGATGGGCGGCTCGCGGGTGCGTGAGGCGCTCGACGCCGGTGCCGATGTCGACGCGCTGATCGAGGGTTGGGCGGGCGATCTGGCGCACTTTGCGGAGATGAGC
>CAZYYC010000583.1:0-1889 GCA_964650935.1 uncultured Anaerolineales bacterium
AGTTCCTCAAGGTGCCCTTCGAGGTGACGCGCAAGATGCTCCACCTGATGATCACCCTCTCCATCTTCCCCCTCGTACATCTCTTCAGCAGCTGGTATGCCGCGGTCCTGGCGACTGTCGCGCTGGTGGTCCTCGTCTACCCGGTCCTCGCCCTGGTGGAGCATACACGCTGGTACCGACGCGTGGCTGTGGAGCGCGAGGGGGGCGAGTTCAAGCGCAGCCTCGTCATCCACCAACTCGCGATGGCGACGCTGCTCTCCATCTCCTGGGGTCTCTTGGGAATCGACTGGCAGTATATCGCTGTGGTCGCCGTGATGGCCTGGGGCTTCGGCGATGCCGCTGCCGCCCTGGTCGGCAAGGCCTTCGGACGGCGCCGCATCCGCCATCCGCGGGTCGAGGGGGCCAAGACCGTCGAGGGCACACTCTCGATGGCGGTGGTGGCGGGCGTCGCCATCTTCGTCACCCTCCTCACCTACGCGGGCCGGCCCTGGACCGTCAGCCTTGCCGTCGCGCTCCTGGTCGCGCCCGTCTGTTCTGCCGTCGAGCTCTTCACTCCCCGCGGCCTCGATACGATCACCGTGCCGCTCTCGGCAGCCTTCGCGATCCTGCCTCTGATGTTGCTCTTCACCTTCCTGGGCGCCTGAGATGAGCGATCTTTCACAGGCACAGGCCGCCAACCGCGAGAAGACCTTACTGACGGCCCTGCTGCTGAGCGCACCGGGCCCTCTGGTGTTGGGGTATGCCGCCCTCGCCGGCAACTCCACAACGCAACTCGCCGATTTCGTGCGGCGCACTATCGAGTTGGTGGCGCTCTTTCTCTCCTGGTGGGTCTTCCGCCGGCTCCAGCGAGACACATCGCTGAGCAAAGAGGACCAATCGCGGCTGGAGCATACCGCAGGGCTGGGAGCGTCGGGGGCGATGCTCTCTTCGGGGATCGTGATGGGGATCATCGCCTTGTCGCGGCTCTCCACCTTCGAGCCCGGCGGCAACGTCACCTCGGGTCTGATCATCGCGAGCCTGGGGCTGATCGTGAACGGTTGGTTCTGGCGACGCTATGCTGCGATGACGCGCGAGCAGTACAGCGCCGTGATCGCGGCGCAGCAGAGCCTCTATCGCGGCAAGACGTGGGTCGATCTGGGTGTGGTCATCGCACTGGCAGCCGTCGCCGTGGCCCCCGCCCATCCGGCAACACGCGTCATCGACATCCTGGGGTCCCTCATCGTCGCGGGCTACCTCCTGTGGAGCGGGCTTCGCCTGGCGCAATCGCACCTGGGGGGCGTCAGGGAGCCGGCCTGCTAGACTCACCGACGCCGGCCATCCCGTCAACCTAGCATCCGGCTATCGTTCGATAGGCGATCGACTCCCCCTAACATCGAGACGGCTGAAGATCTCGTTCGCCCACGTCGCGAATGTCTCCACCCAGTGAGCGTACCTACCGAACGCGAGTCTCGCGAAAGAGCTCCCACTGCATGCACCGAAGCCGTGGCGTGCACCTTCCAGCGCCAGGATTCGGTTCTCGACGCCCTTCTCATCCAACCTCGCCTGGTAGGCGATCAGCCCCCGTGGATCGACCAGGCCATCCTGGGTGCCGTAGCAGAGGAACTGCGGCGGATCGCCCGCCTGAGCGTGAACCGGACTATAGCGCTCGATGAGCGCCTGCCGGGTCGTAGGGTTCCTGACCTCGTCGGGATCGGCGAGCGCGAACAGAATGCCCGGGTTGTAGGCTAGATCGATCGCGGGATAGATCAGACCCGCCAGCGCCACGCGGTCGTCGACGGCGTCGACCTCATCCGGCGTGTAGCCAGGCACCTCAACAGGCGCGTTCCGCAGTTGATTCACCAAAGTGGCGCAAGCGTGGCCCCCGGCGCTGAAGCCGAGTACGCCCACCC
>CAZYYC010000584.1:0-1869 GCA_964650935.1 uncultured Anaerolineales bacterium
AGTCCAGCGCGCCCTCTTCGTAGCCGCTGTCCTGGTTGAAGTCGTAGCCGTCGTGTTGGTCTACACGTTGCGGTGACGACGTCCGCTTCTTCTCGGCCTGCTCCTGGGTGCGCTGCTCGTTAGCGGTCTGAATGCCGCCGACATTGTAGACTTTGCCGTCCGCACCGATCCGCACGCGATCAGCTGGGACATGTGTCCCAGGTGCCGTCTCCAGCTTCCTCTTGAACTCGCCCCTCCACCGGCCAATGGTGCGATAGGAAACGCCGATAAGGCCGGCGAGTTGGCGATCTGACATCGTCACGTATTGCTCCGACTCGCCTCCTGGCAGGTCGTAGCCTAGCAGACGGCGCAGCGCCTCCTTCTGATCGGCGGCGCCCATTTGCAGCCCGTTCTTCAGGTTGTCGGTGATGGCATACCAGTATGCTTCCTCGAATCCACCAGGCCGGATCTCCGCCAGAACGCCACCGACCGGGGCCATCCCCTCCTGGATTCGAAGCTGATCTGCCTCCTTGACGGCTGCCACGCGGTGGAAGCCTGCCGACAGCCACAGGGTGTCGTCCGCTGGATCACGGAACAGCACGACCGGCGGGAACGGCTCGAACGTGCCGGATTCGGACATGATGGTGGCATATCGACTGACGGTCTCTACGTTCAGCCCGCCGACGCGCACCTGGATACGCCCGTCGATCTCAATGTCCTCGATCGGTACCCACTTGGTCGTATCCCACTCGACCGTCTCGTTCTGCGCCGCCTGCCGCTGCAGCGCCCGCAGGTCCATCTGCTCGCCCGCCCGCTGCACCCGGGCGTTGATCAGCGACTTGTAGTCAGGCATACGCCACCCCCTGGATCTCCAACCGCGCCGCCAGCCCGTTCAGCAGCCGCAGCACGTCCGCCCGCACCGGCTTGCTCACCTCCTCCGACAGCAGCGAGATCCCCGCCCACGTCGCCTTGTTCACTTCCTCGTGATACGGGAAGTCGAGCATCGCTTTGCCCTCGCGCAGCACCAGCTCGCCGTAGTTCGCCATCAGGAACTCCTCGCCCGCCTGCACGTTCTGGCTCTTGCGCAAGCCCCCGAAGTAGTAGCGCGTCATCATCGGCACGATGCCCAGCACCGCCAGCGCCGGGTTCACCTGTTCCGCCACCGCCACCTCGTCCAGCACCGGCGCGATGCTCGTCACCGACAGGTAGTCCATCGTCGTGGGGATCAGCAGCCGGTCGGTCGCCGCCAGCCCGGCCAGCGCCGTCACCTGGTCGCTCGGTCCCATGTCGATCAGGGCGAAGTCGACGTGCCCCGCCAGTTGGGCGATGGGACCGCGCACCACGTCCAGCGTGTCGGGCATCTTGTAGCGCACCGGGTTGGCCGCGATGTCCTCGATGGCTTCCGCCGTCTGCGGCCCGCCCGGCACCACGTACAGCTCGCCCGGCTCGTGCCCCGCCAGCCGCGGCACCGCCACCGGCGCCAGCGCCGCCAGGATGTCCACCCGCCGTTTGAGCACCAGGTGCAGCACCTCGCCCCCGTGCCCCGTCTCGTCGACCAGGTCGAACACCGCCGCCTGCGACCCCTGCCGGTCCAGGTCGATGATCGCCACCCGGTACCCCAGCCCCGCCAGGTACTGCCCCAGCAGCGCCACCAGCGTCGTCTTGCCGACGCCGCCCTTGCGCAGGTACGCCGTCAGCGTGATGGGTTTTTCGTTCATCTGTGGTATCCTTTCCTCACTCCTGGCCCTGGCCGCTCCGGCGGTCGGGGCCGTCTGATTCACGTCCGCGCCGCCAGCTGCGGCACGTCCTGCGATTCGACCAGCCACTCAGTCACCGTCTTGCCGCCCGGCCCGATGAGGTACGGCACCAGCGGCACCGCGCCCGGCTTGT
>CAZYYC010000585.1:0-1858 GCA_964650935.1 uncultured Anaerolineales bacterium
ACCGGGAACACGCCATCCTTCTCCATCATGTCGTCGATGGAGGACCACGGCTGCTCGCCTACCAGAAGCTCGTAGAACACGAGGCCCGCCGAGTAGAGGTCCGAGGCCACGCTCGCGTTCGACGGATCCTTGTAGCACTCTGGTGCCTGGTACATCGGGTCGAGCTCGTCGACGATGTCCTGGGCGATGGTGCTCGTCCGGTCCTTGCCAGCGCGGGCGTAGTCGAAGCCGCAGATCAAGGCGCGGCCAGCGGTGCTGATGAGCACAGCGTCTGGGTTCAGGTTGCGGTGGACGACCTGCGGGTCGCTGCGGTGAGCGTGGTCGAGGGCCGCCAGCACGTCCCGGATCACGGCGATCTTCTGGTCGAACGTAAGCGCCAGAGCGCTCTTCTTGATGTGCTGGCGCAGAGCGTGGCCCGCCACGTCGCCGGTCACGAGTACGAGTCGATCCTCGGCCTCGGTGGGAATGAAGTCGCGGACCGTCAGGATGTTCGGGTGCCCGGGCATCGAGGCCACAGCTCGGAAGGCGTTGCCGATGCGGCGGTGCTCCCGTTTGCGCTGCTCCTGGGGCAGGTACGGATCCACCTGGTACACGCGCAGCCGCGCGGTGCCACCGCGCTTGGCCCCGAGGAGCGTGTGCTTGGCGCGGTACTCGGTGTAGCGGTCGGTGCCGCCGAGCTTCTCTTCGACCTGCCAGTTGCCGTAGCAGGGAGGGGCGCTCTTGGGTTTGGCGCGGCCGACGATGGCCTTCTCGATCTGCCCGAGCTGGGCACGGATCTCCGTCGAGCAGTCAGGGCGCACTCGCCCCTTGTCCTGGAAGAAGGCGGTGCACTTCTTGAGATACGCGACCGAGGGACCGTCCTGACCTCCGGGGTCCTGCACGAGTGCATCGGGTGCGGTCATCAACACCGCCGCGTCGACCCATACGCCGCCCATCGCCGTATTCGCCGGGTACTGATCGCAGATCAGAGTCTTGAGCGCCTTGGCGTGGTTGCGCAGGATGGCGAGCGGCGAGTGGTAGGGCGCGCGGCCCTCCGGGTACCACTTGCTGCCGTAGACGTCGACGAGCCCCCGCGTCCCCTTCACGTCGATGACGAACACGCAGTGCGGGCACAGCAGGGCAATGTCGATCTCGTACAGCTCGTGGCCCTGCTTCAGCTCGAAGTTGTGGATGACCGTGAACGCGTTGGAGAGGTTGTCGCGCAGATAGGCGATGGCCTCGCGCTCCGACTCGTTGGCAGGTTGACCGATGGCAATGACCTTGGCCATCAGGCACCTCCCTCGATCGCTGCCTCGACGATGGCCACTGCCTCGTCCTCGAGCTTCACCGAGCGATGTCGCTTGTCGTATGCGTCGGTTACGAGTTTATGAATCTCAGTTTGGACGTGCTCGGGTGGATACGGAACAGGAAGACTCGCGGTGAAGGCAGGATGGTGTTCCTGGAGCTTCGTTCCGATTGAAACAGCGCGAAACATCCGGAAGGCGGTTTCAGAGCGAAGGAAAGCGAACATGCAGCCAGAGCGCATCACCGCATCATTCGGAACCACACGAAGGAAATCCTGCGAGTATGCCCGGCCCGTGTCATGACCCCATATAAACTCCGCGCGACAGTACAGCTCACTCTCCCCGAACGTCCCGTGAGCCGCAACAAGTGTCGTTCCCTCGGGGACCAGACAGCCGGAAGGTGTGGCGGTCTTGGCTATCCACCGTCCTTTCGCTCGCACCCAGAAGATCTCTTTCTGCCCAATCAGCTGGTACGCGTACTCGGGATCAGCATCGATTCTCTTGAACCTTGGTCCAGTCCGAAGCGTACCCGGCTTGCACAGCTCGCCTAGTGGCCGCCAGGACTTCTCCCGGAT
>CAZYYC010000586.1:0-1857 GCA_964650935.1 uncultured Anaerolineales bacterium
CTGGTGCAGAAAGCACACCAGAAACGCCACCTCGCTCTGTTGGTCTCGTCAGTCGTCTGCCAGTCCGGCGAGCTCCAAGCCGCCTCGGAGGACGGGTCGGACGAGGTCGGGATCGGTGACCTCGCAATAGACGCGGATGATGGGTTCGGTACCCGAGAAGCGGATGAGCAACCATCCGTGGTCGCCGAGTTCGTACATGAAGCCGTCAAGGGTGACGATGTCGGTGACATCGAGACCGGCGATGGTCGTGGGTCGGGCGGCCTCGATGCGCGCCCGCGTCTCGGGACGGCGTTCCGAGGGGAAGCGCGTGTCGATGCGGTCGTAGTAGTAGGCCTGCCCGAGCCGGTCAAAGAGCTCGGTAACGAGTTCGGAGACCTTCTTCCCGGTGCGCTGGATGAAGTCGAGGAAGTAGAGGTTCCCGAGGATGCCGTCACGCTCGGGCACGTTGCCGCGGAAGGCGTAGCCCCCGCTTTCCTCGCCGCCGATGAGGGCGTCGACCTCGACGACCTTGGGCGCGATGTACTTGAAGCCGACCCCTGTCTTGTAGAGCGGGACGTCGTACATCCTGGCGAGCTTGTCCAGCATCGCGCTGGAGCTGATCGACTTGACGATGGGGCCGCGTTCCTGCCGGTACTCGAGCAGATAGTAGGCGAGCAGCGCGAAGACGCGCAGCTGGTCCACGTAGGTGCCGGTCTCGTCGCCGATGCCCATGCGGTCGCCATCACCATCGTTGATGAGGAGCACGTCGGCGCCGAGCTCGACCGTGCGTCGAAGCGCCGGCGTGATATTGGGCTCGATGGGCTCGGGGCGCTGCATCTCGGGGAAGAGCGGGTTGTGGCCACCGTGGATCTCCCAGAACGTGTTGGTCCCGCCGCCGATGAGCTTGTCGTACCAACCCGCGGCATTACCCCACATCGGCTCAACGAGGATCTTGAGGCCTGCCTGCTTGAGGCGCTCCAGATCGACCAGCCGGCCCACGTGGGCGATGTAGGCGGGGTCGGGGTCCCACCGCACGATGAGGCCCTGTTGTTCCGCTTGGACGATGGGCAGGGCGTGCACGTCCGCGACCGTTGCCGGGAGATGGCGCTCGATCTCCGCAAGACCCTCGGGCCCGATGGCGGCGCCGTCAGGGTCGCGGACCTTGAACCCATTGTCGGTCGGGGGATTGTGGCTCGCGGTGATGTTGATGGCGCCGCCGGCCCCGCGTTCGACCACGGTGTAGCTGATCACCGGCGTGGCGCTGTTGGCGGACGTGAGCCAGACGTGGATACCGTTCCCTGCCATCACCTCAGCCGCTGCCGCGGCGAAGTCGGGTGACCCGAACCGCTGGTCGTAGCCGATGACGATGCCACGCTGCGCCAGCTCGTGCTGCTTCAGGTAGTCGGCGTAGGCCTGCGTGGCCCGGCGTACGTTATCGAAGGTGTAGTCCTCGGCGATCCGTGCCCGCCAACCGTCCGTACCGAACTTGATGTCTGTCATCGTGTGTCCTTTCGTACCCTAACGCGCTTGGCGGTGCTCGTGCTCGAGCTGCGCGATGTCAGCATCGACCATCATCTGTACCAGCCCCGCAAAATCCACGGCGGGTTTCCACCCCAGGACGCGGTTGGCCTTAGCGGGGTCTGAGACCAAGAGATCGACCTCCGCCGGCCGCATAAAGCGGGGATCCTGTACCACGTGGTCGCGCCAGTCAAGACCCGCGTGAGCAAAGGCGACCTCACAGAGCTCCTGGACGGAGTGGGTGTGTCCGGTGCCCACGACGTAGTCATCGGGTTGCTCCTGTTGGAGCATCAGCCACATCGCGCGGACGTAGTCACCGGCAAAGCCCCAGTCGCGCTTGGCATCGAGATTGCCCAAGGC
>CAZYYC010000587.1:0-1849 GCA_964650935.1 uncultured Anaerolineales bacterium
AACGAGTCGGATGAGTGGAACGCGCTGCTGCAGGAGTTCAACGAGTTCCGCCCGACCGAGCTGAACGCGACCGGTCCCTACATCATCGACTACGACACCATCAACGAGGCCCGCCTCAGCATGGTCAAGAACGACACCTCGTACTGGGCCGACACGGTGAAGTTCGATCTGGTCTACATGTACAACGGCGAGACGCCCACCGTCACGCCGCTGGTCCTGGCGCAGCAGGTCGACTACGCGACCCACGGCTTCCCGCCCGCCACCGAGATGGCCTTTGCCGCCTCAGGCGTGCGTATCATCCGCCCGCCCATCTACTCCGGCCCCGCGATCTACTTCAACCACACGATGTATCCCTTCACGGTCAAGGAAGTGCGCCAGGCGATCGCCTACGCTGTGGACCGCCACGAGAACGGCACCGTCTCCCTGGGCGACTCGGGCAAGGCGGTGGAGACCATGGCGGGCTTCAGTGACAACATGGTGCCCCTGTGGGCCGATACCGATCTCTTCAACACCTACGAGTACAACCCCACCTTGGCCGCCGAGATGCTCGAGGACCTGGGTTTCACTAAGGGATCGGACGGCATCTGGGTCGACGACCGGGGCAACAAGATGGAGTATGAGCTCACCGCCCCGGCGGAGTTCGCCGACTGGTCCGCCGCCGCCGAGAACCTGGCCAACCAGCTGACCGAGTTCGGCATCGCCGTGACCTTCCGCGGCGTCACGCACACCCAGCACCCGATCGACGTCAACCAGGGTAACTTCGAGATGGCGATCCGCGGCTGGGGCGCCGGTGACCCGCACCCGCACTTCGCCTTCGTCGCCGACCTCTTCACCCACAACATCGCAGCCGCCCAGGGCCCCGGTATGAGCTATGACCTGAACGTCACCACCGACTGCTGCGGCGATCTGGATCTCGAGACGCTGATCGAGGACATGACCAAGGGCCTCGACACCGCCGCTCAGGAGGCGATGGTCGCCGAGACGGCGCAGGCCTTCAACGAGCTGCTGCCGATCATCCCCCTGTGGGAGCGCTACGGTAACAACCCGGCGATGGATGGCCTCCACACCTGCGGCTGGCTGCCCGACGACGATCCCGTCTACAAGAACAGCCCCTACGCCGACTCCTTCGTCGTCATCATGGTGATGGAGGGGACGCTCTATCCCTGCAACCAGTAGCGGCGATCGGTGCCGGTTGACCGGATCCGGAGATGTGCTACACGTATCCGTCAGGCGCTTGCGCCTGACGGATACGCATCCCAAGGAGATGAACGATGATCAAGATGCCGAGGACACTGAACCTACCCCAGGGTCCGCTCGACCACGTCCCCCCCGCGACGAGCTATGACTGCCTCCGCACGCCGATGCCGATCCGCATTGACGGGCGTCTCGATGAGGAGGTGTGGCAGCGGGTGACCTGGTCGGCCCCCTTCGTCAAGATGGACACCGGCGCGCCGGTGTCGCTGGACTCGCGCATCGCGCTGCTCTGGGACGACGACTGCCTCTACGCCGCCTACAAGTTCGAGGACCACGAGATCTGGGGCACGCACGTCGAGCACCACGACCACGTCTACCACAACGACAGCGACGCCGAGATCTTCGTCGCGGGTGATAACGTCTACTATGAGCTGGGCGTCAACCCCATCAACACCATCTACGAGGTCTTCTGGAGCCGGCTGGCGCCCGTCGTCGAGCGGCGCGACATCGAGCGCCTCAACCACTTCTTCTCCCTCGAGGACTTCTTCTATTTCCTGCCGCGGATGGGCGAGGCGCTGGGCCGCATCGGCGAGAAGGCGTGGGAGCTACCGGGCCTCAAGCACGCCGTGCAGGTCGACGGCAGCCTCAACTGCCC
>CAZYYC010000588.1:0-1849 GCA_964650935.1 uncultured Anaerolineales bacterium
AGGCGCTCAAGGTGTTGCTAGGGGTAGGCGAACCGCTGGTGGATGCGCTGCTGCTCTGGGACGGGCTGCGCATGGACTTTGACGTGGTGCGCTTCGACCGCGATGTTGAGTGTCCCGTGTGTGCGGGTTGACGGTCGTGACGAGTGCCGTATGATCCGGCGTTACCCGGATCATCCGTCACTCGTCAGCATTGGAAGGTAGATTAATAGGACTTGCCGAACACGGCTACTTCGGTCGCGGGACGCCCGGTATAGACGCAGGTGCCCGAACCCCCCGGCTGATCGGTGGGGATGCAGCGGACGGTGGCCCGAGTCTCGTCCTTGATCCGTGCTTCATCCTCGGCGTCGCCTGCCCACCAAGCGCGTGCAAAGCCGGTCTCCACCGCCTCCTTCAGCTCATCATAGCTGCTGACGTCGTAGGTGTGGCTGTCGCGGAAGGCAACGGCCTTCTCGTAGATGGCCGTCTGAACGCCCTCGAGGAGCGTCGGGACCTGTGCCTCGAGCTCCGCCATCGGCAGCAGCACCTTCCCCTCGCGGCCCGGGACATCGCGGCGGGCAACCATCACGTTCTGATTGGCGATGTCGCGGGGACCGATCTCCACACGTAGGGGCACGCCGCGCATCTCCCAGTCGTTGAACTTCCAACCGGGTGAGACGCCCTCGCGCCGGTCGAGTTCCACGCGCATGCGCAGCGCTGTTCCGGGCGATGCGGGGAGGGCCATCAGGCGCCGGCGGATGCTTTCAGCGGCCTCGAGCACGGCATCGCGCTCCGCGTCCTTACGCCAGATGGGGACGATCACGACCTGGATCGGGGCGATGTGCGGGGGGAGCACGAGCCCCTGATCGTCGCCGTGAGCCATCACGACGGCCCCCACCATCCGCGTGCTGACGCCCCACGAGGTCGTCCAGGCATACTGCTGCTCGTTGTTCTCGTCCAGGAAGCGGATGTCGAAGGCCTTGGCGAAGTTCTGGCCCAGGAAGTGGCTGGTGCCCGATTGGAGGGCCTTGCCGTCCTTCATCATCGCCTCAATCGTATAGCTGGCAACGGCGCCCGCGAACTTCTCGCTTTCGCTCTTGCGTCCCGGGATCACGGGAATGGCCGCCTCCTTGACCGCGAAGTCGGTGTAGACATCGAGCATCCGCAGCGTCTCCTCCTCGGCCTCCAGGCGTGTAGCGTGGGCCGTGTGTCCCTCCTGCCAGAGAAACTCCGTGGTACGCAGGAAGAGGCGCGTGCGCATCTCCCAGCGCACGACGTTGGCCCACTGGTTGATCAGGACCGGTAGATCGCGATAGGACTGGATCCACTTGGCATACATATGCCCGATAATGGTCTCGGAGGTGGGGCGTACCACCAACGGCTCCTCGAGTTCGCTGCCTCCGCCGTGGGTGACGACGGCGAGCTCAGGCGAAAAGCCCTCCACGTGGTCTGACTCCTTCTCCAGGAAGCTCATCGGGATGAAGAGCGGGAAGTAGGCGTTGACGTGGCCGGTCTCCTTGAAGCGCCGATCCAGTTCGTCGCGGATGCGCTCCCACAGCGTATAGCCGTAGGGCTTGATCACCATCGAGCCACGAACGGGCGAGTAGTCGGCGAGGTCGGCCTTCTGGACGATCTCGTTGTACCATTTGGAGAAGTCTTCGTTCTGCGACGTTAGGAAGTCCGCCATAGTTACCTCTCTGGTTGTGCAAAGCGCCGGTAGTTCAGCGCGAGTTTGTCCATAACCGCCTGGGTGAGATCGATATCGGTCAGGTAGGCGAGCTGGAGCAGGTAAAGCATCACGTCGGCCAGCTCCTCGGCCAAGGCCTGCGCGTCGGCCTCCTCGCCCCACTGGAAGTGCTCCAGCACCTCGGCG
>CAZYYC010000589.1:0-1843 GCA_964650935.1 uncultured Anaerolineales bacterium
AGGGTCGCGGGGACTACTTGATGGCCTATGCTTCGGGGCTATTGCAGTTGACCTTCCGGGAAGCCGGTAGGTCCGCTGCGTTACGCGAACTCAGGCGTCCGACGCCCTCTCTTGGCGAGCGAGGCTCTTCGAGCTTCCCGGAAGCGTGCTGCCGGCACTTTCTTGACACGCCCCTTACCCGTGGCATAATGGAAGGATCATGGCTGCGTAGAGCGCAGCGGTTGCACAACACACAGCGTTGATGGAGACGAGTAGGCGCGAACACGCGCTCCAGCGAGTCCGGGAGGGTGTGAGCCGGACAGCGAAGGTGGCGCCGAAAATCCCTCCGGAGCTGCCCGCCGAACGGGCGTCGATCTGCGATCGACGTTGCAAGTAGACCGGGCCGGGACCGCACCCCGTTATCCGTGCGCGATGGTGTCGGCCATCGACCGAGCGGTTCCGCGTGAGGCGGAGCAAGCAGGGTGGTACCGCGAGAGCAAGCATCAACACACGCTCCCGTCCCTGAAAGGGCGGGGGCGTTTTGTGTTATCAGCAGGAGGAGAGACGTTATGGCATTCAAACCGGTGAACACACAGGCGGACTTCGTCGCCGTTGAGCACGAGATCCTGGATCATTGGACACGCACCGAGGCCTTTCGCAAGCTGAACGAATTGCGTGCCGGCGCGCCCCGGTGGTCGTTCATCGACGGGCCGATCACGGCGAACAATCCGATGGGCGTCCATCACGGATGGGGCCGCAGTTACAAGGACCTCTGGCAGCGCTATTGGGCGATGCAGGGCCGTCAGGAGCGCTATCAGAACGGTTTCGACTGCCAGGGGCTCTGGGTCGAGGTGGAGGTCGAGAAGGAGAAGGGCTTCACCAGCAAGCACGATATCGAGCGCTATGGTCTGGCGCCCTTCGTCCTGGAGTGCAAGGCGCGCGTACTGCAACAAGCTGCCAGGCAGACCGAACAGTCGATCCGCCTGGGCTATTGGATGGACTGGAACGACCCTGAGGTGCTGCGCGACTTGGCCGGAAAGCTGCTCGAGGATGCCCAGCAGGAGATCACCGTCGAGGGCCCCCGCGGCCCGGTGACCGGCACGGTGGAGCAGGTGGTGGGCCGGTTGGGCATGCCCGAACTGGGCGGCTCCTACTTCACCTTTGCGACCGAGAACAACTACACCATCTGGACCTTCTTGAAGCGCGTCTGGGAAAAGGGCTGGCTCTACAAAGGCCACGACGTGATGCCCTGGTGCCCGCGCTGTGAGACGGGCATCAGCCAGCACGAGATCGTGACCGACGGCTATCAGGAGCTGACCCATGATGCGCCGGTGGTGCGCTTCCCGCTTACTCGTCGAGAGGACAAGGAGGCCCTGCTGGTCTGGACGACGACGCCGTGGACGCTCACCAGCAACGTCGCCGCCGCCGTAGGGCCCGACCTGACCTACGTCAAGGTCAAGGCGAACGACGGCTGGACCTACTATCTCGCCGAGGGCACCCTCGCGACGGTCATCAAGGGTAAGCACGAGATCGTGGGACGTCTCAAGGGGGCGGAGATGCTCGGCTGGACCTATGCGGGCCCCTTCGACGACCTGCCGAGCGTGCAGGCGGAGGGCATCCCCGACCTGCATCGCATCATCCCGTGGGATGCGGTGGGTGAGGAGGAGGGCACCGGCATCGTGCATATCGCCCCCGGCTGTGGCGCAGAGGACTTCGAGCTGGGCGAGATCCACGACCTGCCGGCGCTGGCCCCCCTGCACGAGAACGGCCTCTTCCGCGAGGGCTTCGGCTGGCTCACGGGGCGCGACGTCCACGATGTGGCCCACGACATCTTCCACAGCCTGGAGGACAAGGACCGGCTCTA
>CAZYYC010000590.1:0-1829 GCA_964650935.1 uncultured Anaerolineales bacterium
GCGGCCTTGGGCGGTGGTCTGACGGCGATACGTCGCTGGGCGAACGTTGGTGCCTTCTGCGGCGGGGAACCGCTCAGGGCCCGCGGAAGGCCCCTGAGCGGGATGGCTGGCGGCGGTAGGTCGCTGGGCGAACCTTGATGCCCCTCGAGGCGGGTCACCGCTCAGGGCCGGCGGAACGCCCCTGAGCGGGATGGCTGGCGAGGCCGGCTGCGCGGTCGGCGGGGACGGCTAGCGGGGGTGCTGCTCCAGGACGCGGATGATGCGCAGGACGGTCTCGTTCACGGGCGTGGGGATGCCGTGGGCTTGCCCCAGCGTGACGACTTTCCCGGCGAAGATCTCGACCTCGGTGGGCCGCCCGGCCTCGATGTCCTGCAGCATGGAGGTCTTGCCCGCGGGGGAGAGCGTGTTGAGGTAGCGGTACCACGCTGCGATATCGTCCTCGCGCAGGTCGACGCCCTGGGCCTGAGCCAGCGTGATGGCCTCGCGCATCAGTGACTCCATCAGGGCCTGGGCCTCCGGCGAGGCGTGGAAGACGCCGTAGGGTGCGCGCATCACGGCAGAGGCCTGGTTGACGCCCACGTTGACCATGAACTTCCACCAGAGCATGCGCACCATGTCAACGGGGGTCTCGTAGGCCAGCCCGGCGCGGTCGAGCAGGGCCTGCACGGCCCTCACGCGCGGGGTGAGATCGTGGTTGTCGACCTCGCCGAAGATCAGCTTGCCGGAGGTGGTGTAGGTGACCGCAGCGCCCTCGCGCAGCGCGTCGATGCCGACGGCGATGGCGTAAAGCGCGCGCGATGCGCCGTAGGCGGCGTCGATCGCTGCCTCGCTGTCGAGCCCGTTCATGACGGAGAGGAAGAGCGTCTGCTCGCTGACCACGTTGCGCAGGTCGGGCAGGGCCCCGGGTAGGTCGCGGTCCTTGACGGCGACGAGGATCAGGTGCGCGGGATCGGTCGCGTCGTCCGGATGGATGACGGGCACGGTGAGGCGGGTGTCGTTGACCGTGACGCCGTGGGTGCGCAGCCGCTCGTAGCGTGCTCCGCCGGCGTGAAAGGCGACGCTGAGGCCCTCGGCCTGGGCGAACTTGGCGGCGTAGACGGCGCCCATGGCGCCGGCGCCGACGATAACGATCTGGGTGATGGGATCCATGGCACCTCCTGCGCAGCGATTATAGGGAAGGTGGTGTGGGGGTCAAGGTGTCACGGTGCGTGCGCAGGCGACGGATCGGCGTTGCTGCGGCGTCCGACGCCCCGGGACGGCGCCCTCGCGGACGAGGGGGCTGCAAGCATGCTGTTGAGGGGGCCGGCGTGTTCGGGGCCTGTTTCCTCTTGACAAACGTTCCGGCGAGGCGTATTATGTAGATATCTATCTACTATATTCGCGGCCACGCATGGCACGGACCACACCAGCACCAAGGAGTGTGCGATGGATGCACTGAGGGAGTTGACGGCGGAGGTGCGCGCGCACTGCAGCGCACCGTTGGAGTTGTCGATCAAGGGCACGGTGCTCTACCCGGATGATCCGGGCTACGACGCGGCACGCACGCCCTGGAACCTGTCCTTCGAGCAGCACCCCGAGTTGATTGTCATCCCACGCGACGCGGACGACATCGCGGCGGCGGTGTGCTACGCTCTCGAAGAGGAGTTGAACGTGGCTGTGCAGGCGACGGGACATGGCGTGCGGACGCCCGCCGATGACGCGCTGCTGATCGTGACGTCGGAGATGACGGGCGTCGAGGTGGACCCCGAGACGCAGACGGCGTGGGTGGAGGCGGGCGCGAAGTGGGCCCACGTCCTGGAGGCAGCGCAGGCCCACGGGCTGGCGCCGCT
>CAZYYC010000591.1:0-1829 GCA_964650935.1 uncultured Anaerolineales bacterium
GAAGTCGCCCATGGCCCGTGACACGGACCACCGCCATTGTATAGCATGCGGTTGATGTCGCCACCCACATGCCGGGCCGGCTTCCCGCCCCATATCACGATGCCATGTAGGGCGGCTAGCCGAGCCGCCCATCTGCGCTACACTGGTCGCCGAGGTGCCCATCAAGATGACCACAGGCTGGAGCTGTCCACAATGCGGAGACCTTGTCGCCGGCGATGTCGTGCCCTACCGCGAGGGGGTGTTCAACGCTGCCTCGCGCCGCTTCGACCCACGATGCAGGCTGTGCAAGCGCCACGCTACGTTTGACCCGGCCCGCTGCGACACAGCCCCCACGGCACCGGTCCTCGTGATCAGCGGCTCGTGTGCCGGCGGGAAGACAACGGTTTCCTATCTCCTCTCGGAGCATCACGGCTTCGTTCAAATCGACGGCGACTGGGTGCTCGAAAGCCGCAAGGCAGAAGCGCAGCATCGCGTCGACACCGACGAGATCCATCCCTACCTTCTCACCATGGCCGAGGGCTTCGCCAGGCTGGGCAGGCCCGTCGCCTTGGCGCACATTGTGCCGCCGAGCCTCATTCCTCACTACCAGGCCTGGCTGACGGAACGCCGCATCGCCCATCGCATCGTTATCCTGATGCCCCAGACCCCGGTCCTGTTAGCGCGCAACGCGACCCGCGTCTGCTGGCCCAAGACCACCCCGGAGTACTGGGTGCTCAAGTTCCACCAGGACTACCTCGATGCGCCCGCCGCCGTCCGAGACCTGTTCTACGATAACTCCGCCGAAACGCCCGACCAGACGGCAGCGGCGCTTGCGCGATCCGTGATGGATAACGCGTAAGGGCCTGATCCACCAGCACGTTCCCGGATCACCTCCGTAGCGTGAAGCTGCGCCCGAACGGGCTTCCGATTCCCTTTGGACACCCCTTTGATGCTTTTTTGATACTTCTTTGATAGTCACATGCTACGATCGAGGTGTGTCGGATCGAGAGCAGATGGCGGTGCGTGTCACCGGATCCGACAAGGAAGGAGGTGATTCAGATCGTCCACCGTTATGAGCTCCGGGGCGGGATATCCCGATGTCAGATGGCGACCATCCGGACGTGTTCTGAGTGTGATGTAAAGAGAGGAGATACGACATGAAGAAGCGACTGTTGGCCTTGGTCCTAGTGACGATGCTGCTCGCGGTAGCGGCCGGTACCGCCCTTGCAGGAGGGGCTCGTGACGCCCCTTTCATCAAGTTCCTTCAGAAAGGCCCTCTTGTGCCCGGCCCATACTACTGCGAGGGCACCTATATGACAACCGCAAATGGCATCGTGCACGGCTGGCGAAACAACCCCGAGTGTGTACCCTACAAGCCGGTCATCAACGAGTACGCAGTGCACATGGTCTTCAAGCCCATGTCCAAGTTTGCTGAGGCAGACTGCGACGACGAGGGCTTCATCATCGAGGTGTCGGATTGGACGCTGAACGAGATGTACGTGGACCTCCCGGATGACGATGCTGATCTGCGTGACGTCTTCGGAGAGGATGGCGAGCGGTATTACTGGGTCTGCTTCTATCACTGGGATACCGACTAACCCTACGTCAACCGCGAGGGCATGGACAGACCGGAGGCTGGCGCGGTCGGGCCGACCTCCGGTCACTAATCCCTACTTCAGCACAACGTTCGCGGCGCAGAACCCTTCGCGAGGCCCGGATACCTTGCGAAGGCTGCCTGGGCCTTCGCAAGGGTGGGTGACCGGAGATACGCCGCGGGCGAGGACGTCGCCGTCCCCACCCTTCGCAAGGTCCGGGCAACCTTGCGAAGGGACTGCCGCCCCTCCGGATCA
>CAZYYC010000592.1:0-1815 GCA_964650935.1 uncultured Anaerolineales bacterium
CACGATGGGCGATCTCCTTTGTCGACGTCAACTATAGGTCGGATTGGCCTTCGAGGCAACTCTGCTGAGGGCAGCAGCCAACGACCAAGCGAAGGGGGTAGGGCGTTGCCAAGTGATCATGCTACTGAGCACCGGTGGGGGGTGATGTCAGCCTGGGATCACCGACACCGACCGCTTGCGGATCCCAAGAGGCCCGCAAGCGGTCGGTGCGTTTGCCGTGAGAGCGCCGGTTAGCGCGTCGTGATCTTGAAGCAGTGCGCGCACGCTACGGGAGAGGCCTCGGGCAGGCCCTTGATCTCCAGTCCCGCGTTGGTGTGCTCAAAGGTGAGCTTGCCGTCGTAGCCCAGCAGCTCCACGTTCTCCACCTCTGCTAGGTGCAGCCGGTAGCCGCCCGGACCGGTGGTGAGGCTCTTGATCAGCGCCTCTCCGTTCTCGGGCCAGGCCATCTGGAAGGCGTAGATGCTGTTGCCCTTGCTGGTGAAGCGGAAGTCCTCCGGCGTCCAGGCCAGGGCATCCTCCCGGAAGCGCTCCTGCGTGGCGTTGGTCTTGCCCTCCACGCCCACGTGCCAGGGGCGGGTGCCATAGATTCCCTCAGCGTTGACCTTGTTCCAGGCCGCCATGTCATCCAGGATCGCCAAACACTCGTCGTCCAGCGTGCCGTCGGGGCGCTGCGTGAAGTTCAGGAGCAGGTTGCCGTTCTTCGCCACGATGTCCACGAGCATCTCCAACACCTGCTTCGAGGTCTTGTAGGCGCGGCGCACGTCATAGAACCAACCCCCGACACAGGTATCCGTCTGCCAGGGATAGGGGAAGACATCGTTCTGCACGTTGCGCTCGATATCCAGCACGCCCACCTTGAACACCGCCGGGTTGCGGTCCTTCTGGTTGTAGACGGCCAGATTCTCCCCGCCGTGGCGTGCTGCATTGGTGTTGTAGAGGTGGGCGATGATCCCCAGCCCGTATTTGCCGAAGGGCACGGGGCCGTCGGAGTAGAGGAGATCGGGGTTGTACTTGTCAATCAAGTCCTTGATGCGGTCGAACCAGCGCTCGTGCCACCAGGGGTTCTGGGTGTACCAGTTCTCGCCCTGGTTCGCCACGCGGGGCTCGTTGTGGTTGGGCAGGTAGAAGTCCTCATACGCCGGGTCGTTGCCGTCGTAGGGCACGCCGGCATACGGTCCTGTGGCGTCGTGGCCCTTATTGTGGGACCACCACGCGAACGTGGCCCCCAGGTGCTCGCTGACGCCGAAGCGCAGCCCCTGATGGTGGGCTGCCGCCTGCCACAGCCCCACGATGTCCTTCTGCGGCCCGACCTTCACGGCATTCCACGGGTTGTGCGCGGAATCCCAGTTGTCGAAGTTATCGTGGTGCACAGCCTGTGCGAAGAAGTAGCGTGCGCCGGCATCCACATAGCGCTGCATCAGCCCCTCGGGATCGAAGCGCTCGGCCTTCCAGGTCTTGACCACATCCTTCCACCCGTGCTTTGAGGGATGCCCGTAGACACGCCAATGGTGTAGGTACTGATCCGTGCCCTGGCGGTACAGGTTACGCGCATACCAGTCGCCATACATCGGGACGGCTTGCGGTCCCCAATGTGACCAGACGCCAAACTTGGCATCGCGGAACCACTCGGGACAGACAAACTGCCGCAGCGATTCCCATGTCGACTCGAACGGCCCTCTCTCGATCGTCTCCCACTTGTCCATAGACCCTCCTGATCGGTTAGCACAACTTGACGGCGGGGTGCTGATATGAAATCGATTTCATATCAGCGAAACATCAAAGAGTATATACTCATTTCCGCGAACCGAAAGCGCA
>CAZYYC010000593.1:0-1805 GCA_964650935.1 uncultured Anaerolineales bacterium
CTCCCGCCCAAGGCTTCCGGAAGCCTTGGGCGGTTCTGCGTCTCGAAGGGCATCGAGGTGGTGCCTTGCGGGTGCGCGCACGACCGAGACCTTTGAGATTGGGGGAGGTGGGGAAAACCTCAAAGGTCTTGACGATTACACAGGTGTAGGTGTATCATGATCATGGAGGTGATCATGAGCACACTGTACCGGGCACAGCTCTTGCTGGAATCTGAGCAGCACGAGGCCCTGGCGAGGATGGCGGAGGAGGAGGGGCGCAGCATCTCCGACCTTGTGCGTGAGATCGTCCAGCATCACTTGGACGAACGGGCGCGGGCGGCTCAGTCTGCTGCGGCACTGCAGGCTCTTGGGCGTCTGGCTCGCGTCCGGGAGCAGTTGCGCGAAACGCGTGGGGTCTACGAGGGTGACCCTCTCGCTGAGGTCAGGGCGGAACGGGAGGACGATGTCGAGCGCCTCTGGGAGGATGAGACGTGAGGGTTGTGATCGATGCCAACCTGATCGCGGCGCTGGTCCTGCCGCTGCCTTATGCTGAACAGGCGACGCGGATGATCGGCGACTGGCAGCGAACCGGGGTCGAGTTGCTCGCCCCGACCTTGCTCGGCTACGAGGTCGCCGCGATCCTGCGCAAGGCGGTCACCGCCGGGTGGTTGACGACCGATCTCGCGGTGGAGGTGGTCGGTGAGATCGAGGCGCTGGACCTGCACAGCGTGCCGCCGACCGTGGAGTTGCACGGGCGAGCCCTGCGCTGGGCCGAGAGGCTAGGGCAGTCCAAGACCTATGACGCGCACTATGTGGCGCTCGCGGAGCAGGAAGGCTGCGTTTTGTGGACCGCAGATCGGCGGTTGGCCCGGGGCGCGCAGGAGGTTGGCGCTCATTGGGTCCGTTGGATGGGTGAGGTGGAGGACGTGGCGTCCGAACGCGACGGAGACCTTTGAGGTTGGGGGAGGTGGGGAAAACCTCAAAGGTCGATTTCAGGGGAGCAGGCCGGTCTCGTCGTCGGGATAGAGGAAGGGGTCGGGGCCGCGGAGGATGCGCCAGGCGAGCTTGAGGCGCCGGCGCAGGCCCCAATAGCGCCGCCGCCAGGGAGGCGGCAGGGGCGCGACGAGGGCCTTGAGCTCGGCGAGATGCTGCCGGGCGGTGGCGTAGCCGGCATCGACGGCGGCTTGGCTGCCGTCGGTGGAGAGGATGCCCACCCCGGGCAGGGGGACCTCCAGAAGCAGGTCGGGCGGGCAGAGGGTCATCCGCGTTTGGTTGACCAGCTGTTGTGTGAGGCCGAAGCCTGTCTCGGCGATGAGGAAGGGCAGCCGCCAGGTGTGCTCGATGTTGCCGAAGCGGAAGAGGGACCCGAGAGAGAGGCCCCGACCGTGGGGGCTGTGGGGAATGACCTCGAGCTCAAACTCCTTGATCGGCGGGATGGTGATCGCGAGCACGCGGTCGGCGCCCATCCGGCGCGCGATGTCCAGCGGCACGTTGTTGAGCACGCCGCCGTCGATCAGCCAGCGGTCGTTGTGGCGGACCGGCGCGAAGAAGAGCGGCAGCGCCGAGGTGGCCATCAGGGCCGGGATGAGTGGGCCGCTACGGAGGATCACCAGGCGTCCTGACTCCAGGTCAACTGCGGTGACGGCGACCGGGATCTTGAGATCCTCGAAGGTGAGGTCCGTGTTGCCGAGGAGCTCGGCGAGGAGCGGCGCCATCTTGCGGTGGTCGAAGAGCCCGTGCCAGGTGCGGTCCGGGGAGGCGAAGTCGAGGATCTTGGTGTCGACGGCGAAGGCGATGATGTCGTGCAGGGGGACGCCGGCCCCGTA
>CAZYYC010000594.1:0-1805 GCA_964650935.1 uncultured Anaerolineales bacterium
CGCCGTACTCGTGGACGCGCGTGCGGGCGTTGTAGGGGGGCGGGTTGACGTCGTGTGTCTTGCCGTCGGGCGTCCGTCGGACGACGACGTATCTGCCGCCCTCCGCGGGGCGGCCCTCCAGCCAGTAGACATCGGTGCCGTCCATCATCGGACCGGTCAGAGAGATGGTCGCGGAGACGATCAGATCTGAGGTGACGGGGGATGTCCAGGCGCCGTAGGGGGCAACCTTGTGCTGTGCCATGGTGTGCTCCTCTCTTCCTCACCGGAGGCTGCGCGGCGTTGCGTCGCACGACAGCGCCTCGGTGTTAGGGGTATGTTACTCCAGACGACCGCGCCTGCAAGCGGGGGTGGGCCGCGGTGGGGATCGAGGGTGTTCGACGGCGTGCTCTCGCCAGGCATCCCGCTCAGGGGCCAAGCCCGAGCAGCCTCGGGACGGGGGCCCTGAGCGGTTACCTACCTCGATAGGCATCAACGGCTCGCTCAACGTGACGCTCTCGGCAGACCACCGCCCAAGGGCCTACCGCGGGCCTTGGGCGGGATGGCGTGTCCTTGGGCGGGATGGCGCGTCCTTGGGCGGTGGGGCGGGGGCCCTGGTTTGGTTGACATGGCGGGAGATCGGCGATATAAAAGTTGAGGTATGCATGAGGCTTCTGCGTTTGCTTATGTGCAGGTGGACCGGCGCGCGCTGAGGGCGTTGGTCGAGGCGTGCGGTGAGGATGGCGAACTGGTCGCCCTCCGCGAGCGGGTGGCGGCTTTCCGGTCGGTGGTGGAGGCGGCGCCCGTCGTCGAGGCGTGCTCGGCACCTGAACCGCCGGATGACGCCTCGCTGATGCTGGAGCGCGACTTGCTCCTGGAGGAGCTCGATCAGGTGCTCGCGGCGCGCACGGTGCGCCGTGCTGCTTACTACCTGGCGCGTCTCTATCGCGGGGTGACCGAGGTGCGCACGAGTGCGGTCAACGACCTCAACCTCAACCGCTGGAAGGCGTACGACGAGGTGCTGACCGACAGCCTCTGGGTGATGGACCGCCGCGACACCTCGGGCGCGCATGCCGCCTGGTATTGGGGTAACTTCATCCCGCAGATCCCGCGCCAGATGATGCTGCGCTATACCAAGGCCGGTGAGTGGGTGCTCGATCCTTTTGCGGGTAGCGGGACGACGTTGATCGAGTGCCGGCGCCTGGGTCGCAACGGCATCGGCATCGAGCTCAACCCGGAGGTGGCGGGGCGCGCCGCCGAGATCGTGGCGGGGGAGCCCAACCCGCAGGGGGTCACGACCGAGGTCGTCGTCGGGGACAGTAGGTGTCTCGATATGCAGCAACTGGTCGCCGAGCGGGGCCTCGACAAGGTCGCGTTGGTGCTGCTGCACCCGCCCTATCACGATATCATCCGCTTTGGTGAGGCGCAGGCGGATCTGTCCAACGCGCCCACGGTGGCGACCTTCATCGAGCAGTTCTCGGAGGTCGTGGCGCGGGCTCTGGAGGTGCTGGCGCCGCAGCGCTATCTGGCGGTCGTGATCGGTGATAAGTACGAGGCGGGCGAGTGGATCCCGCTGGGCTTCCGGGTGATGGCGGCGGTCCAGGAGCAGGGGTGTGTGCTCAAGAGCATCGTGGTGAAGAACCTGGACCGGACGCGGGCCAAGCGCGAGCAGCAGGCGCTATGGCGCTACCGCGCGCTGGCGGGCGGGTTCTACGTCTTCAAGCACGAGTACATCTTCGTCTTTCAGGGGCCGTAGGGCGGATTGGTCGGGACGGCTTTCCGACCTACATGATTGCATGTGGGGCGGGTAGGTGAGCCGCCCGAGCCTG
>CAZYYC010000595.1:0-1794 GCA_964650935.1 uncultured Anaerolineales bacterium
CATCAACCGCGGCGGCGGGGATCTGCTGATCCGGCTCTACAACGCTACCGAGGACGACCGGCTTGCCGACACGCCCGTGACGGTGAGCCTCGATGGGATGCAGCGCACGGTGGAGGCGGGGACCGTCGTCCGGCTGACGCCGGGTGAGAGCAACTCGTTACCCACACCACTCTACCACCAGTTCTGGGGGAGCGGTGAGCGGGTGCTGGTCGGCGAGGTCTCGCTGGTTAACGACGATGCGGCGGATAACCGCTTCCTGGAGAGCCGGGGACGCTTCCCGGAGATCGTGGAGGATGAGGCTCCGCTGCACCTCCTGGTCACCGACTACGCACGGTTCTACGGCGCCGGGGGGAGCGAACGGTGACCCGGCGCTGGGATGCGGTGGTTGCGGGGCATCTCTGCCTCGATTTGATCCCCGATCTCTCCCCGTTGGGCGAGGCTTCCCTGGCGGCCCTCCTGCGTCCCGGGCAGCTGCTCGAGGTGGGGCCGCTGGCCGTGTCGACCGGGGGCTCGGTGTCCAACACGGGCCAGGCGCTGCACATCCTCGGGATGCGGACCCGGCTGATGGGCAAGCTGGGCGACGATCCCCTGGGCACACTGGTCCGGCAGGTCATCTCGGGGCGGGGCGAGGGCCTGGCGGACGGCATGATTATCGATCCCGAGGCTGCGACCTCCTACACGGTGATCGTCAGCCCGCCGGGCACCGACCGCATCTTCCTGCACGCGCCCGCGGCCAACCATACCTTCGGGGCCGACGACGTGCGGTACGACGTCGTCGCGCAGGCGCGGCTCTTCCACTTCGGCTATCCGCCCCTGATGCGCCGCTTCTATGCCGACGGCGGCACCGAACTCGTGACGATGTTCCGCCGGGTGCGGGAACTGGGGGTCACGACGTCGCTGGATATGGCGCTGCCCGATCCGGCGTCGCACGCGGGGCGCGCGGATTGGCGAGCGATCCTCACGGACGTGCTGCCCTGGGTGGACGTCTTCCTGCCGAGCATCGAGGAGATCCTCTTCATGCTGCGCCCTGACACCTACGAGGCGTTGATGGAGCAGGCCGGCGGGGAAAGCCTGTTGCCGTGGGTGACGCCGGCCTTGCTCTCCGACGTGAGCGCGGAGCTCGTGGCGATGGGCGGTCGTGTGGTGGGACTCAAGCTGGGCGATCGCGGCCTCTACCTGCGGACGGCGGAGGCAGCGACGCTGGCGGCGATGGGCGCGGCAGCGCCTGCTGATGCGGCGGATTGGGCCGGTCGCGAGCTGTGGGCGCCCTGCTTCCAGGCTCAGGTCGTCGGCACCACCGGCGCCGGGGATGCGACGATCGCGGGCTTCCTCGCGGCGTTGTTGCGCGGCTTGGGCGTGAAGGAGGCCGTGCGGATGGCGGTGGGGGTCGGTGCGTGCAATGTCGAAGCCGCCGATGCGGTGGGTGGCCTGCGTTCGTGGGAGGCGACCGTTGAGCGCATCGCGGCAGGTTGGGCACAGCACCCGCTGGCGGTTGACGCCGCGGGCTGGCGATGGGATGCCGAGGTTGGTGTGTGGGAGGTGGTGCAGTGAGGGAGGGCGGAACCTTCCGGGTTGCCGGAGAGGCCCCGAGCGGACTCGGGGAGGGGAAGCAACCCGGAAGGGCAGTGAGCGGTGACGCGGTGAGGGAGGGCGGAACCTTCCGGGTTGCCGGAGAGGAGAAGCAGCAACCCGGAAGGAAGAGCGCGGTCGTCTTCGGCGCCGGGAGCGTGGGGCGTGGCTTCTTGGGCCAGCTCTTCACCGAGTCGGGCTACGAGGTGGTCTTCGTCGACGTGG
>CAZYYC010000596.1:0-1790 GCA_964650935.1 uncultured Anaerolineales bacterium
CGCCTGAGCCGCCTCGGCACCGGCAGCTGGGAGGAGACCAAGGCCCGTGTGGCCAAGGCTGCCGACGACCTCGCCCGCGAGCTCCTCGAGCTCTATGCTGAACGCCAGGTGGTGGAGGGCCACGCCTTCGCGTCCGACACCCAATGGCAGCGCGAACTCGAGGCAGCCTTTCCCTACGCGGAGACCGACGATCAGGTCGACGCCATCCAAGCCGTCAAGCAGGATATGGAGAAGGACCGCCCGATGGACCGCCTGATCTGCGGCGATGCCGGCTACGGCAAGACCGAGGTCGCCCTGCGGGCCGCCTTCAAGGCGGTGATGGACAATACCCAGGTGGCTATGCTGGTCCCCACGACGGTGTTGGCTCAGCAGCACTATCAGACCTTTGCGGAGCGGCTGGCCCCCTTCCCGGTGAGCGTCGAGCTGCTCTCGCGTTTCCGCACGGACGCCGAGCAGCGCCGTGTCCTGCAGGATCTCACCGCGGGCAAGGTCGACATCGTCATCGGTACCCATCGGCTGCTCCAGAAGGATGTCGTGATCCCCAACCTCGGCCTGGTCATCATCGATGAGGAGCAGCGCTTCGGCGTGGCCCACAAGGAGCGCCTCAAGCAGATGCGCACCGAGGTCGACGTCTTGACCCTGACAGCCACGCCGATCCCGCGGACCCTCTACATGGCCCTGGCGGGGGTGCGCGATATCAGCATCATCGAGACGCCGCCGCAGGAACGCCTCCCCATCGCGACCTACGTCGGTCCCTTCGATGCCCAGATCGCCCGCCGGGCTATGCTCCGCGAGCTCAACCGCGGGGGCCAGGTCTTCTACGTCCACAACCGCGTTGAGTCGATCCGCACGGTAGCCGCACGCCTCGAGGCACTCGTACCGGAGGCCGTCGTGGGCATTGCCCACGGTCAGATGCACGAGCGCGAACTCAGCGACGTGATGGAGCGTTTCACGTCAGGTGACGTCAACGTGCTCCTCGCCACGACCATCATCGAGAGTGGGCTGGACTTCCCCAACGCCAACACGCTGATCGTCGAGCGCGCGGATCGCTTCGGCCTGGCTCAGCTCTACCAGTTACGGGGCAGGATCGGTCGCGGGACACGGCGCGGTTACGCCTATTTCTTCCACCGGCGCCGCCGGCAGGGCGCACCGGCGATGAGTTCCGATGCCGGCCAGCGGCTCTGGGCCCTGCGCGACACCAGCGACCAGGGGGGCGGGTTCTCCATCGCCCTGCGCGACCTGGAGATCCGCGGCGCCGGGGATCTACTGGGGCGGAAGCAGCATGGCCACGTCGCCGCCGTGGGGTTCACGCTCTACACGCGGATCTTGAACCGCGCCGTCACGCACCTGAAGGCCGAGCAAGCGGGCGAGCCTGTACCCCCGGAGCCGCTCGGCTCGATCAGCATCGAACTGCCGCTCGCCGTGGGACTGCCCGCCACCTACGTGCCGGACGACGAGCTGCGACTTCAGCTCTACCGGCGCCTCGCCGAGCTGACCACAGAAGAGGAGATCGAGCAGCTTGAGGAGGAGCTCCGGGACCGCTTCGGGCCCCTGCCGCCCGTCGCCGCAAACCTGATGTATCAGCTGCGCCTCAAACTGCTGGCGCGAGACGCACAGATCCCCTCAATCGCCGTCGAGAGCGGTCAGATCGTGCTGCGCCCCCCCTGGCTCAAGGATGAAAGGCTCCACGCGGGCTCGACACGCTCCGGCGCCGAACTCGCAGGCATCACGGGGTTGAGACGCCTCGTCCAGGATCGCGCCCGCATCGGACGCAGGGAGATCTGGCTGCC
>CAZYYC010000597.1:0-1762 GCA_964650935.1 uncultured Anaerolineales bacterium
AGATGGTCTTCCAGGATCCCTCGACAGCGCTCAACCCCCGGCGCCCGGTCGGTGACCAGGTCCGGGACGGCATCAGGGCGGCGGCCCGGCGCGGTGTCGACGTCCCCGACCTCCCGGACCTGTTCGGTCGGGTGGGCCTGGACCCGGGCTCGGCAGGCCGACGACCCCGGGAGTTCTCCGGCGGTCAACAGCAGCGCCTCGTCATCGCCCGGGCGCTGGCCGCGTCGCCTCGCCTGCTCATCGCCGATGAGCCGATCTCCTCCCTCGACGCGTCGACCCAGTCGTCCGTCGCCGACCTCATGCGCAGGTTGGTCGCCGAGGCCGGCGCGGGGATGCTCTTCATCTCCCACGACCTGTCCGTCGTCCGGCGGATCGCCGACCGCGTCCTGGTCATGTACGCCGGGCGGATCGTCGAGCAGGGTCCGACCGAACAGATCTGGGCGGCACACCGACACCCGTACACCCGCGCCCTGCTCGGGGCCATCCCCGTGCCCGACGGGGAGGGACGCCTCCCGCGCGCACCGTCGGAGGAGGAGCGCGCCACCTGGCGAGAGGCAGCGGCGTTCCTGGATTGAGCCGACGGATCGGGACAGAACCGCACGAACCGGATCACCGCCCGTTTCCCGGTCGCCAGGTGGGTGAGGGCACGCTGGCGTGGGGTGGCGGCCTGGTGGTCCTGGCGCAGTTGGACCACGGCGTGGGGCCGGCGCCCGGTGCGGGGGTCAGTGAGGCCCACCGGCTTGAGGGGACCAAAGGCCAGCGCCTGCTTGCCCCGCGCCGCCAGCACTTCCACCGGCAGGCAGGCCTCGAAAAAGCGCGGGTCCTCGCGCTCGAAATCGCGCAGGGGCAGGCGCTGGGCGTTCAGCAGTTCGTCGACAAAGCGCTCATACTCGGCCTGGGTCATGGGGCAGTTGAGGTAATCGCCTTCGTCGCCATCGGGCCCATAGCGGCTGGCCCGAAAGGCCACCGACAGATCGACCGAGTCGACCGCCACAATGGGCGCCATGGCGTCGTAAAAGTAGAGCTGATCGGACCCGGCCCAGGCCGCGATGTGGGCCGCCAGAGCCGGAGAGGTCAGCGGACCCGTAGCCACCACCACGACCCCCCGCTCGGGAAAGGCCTCCACCTCCTGGCGGTGGAGGGTGATGCGGGGATGGGCCTCGATGCGCTCGGTCACCCGTTGAGCAAAGGCCTCGCGGCCCACGGCCAATGCCCCCCCAGCCGGGACGGCCGTCTCGTCGGCGCAGGCTACCACCAGCGACCGGAGCCGGCGTAGCTCGGCCTTGAGCAGGCCGGGCGCCCGATCGGGCAGGTTGGAGCCCAGGGAATTGGAGCAAACCAGCTCGGCCAGTTGATCGGTGACGTGGGCGGGCGTCATCCGCACGGGACGCATCTCGTACAGGTCGACGTGCAGCCCGCGCTCTGCCGCCTGCCAGGCGGCCTCGCTGCCGGCCAACCCTCCGCCAATCACCGTCAGAGAACCGCTTGGGGTTCCGATCATGTCTTCTCCTATCGCTGTTGGGCAGTCGTGCGGGCGACGGCCTTCTATGGAGTGCGGCACCTTGGTGCCGCAACTTGGGCGGCGCCTCGCCTCTACCTGTCACCCCCGCGTAAGCGGGGGTCCATGGGTTCCCGCGAACGCGGGAACGACGGGATTTCGGTACGGGCGACGCATGCGTCGCCTGTACATTTGCCGCACCTGCTCGGGCTGTCACCCCCGCCTGCGCAGGCAGGCGCAAGCGGGGGTCCAGTAGAGGCCATT
>CAZYYC010000598.1:0-1761 GCA_964650935.1 uncultured Anaerolineales bacterium
ATGGTGGCTCAGAGAGAAGGCCTCAGTCTACAGACTGAACTGGGCGACATGCGCGACCTGAGTAGGTTTCCCGATGAGTATTTCGATGTGATCATCGTCGCCGGGACCTCCTTTGTCGACGACATCACCGTGGTGTGGAAAGAGGCCTCGCGAATACTGAAGCGATCCGGCATTCTGATGGCCGGCTGCGGAAACCCTATAGAATACATCTTCGACCTGGCAGCCTGGAATGCAGGGCAGTTAGTGGTCAGGCACAAGATACCCTATTCGGATGTCGTTGACCTGTCTGAGAAAGAGCGCCACGAGCTGATCATCGCGAACGATGAGCCGCTCTGTGTGGGGCACTCTCTGCACGATCTTATCCAGGGGCAGATTGACGCAGGACTGGCCATCGTCGGATTCGATGAGGACAAGAACGGCGGGCCCCTGGATGAATACATCGACAGCAGTTTTGTGACCAGGGCGATCAAGCTCTAGGCACGGCCGGCTAGTGCGACACCCATGCCGTAGCCTCAGGCTACGGCATGGGGTTGAGTCGCCGAGCCAAAGCTAGAGATCGTAGGCGCCCAGCCGGCGGGCGCCCTCAGCGTCGGCGGCCTTGAGGGCGGCGAGGACGCTAGCGGCGGTGACCGGCATCGGTTCGTTGTGGATGGTCTCGCCCTCCTTCGTCGCGGTTTCGGCCACGCGCATGAGCTCCGCGTCGGTCACCCCTTCCAGCCCCAAGGCTGCCAGTGTCGTCGGCAGACCGACCTCCTCGCAGAAGGTGTAGACTTGGTCGATGAGCGCGGACGGTTTGCCCGTCAGGTAGAGCGAGGCGAGCACGCCAAAGGCCACCTTCTCGCCGTGGTAGGCGTGGTGGGCTGCCTCCAGCACTGTGAAGCCGTTGTGGATGGCGTGGGCCGCCGCCAGCCCCCCGCTCTCGAAGCCCAAGCCGCTGAGCAGCGTGTTGGCCTCGACGATCCTCTCCAGCGCCGGGACGACGGCGTGGACCTCGCAGGCCGTCCGCGCGTCCGGCCCGTACTCCATCAGCGTGTCGAAGCAGAGCCGGGCGAGCGCATAGGCCGTCATCGAGCCCAGGTTGCCCGTCATGTTGGGTGCGTAGCTCTGTCGGGCCGATTCGGCCTCGAACCAGGTCGCCAGAGCATCGCCCATCCCGGAGACGAGAAACTCGACCGGCGCGTTGGCGATCACGTGGGTATCCACGAGTACCAGCTCGGGGTTGTGGGGCAGGAAGAGATAGCGGTCGAACTCGCCTTCCGGCGTGTAGATGACGGCCAGGGCACTCGTGGCGGCGTCGGTGGAGGCGATGGTGGGGACGATCACCATAGCGTATCGTTGACCTTAGCCCATGTTCAGAAGAGGACTGTCCATTCATTATAGCGGAGACGGTGGCAAGGTCCACCCGGGGCTCCGGGGCTCGGCGCTACGGCGGAGATCCATAGAACGCAATTTCTAGATTCCGCTCGAAACCTGACGTAGTCTGACATCTACGCGCGGTAAGCTGAGTCGACCGATAGAGAAGACGGTGGCTAGACGGCATCGGGGTACAATAGGGTTGTCACTCGGTGCAGACACGTAGGCGGCGTGTGCCGCACCGTAACAACGACCAACTCGGAGGCGCGAAATGGCTGAACTCACACCCAAGCAGGTTGCACAGCGGCTTCAGGACGGCGACACCGAGGCTCTGGCGGCGGACTTGGTCAACCCGATCGGGCGCGAGGCCTTGGCGAAAGGCGTGATGCGCGTCGAGGAGACGACCGT
>CAZYYC010000599.1:0-1761 GCA_964650935.1 uncultured Anaerolineales bacterium
CGCCGAGAGATGCGCTGCGCCAGGAGGGTCGTGATCCCGACCAAGTCCAGGATGATGATGGCGGCAGCGTAGTGCTGCAACGAGCCACCGACGGCGTGGACACAGTAGGCGAGCACGGCGTTGACCACCATGCTCCACCCGACCCACCAGGAGAAGGGGCCCAGCCCGCCCTGCTTGCGGTCGGGGTGGATGAAGTGGGTGATGACCAGACCCGGCACGATGGTGAAGCAGGCGAGGAAGAAGACGCACCGGATCACTTCCCAAGCTGTGATGGGGATCATAGGTTACTCCTTGGCGGACTGCTGTACCTGTGTTCTCCGAGAACCCAGCGTTAAGATAGAGGGGTCTTCAGGTCTGTCAAGTGATGGTCGGCTCCTGCGGGGCGCCATGTGCGTTCGCCCACCATTCGCGCTCAGCCGAATGGTGAGTATAATGGCTTGCACATTGTTCGTGGCTGTGTCTCGTTCTAGTGCTCCTAGGGGTGGTATGCAGACGGTGGTGGCTGACTCAGCGGTAGATGAGCTAGTGCGCGCGACCGTGCCCGACCCGGGCATGCCGCCGCTTCTGTCCGTCATCGTGCCGGCGTTCTGCGAGGAAGACGTGATCGCCTCGGTCATCGAGCGTGTCCATCACGAGGTGGCGCGCCTGGATTGCAGCTACGAGATCCTGGTCATCGACGACGGCTCGACCGACGAGACAGCAGCGCGCGCCGCGGAAGCCGGGGCGCGCGTGATCTCGCACCCCTACAACATCGGCAACGGCGCCGCGATCAAGACGGGGATCCGCAACGCACGGGGCGAGGCGCTGGTGATGCTTGACGGCGACGGGCAGCACCGGCCCGAGGACATCCCACGGCTCCTGGAGAAGCTGGGACCGTACGACATGGTCGTGGGCGCGCGCACGCGCGACTCGGACAGCCAGGCCCACCGCGATCTGGCGAACCGGATCTACAACGCGCTCGCGAGCTACATCTGTGGGCGGCGCATCGAGGATCTCACCTCCGGCTTTCGCGCGGTCAAGGGCGACCTGGCCCGAGGGTTTGTCTACCTGCTGCCGAACACCTTCTCCTATCCGACGACGATCACGCTGGCAACGGTACGCTCGGGCCGCAGCCTGGCCTACGTACCGATCACGGCGCCCAAGCGGGTGGGGCGGAGCAAGATCAACCTGCTGCGTGACGGCGCGCGCTTCTTCCTCATCATCCTTAAGATCGCAACGCTCTTCTCGCCGCTGAAGGTCTTTATTCCCGCGAGCATCGGGGTCTTTCTGCTGGGCTTCGGCTATGGGCTCTTCAAGGTCCTCTTCCTGGGCCAGCGGTATGGGCCGACGTCGGCGATGCTGATGACGATGGCGATCATCGTCTTCATGGTGGGGTTGGTTTCGGAGCAGGTGGCGCAGCTGCGATTTGATCGCAGTGAACATAGATGTGCAGATATCGGTTCTACTGATCATAACTAGCGGGGGGACAAGTTGCGTGCTCAGCCTGGTACTCTCAGGGTCTGCTATGTTCTCTCCTACTACTTTCCCCAATATGTCAGGACGAAGACTCTCATCGACGCCCTGAGACGCATTAGCGGCGTAGAGGTGTTTGAGGCTACCAACCAGTGTTCTGGGGTTCTGCGGTATGCAGAGACGCTGCTGAAACTGATATGGATTCGGACGAAACATCATCCGGACTGCTATGTGCTCGGCTTTCGCGGCTACGAGATCTTCTGGCCAGTGCGCCTGATCACTTTAGGGCATCGCCTCATAGTCGATCAT
>CAZYYC010000600.1:0-1759 GCA_964650935.1 uncultured Anaerolineales bacterium
ACGCAAGAAGACATCCGCCCCATAGGTCGTAACGAGATCCTTCGCGCTCGAGAGCTGGTACCGGCCTAGAGCGACTGAACAGTCATATCAACGCAGAGGCGCAGAGTCGGAGAGAGGAATGAGAGCTCCGCACCTCTGCACCTCTGCGCCTCTGCGTTGAAACCGCGCCTTACCCTAGCCCCCGTCCCCCAGCAGCGCCCGCGCCCGCTCGATCTGGGCCCTGACCGACGAGGTCGCGGTGCCGCCGGTCACGTCGCGGGCCTCCACGGCGGCGCGGAAATCCAGCACCTCCAGGACATCGACCCCAAAGTGCGGCGAGATCCCCTGGTAGACGTCCAACGGCAACGCACGGAGGCCGACGCCCCGCTCGAGCGCAGCGCGCACCACCTGCCCCACGAGGTGGTGGCTCTCGCGGAAGGGCACGCCCCGCCGGACGAGGTAGTCGGCGAGCTCGGTCGCCAGCAGCTCGTCGCCCAGCGCTGCCGCCATCCGCTCGGGGTGCACACTCAGCGTGGCGATGGCGCCCGCCAGCACCGGCAGCTCGATCTCCAGCGTCTCGATAGCGTCGAAGAGCGGCTCCTTGTCCTCCTGGAGGTCCTTGTCATAGGCGCTGGGCAGCCCCTTGAGCGTGGTCAGCAAGCCCACCAGGTGGCCCACCATCCTGCCCGTCTTGCCGCGGGCCAGCTCCAGCGCGTCGGGGTTCTTCTTCTGCGGCATGATGCTCGACCCGGTGCTATACGCATCATCCAGCTCGACAAAGCCGAACTCGGCAGTGGCATAGAGGATCAGATCCTCGGCAAGGCGGCTGAGGTGCGTCTGCAGGAGCGCCGCCCAGAAGAGGAACTCGGCGATGAAGTCGCGATCGGCAACGGCATCCAAACTGTTACGGCTCACCGCCTCGAAGCCGAGATCGGCGGCGAGCGCCTCGCGATCGATCCCGAAGGTGTTGCCCGCCAGCGCCGCGCTGCCCAACGGCAACACCGCGACCCGGTGCACCAGGTCGTCGAGCCGCTCCACGTCCCGCTGGAGCATCCAGAAGAAGGACATCAACCAGTGGGAGAAGAGGATCGGCTGCGCCGGCTGCAGGTGGGTATAGCCGGGCATGACGACGTGCAGGTGTGCCTCCGCCTGATCGACCAGCGCCGCCTGTAGCCCCTGCACCAGCCCCCGCAACCCATCTGTAGAGACGCCCCGGTGGGGCGTCTCTCCGCCCGCGATCTTCTCCAACAGGTAGAGGCGCACGTCCGTCGCCACCTGATCGTTGCGGCTGCGCCCGGTGTGCAGCTTGCCGGCGACCGGGCCCTTGAGCTCGATCAACCGCCGTTCCACCGCGGTGTGGATATCCTCATCGGCGGGCTGGAAGGCGAAGTCGCCGCTCTCGAACTCCGCCAGGACCATCTGCAGTCCCTCGACGATCTCCGCCACCTCCGTCGCCGCCAGCACCCCGACGCGCTCCAGCGCGCGCGCATAGGCGATGCTCCCGGCGATGTCGGCGGCATAGAGCCGCCGGTCGAAGTCGATCGAAGCATTGTAGGCCCACAGCAGCTCATTGGGCTCTTTCGCGAACCGCCCACCCCACAGTTTCGGCATAGAGGCGTCTCCTGTCCACATCTCAAATCTACAGATCAGCAAATGGGCAGACCCGCGAGGGAAAGCTTCGAGGGTCTGCCCAACGAGTAACTGATAACGGACAACCGAAAACCGATAACTGGTCTCTCTAGTCCCGCTTGAACTCCGTGTAGTCCGGCTGCGCGTAGGC
>CAZYYC010000601.1:0-1759 GCA_964650935.1 uncultured Anaerolineales bacterium
ACCGCTCAGGGCCCGCGTCCCGAGGCTGCTCGGGCTTGGCCCCTGAGCGGGATGGGTGGCGGGGGCGGGTTGGCATTGGGCGCCGGTCGTTTATAATCGGGGCCATGACCGATCTTTGGACGCCGTTGACCGTCGAGCAGTTGGTGGTGCAGGCCGGACGCATTCGCTGCGATATTATCGAGATGATCGCGACGGCGGAGGCGGGGCACCCCGGCGGCTCGCTCTCCGCCGCTGATGTGGTCACGGCGCTCTATTTCCGCGTGATGCGGCTGGATCCCCGGCGCCCCGACTGGCCCGATCGCGATCGCTTCATCCTCTCGAAGGGGCACGCCTGCCCCGTCTGGTACGCGGCGTTGGCCGAGCGCGGTTACTTTGACCGGGCGCATCTGGCGACGCTGCGGCGCTTGAACAGCATCCTTCAAGGACACCCGGATATGCGCAAGACGCCCGGCATCGACATGACCGCGGGGTCGCTGGGCCACGGGCTCTCGGTGGGGCTGGGGATGGCGCTGGGGGGGCGGCTGCAGGGGCGCGACTTCGACGTCTGGGTGGTGGTGGGCGACGGCGAGGTGCAGGAGGGTTCGGTCTGGGAGGCGGCGATGGCGGGGGCCAAGTGGCGGCTGGGGAACCTGACCGCGATCGTGGACCGCAACCGGCTGCAGAACGACGCCTGCGTCAGCGACGTGATGCCCATCGAGCCGCTGGCCGACAAGTGGCGCGCCTTTGGGTGGCACGTGGTGGAGATCGACGGGCACGATATGGCGGCGGTGGTGGCGGCGCTCGAGGCGGCGCGCGATCACCGCGAGGGTCCCGTGTGCATCGTCGCCCACACGGTCAAGGGCAAGGGGGTCTCCTATATGGAGGAGCAGGCCGGTTGGCACGGGCGGGCGCCCTGCGCTGCGGAGGCCGAGCAGGCCCTCGACGAGATCCGGAGGGCGTGCGACCTTGACTAGGACACCTTATCTGACGGCGGAGGCGCAGGCGGCGCTGCGCGAGGGGCGGTTGCTGACCGGCGCCACGGGTCGGGCGACGCGCTACGCCTATGCCGAGGCGGTGGTGGCGCTGGGGCGGGCGGAACCTCGCGTGGTGGTGCTCGACGCGGATGTGGCCAAGTCCATCGGCACGGTCGATTTCGCCGCGGCCTTCCCGGAACGCGCCTTCAACTTCGGCATCGCCGAGCAGAACATGGTCGCGGCAGCGGCGGGCTTGGCGACCACGGGCCTGATCCCCTTTGTGAGCAGCTACGCCGTCTTCATCACGATGCGGGCGCTGGACCAGGTGCGTAACAGCGTCTGCTATCCGCGCCTCAACGTCAAGTTCGCCTCCAGCCACGGGGGCATCACGCCGGGGCCCGATGGGCCGACGCATCAGGGCCAGGAGGATCTGAGCCTGATGCGGGCGATCGCGAATATGACGGTGATCGCGCCGGCCGACCCGCTCACGATGGCGCGTGCCACCTGGGCCGCGGCGGCGTGGGAGGGGCCGGTCTACCTGAGCATGACGCGGGATCCGGTCCCGGAGCTCTACATGGACGACGTGCCCTTCGAGATCGGGAGGGCGCTGGTGGTCCGCGAGGGGAGCGACGCGACCATCGTCGCGATCCGCGATATGGTCGCGCAGGCGCTCGTGGCGGCGGAGCTGCTGGCGGCGCGGGGGGTGGACGTGCGCGTGATCGACTGTCCCACGCTCAAGCCGCTGGACGAGGCGACGCTCCTGCAGGCGGCGCGAGAGACGGGGGCGGTGGTCACCGCCGAGAGCG
>CAZYYC010000602.1:0-1755 GCA_964650935.1 uncultured Anaerolineales bacterium
CTTCCGGGAAACTCGCAGACCCAATACCTCCCAAGAATCTAGGGGTCCGACGATCTCTCAAGGTTGCTGAAATGCGATAGCCCTGTGGTACACTAGAGGCAGATGGGCCAACCAGCCTGGCGAAAGCTGCGACCGCACGCGCTCGCAGCCTTCACCAGGGCCAGATCCAGCAATCGAGAGGAGCACAACGATGACCACCGAGAACCGCGGCACTGACCTCGTCACGGTCTACGTCACCTACGGTATGCTGCGCGCGAACGTGATTCACGGCCTCCTCCAGAGCGCCGGGATCCCGTCCATGCTCAGCTATGAGGCGGCAGGGCCCGCGATTGGGGTGATGATCGACGGGCTCGGCAAGGTCGAGGTCAAGGTGCCGGCGACCTGGGCCCAGGAGGCTCGCGAGCTCTTAGCTGCCGAGCCCGATGCCGACGCCGAGGAGACCGCGTCTTGACCCGGGCCATCACCATCGTCGGAGGCGGGCTCGCCGGGTGCGAGGCCGCGTGGCAAGCCGCGCGTCTCGGCGCGCACGTCACCCTCTACGAGATGCGCCCGCAGACGATGACCCCCGCCCACACCACGGACGCGCTGGGCGAGCTGGTCTGCTCGAACTCGCTGGGCTCCGACCTCGTGGGCCGTGCGCCGGGCCTGCTCAAGGAGGAGCTGCGGCGGCTGGGTTCGCTGATCATCGACGTCGCCGATGCGACGCGGCTGCCCGCGGGCAGTGCGCTCGCCGTCGACCGCGAGGGCTTTGCCGCCCTGGTCACGGCGCGCATCGAGGCCCATCCGCGCATCACGCTGCGCCGCCGGGAGGTCACCGAGATCCCCGACACCGGCGACGGCCCGGTGATCCTCGCCACCGGCCCCCTCACCTCGCCCCCCCTGGCGCAGGCCATCCGGGGGCTCACCGGTCACGACAACCTCTTCTTCTTCGATGCCATTGCCCCCATCGTCGAGGCCGAGAGCATCGACATGACCATCGCCTTCCGCGCCTCCCGCTACGATCGCGGCGAGTCCGACGAGGGCGACTACATCAACTGCCCGTTGAGCGACGCGGAGTACGACGCCTTCTACGACGCGCTGCTGGCCGCCGAACGCATCCCCTTGCGCGCGTTCGAGAGCGACGCCGACGAGGCGGCGCGCGCCTTCTTCGAGGGCTGCCTGCCCGTGGAGGTCCTCGCCGGGCGCGGCAAGCAGGCCCTGGCCTTCGGCCCCCTGCGTCCCGTCGGTCTCACCGACCCGCGCACCGGGCGCCGCCCCTTTGCCGTGGTCCAGCTGCGCCAGGATGACGCGGCGGGCACGCTCTACAATCTCGTGGGCTTCCAGACCAACCTGAAGTACGGCGAGCAGGACCGGGTGCTGCGCATGATCCCGGGGCTCGCCGCCGCCGAGTTCGTCCGCTACGGCTCGATGCACCGCAACACCTACGTCAACGCGCCGCTGCTGCTCGACCCCACGCTCCAGGTGCGCGGGCGTCCCAACCTCTTCCTCGCCGGACAGATCGCGGGGTTGGAGGGCTACGCGGGCAACGTCGCGGGCGGTTGGTTGGCGGGCGTCAACGCCGCCCGCCGGCTGCAGGGGCAGCCCCCCTGGGTCATGCCGCCGGAGACCATGCTCGGCGCCCTGATGCACTACATCACCCACGCCGCGCCCCAGGGCTTCCAGCCGATGAAGGCCAACTTCGGGCTCATGCCACCGCTGGACCGGCGCGTGCGCGGCAAGCGCGCCCGAGGCGAAGCCCACGCCGAGCGCGCCCTC
>CAZYYC010000603.1:0-224 GCA_964650935.1 uncultured Anaerolineales bacterium
CGAGAGCGGCTGGCGTCGATCCTTGCCAATCATGATGTGTTCCTCTTCACGTCGACCTATGAAGAGCCCATCGCACGCAGCGTGATGGAGGCGATGGCTGCAGGCCTGGCGGTGATCGGGACCCCGGTTGGCGGCCAGCGGGAGATGCTCGATGATGGCGAGAGCGCGCTTGTCTACCCACCCGATGACCCTGTGGCCTTGGCCGAATGCGTCCTGCGCTTACA
>CAZYYC010000603.1:234-1751 GCA_964650935.1 uncultured Anaerolineales bacterium
CGTGCCCGCCTGGCACACGTGGGGCGCGACATGGTGCTGGCCCGCTTCACCCTGGATCGTATGGTGGATGAGATGGAAGCCTGGCTGAAGGAGATCGTCGCGTGAGGATTCTACTCCTCACCAACTACTATCCACCCCACGAAATCGGCGGGTATGAGCAGCTCTGCCGCGACGTGGCCTTGCGGTTCGAAGCACGCGGCCACACGATCGCTGTGCTGACCAGCGACCGGGGCGTGCTGCAAGGAGAAACGCTATCTGAGCAGGGCATCCACCGCCTTCTGCGCATCCAGCCGCGATACGACGCGGCCCTGAATCCAGCCCTTCAGTTTTTCCTCACTCGCCGTGGCTGCGAGGCGTACAACCGGAGCGCCTTCCGCCTGATAGCCGAGAGATTCAAGCCCGATGTGGTGTTCATATGGAACCTGGAGGGTCTACCCTACGAACTGGCATTGGAGGCAGAGTCGTGTCCGGGTGCAGGTGTTGCATACTGGCTGGCGCACTACTCGCCTGCTGAACCTGACTCATTCTGGCGCTACTGGACGCAACCGCCGGGCCGCCGCAACGCGTTGAGTTGGGGAAAGAGGCTTCTAGCCCGTGCCGCTCTCGCCCAAATGCGCAGGGAGGGCAAACCGGTGCGACCCGTAATGCGTCACGCGGCCGTGGTCAGTGAGTGGATGCTCCGGAAGGGTCTGGCTGAGGGCACAGTGCCTGCGCACGCGCGGGTCATCCACAACGGGGTTGAACTGGATCAATTCATCGTGGAGCGGCAGCCACGCAACGGTTTACTGCGGCTGCTCGTAGCTGGTCGCATGAGCGAAGACAAGGGTGTGCATACAGCCCTTGAGGGCGTGCATACGATTGTCGACAGCCGCGAGAGCCCTGCTATCCACTTGACGATCGTGGGCAGGGGCCCCGACGGTTACCGACAAGAGCTGCTCCGAATCATTGCAGATAGGGAGCTCGGTACGTACGTTACGATGCAGGGCTGGATTGATCGCAAGGCCATGCCGGAGATCATGGCACAGGCAGACGTGTTGCTGCTTCCCTCGATCCACCCGGAGGGCCTGCCGCGCGTGGTGCTTGAGGCTATGGCGAGTGGGCTCGCTGTCGTCGCCACGCCCGTCGGCGGCACAGGCGAGATCGTGGAGCACAACATCACGGGCCTTCTCTTTCCTCCAGGCGATGGCGATGCCCTGGCGGCTCAGGTTCAGCGTCTACTGGATGAGGCTGGGCTTCTCAAGCGGCTGGCGACGGAGGGGCAACACCGGGCGATCACCTGCTTCAGCCTGGAGCGTATGGTTGATGACGTCGAAGTGCTGCTGCTTGAGGCTGCGGGGGATCGGGACAGCTGATGGTGCGCGCCCTGCTCCTTTCCACCTGGTTCCCCTACCCGTCTGACAACGGGTCAAAGCTGCGGGTCTACCATCTCCTCCGAGACCTGACCCGGTCGCACGCGGTGACGCTCATCTCGTTCGACTTTGGTACAGCGCATCCGGACGAGCCCGGAGACCTGAGAT
>CAZYYC010000604.1:0-1748 GCA_964650935.1 uncultured Anaerolineales bacterium
GGAAGGATCGAACCATGAAGCTCTGGGACGTCTACTTCACCGTGACATCCTTGGACGATGCGGTCGCGTTGCTGGGTGAGTACCAGGATCGTGCGCGCATCATGGCAGGGGGAACCGATCTCATCGTCGAGATCCAGCATGCCCAGGCGCATCCCCCCACGCCGCCCGGCGGGGAACGCCCGGGACGTGAGTTCGGCCTGTCGGCACGGGATATCATGATCGATATCACCCGCGTCGGCGGTCTCGACGACATCCGCCTGAACGATGAGGGGCCCGGTGCGGATGGTCTGATCCATCTCGGCCCGATGGCGACCCACGCTCAGGTCGCGGCGTCTCCCCTGATTCAGGAACGCGCACTGCCCCTGGCCCAGGCCTCGTGGTGGGTGGGTGCGCCTGCCCTGCGCAACCGCGGCACCATCGCCGGCAATCTCGTGACGGCCTCGCCCGCCAATGATACGATCACGGCCTTGCGCGCCCTCGACGCGCAGGTCACGCTGCGCAGCGTTCGCGGTGAACGCGTGGTCAAGTTGGCCGATGTCTATACGGGTGTCCGGCGCACCGTGATGGCACCCGACGAGTTGCTGGTTGACATCGCCTTCCCCCCGCTCGAGCCGCATCAGGGCATCTACCTGAAGATCGGCCTGCGACGCGTCATGGCGATTGCCGTGACCAATGCTGCCGTCGTCGTGATGGCCGATGAGCAAGGGGTGGTGACTGAGGCCCGTATCGCTCTCGGCAGCGTCGCGCCCACGATTGTGCGTGCCGCGGAGGCGGAGGCGGCGCTGGTGGGCGCTGCGCTCACCGAAGAACGGATCGCGGAGGCGGCGGCTCTGTCCGTCCGCGCCGCGCGACCTATCGACGACGTGCGCGGCTCGGCCTGGTTCCGCAGTGAGGAGGTGGTGGCACTGGTCCGCCGTGCCTTGGAGAGTCTGGCCGATGGTCATCCGCGTGTGGGGTTGCCCGCCCCGCCCGATATGGTCAAGCTGTGGGGCAAGACGCGGCGGTGGCCGCGGCTCAGCGGCCCGACGATTGCCCATCACGCCGGCGGCGAGGAGCCTATTCAGGCGGTGGTCAATGGGCAGAACGTGACCGTTGTCGGGGCGAACGGCAAGACGCTGCTGCGGATGCTGCGGGAGGACCTGGGGTTGACGGGTTCCAAAGTCGGTTGTGAGGAGGGCGAATGCGGCGCTTGTACCGTCTGGCTCGACGGTATCGCCACCCTGGCCTGCCTCACGCCTGCTCCCCGCGCTCACGGCGCACGCATCGAAACCATCGAGGGCCTTGCCGCCTCGGTTGAAGTAGAGGTGGAGTCTGAGGACGTAGCGTCAGGTGACGTAGCGTCAGGTGACGTAGCGTCAGGTGACGGCGCGTTTGGGGGTCACGAGAGGCCGTTGCACCCTGTGCAGCAGGCCTTCATCGACGAGGATGCTGTGCAGTGCGGTTACTGCACGCCCGGCTTTGTGATGAGCGCTGCCAAGCTCCTCGAGGAGTTTCCGCATCCCGACCGTGAGCAGATTAAGGTGGCATTGAGCGGTAATCTCTGCCGTTGCACCGGCTACTACAAGATTGTCTCCGCCGTCGAGCGCGCTGCCGGTGGGCCGCCGAGCGCCTCCCATCGGAGTGAGTCCTCCGCTGCCCTCTCCCCCCTCGAGGGGGAGACCGAGAGGGTAGATTCGTCCTCAGGAGGTACCTCCCAACGATGAGACGCACCGTTCCACAACAACAGGGCGCTGAAGTCGCCCTCTACA
>CAZYYC010000605.1:0-1746 GCA_964650935.1 uncultured Anaerolineales bacterium
CTTCTCGACGTCGGCGATGTGCATCGAGCCGCCCCGCCCCGCCGAGTAGCCGGTCACCCGACCGCAGAGCTCGGCAAGCATCTTGTTGTAGTGCGTCTGGTGCGCTTCCTCGGTCTTCGCCGCAATCGCGCCGCGCGCGTAGCAGTGCCCGTGTCCGCGGTGCGTGCTGGTGATCAGGTCGTCGTCCTGCAGGACCGACATCGCGCCGACGGCGACCGCCTCCTGGCCCGCGTAGAGGTGGGACGCGCCTTTGATCAGGTCCTGCCCCAGCAGGTCCGAGACCTGGTTCTCAAAGAATCGGATCGCCCACATCTGCCGCAGCAGTTCGAGCGCCTCATCCTTACTCAAGCCCTTCAGCATCTCCTTGTCCATCGGAACTCCTTTTCCACAGGTAGGTATGATCAGTTGTCGGTTGTCAGTTGTCGGTTGTCAGTTCAATGTAGCGGTCCAGCACACGTGCGCCGAGCGGCTCGGCGGCGGCGATGTCGCAGACCGTCGTTAGGACGGCGTGGACGCCGTCCTGCGCGATGCGCTGCTGCAGGGCCACGGCGTGGGCGTCGTCAGGGTCGTCATAGGCCAGCGCCGCGGCGATGCCCCACGCGAGGCCGTCCGTCGCGACGCCGTGCGCCTCGGCGAGGCGCGCCGCGCCGACCAGCCGGTCGCCCGGGGCCAGCTTGCGCAACGGATCGCGCGCCAGCCGGCTGATGGGATCGCTCAGCGCCCGGTTGGCAAATCTGACCAGCAGGTAATCCATGTGCTCCTGCAGGGCCACCGGCTCGAAAGCATAAGCGCGGATGAGGGCCTGCGAGCTCTCCCGCAGCGCCTGATCCAGTCGCGACCTCACCCAGGCGTCGTCCAGGGCCTCGTAACCGTAGGTGTAGCCGCGCCGGTAGCCCAGATACCCCAGCAGGGCGTGGGCGGCATTGTGGATATGGAGCTTGCGCGCGGTGTAGGCCTCAAACGGCGCCACCGCGACCATCCCCACGACCTCGGGGATCGCGCCGACGAAAGCGTCACGATCCACCGGGAGCACCTTGTAGGGCTCGGCGACGATGAGCGACACGTCGACCTCGCGCTGCTCCGGCGTGGGCACCGGCGACATCCGCGCGATCACCGCCGGCACGAAGCCGGCCTCGACGGCGAGTCGCCCGCGCGCCGCTTCGGGCAGCGCCGCCGTCACGTAGCCGCGCAGCTGCTCCGGCGCATCGTGCAGGTTCTCGCAGATGATCACGTTGAGCGGGTCGGCACTGGGATCCTCCCATCGTTGTGCCAACCCCTGCGCCATCGGTCCGGCGATGGCCTGTAGGGCGCGCGCGCCCACCGCCGTCGCCACCAATCCTGCCCGCGCCACCTCGCGCGCGACCGCGCTGACGTCGCGTCCGTCCACCGCCCGGACCGGCGCGATCGTGCGGTCCTCCACTTGCGTGACGCCGGAGAGGCGCAGCGTGTAGCCGCCCCGCTCGGCAAGCGCCGCCACCAGCGGCCCATCCACGTCCACGAAAACCACCTCATAGCCCGACTCGGTGAAGAGCTGGCCCAGGAAGCCCCGCCCCACGCTCCCCGCGCCGAAGACGACCGCGCTCTTCCCGCCGGGTTGCTGCTTCTCCTCTCCGGCAACCCGGAAGGTTCCGCCCCCCCTCACCGCGTCACCTCCCACACACCAACCTCAGCATCCCGTCGCCAACCCGGGGCATCCACCGTCAGGTGATGCTGTGCCCAACCTGCCGCGATGCGCTCAACGGTCGC
>CAZYYC010000606.1:0-327 GCA_964650935.1 uncultured Anaerolineales bacterium
CCGCCAGGCCGCCGAGGCCGACAAGCTCTTCCGCGAGATGTACGGGACGACCATGGAAGAGCGCTTCACGGACGACAAATACCAGCTCATGCACATCGAGATGTTCCCGTACCACATCATCCACGCCGAGTGCCTGGGCGGCGACATCGACCTGTTGTGCAACCGGCGCACGACGGTCGCCTTCTTCCCGTGGCGCTTTGTGGACGGCGAGTCGTGCATCGGCCGCTGCGTGGCCATGGTGGACGACGCCGAGTACGAGGAGATGATGGCGCGCAAGGCGGGCATGCCCAAGACCAAATTCGGGGATGGGTACGACCCGGAGCACGT
>CAZYYC010000606.1:337-1743 GCA_964650935.1 uncultured Anaerolineales bacterium
GGCGATATTGATGACATCACCTTCCTGGAAGCTAGCGCTTCCAGGAAGGTTGCCTGCTCCATAGGAGGACAAAATGATCACGACGACGGATCTTATCGGCGGACTCGAGCGGAATCTGGGCATCATCCAAGCCCAAACAAAAGGCCTGAGTCATGCAGACAGCCTGCTGCAACTTCCGTTTCGCGGCAACTGCCTGAACTGGGTGCTGGGCCACCTGGCCGACAACCGCAACACCATGCTGCGCTCGCTGGGAGAGGAGGCCATCCTCGGCGAGGCTCATGCCAGGCGGTACGGGTACGGCTCGGAGCCGGTGTGCAGCGACGGGGACGACATCCTCACGCTGGAGCAACTGCTCGCAACCCTGGAGCAGAGCCAGAGTGCATTGGCGGCGAGGCTGCAAGCCATCACGCCGGACGAGCTGGCGCGCGAGGTGGAGAGCTTCCTGGGGACGACCACCCTCGGCCAGCTCATTTTCTTTCTGTTCTGGCACGAGAGCTACCACGCGGGTCAGACGGAGTACCTGCGGCAACTGGCGGGAACGGACGACAAGGTGATCTGAGGCGCTGCAACCCCGTGCGTCATGGCCGGCTGCCCACCTTACCCAGTTATTGACATGATACCGACACGGAGTGGAAACAGGATAAAGACACCGGAAGCCTTTATGCGAACGGTCCTGGCCCTGGCTGCCGAAGCGATGGAACAGGGCGAGTTCCCCATCGCGTCCATCGTCGTCCTCGACGACGAGATCATCGCCCAGGCTTCAACTTCCGAGCAACGCGAGAAGCGCTTCCTGGGCCACGCGGAGCTGGTTGCTCTGGAAGAGGCTGACAAACGGCAGCTCTCTTTCGCCGAGCGGGGCAGAGCGCGGCTCTTTACCAACCTGGAACCGTGCCTGATGTGCATGGGGGCGGCCATGTCCTTCTTCCTGGGCGCGATCGTCTACGGCCTGGAATCGCCGGGCGATGGGGCGGTGGACGTGGTCCAGGCCTGGGCCAGGAAGGAAGAGGACTTGCCGGGCTATCAGATGCCCAGGATGACGGGCGGCCTGCTGCGGGAGGAGAGCATCCGCCTCTTTAAGGCGTACGTCGCCCGGCACAAGCCCGGCCCCATGCGCGATTGGGCGAAAACGCTTACGAAGCTTTGAGGACCGGGGCGGCCTCGACAAGTCGAGGAGTCCACCGTGGTTCGGAGCCCCGGTCTTGACCGGGATGGCCTCGACAAGGCGAGGAGTCCAGGCATGCGTGCCGGTTCGGAGTCCCGGGCTTGACCGGGTCAGCCTCGACAAGTCGAGGAGTCCAAGCATGTGCGCTGGTTCGGAGCCCCCGTCTTGACCGGGATGGCCTCGACAAGTCGAGGAGTCCAGGCATGCGTGCCGGTTCGGAGTCCCGGGCTTGACCGGGTCAGCC
>CAZYYC010000607.1:0-1742 GCA_964650935.1 uncultured Anaerolineales bacterium
CACCCTGTCGCCTATCTCGACGCCACAGGGTTGGGCGACCTCGATGACCTCGCCCACGCCTTCGTGACCCAGGGCCGGTATTAGCCCGCTGTCCCCCGGTCCACGGAGCCAGGCCTTGTACTCGGTGCACATCGGCACGACGGTCATGCGGACCAGGGCCCAGTTCGCCTTGGGCCGGGGAATCGGCATCTCGACCAACTCTGCCTGTCTTACGGCGGAGATCACGACCTTCTTCATCGAACCTTCCATGCGGTCTTCTCCCTTCGGTTACGTGTGCGACGGGTCACTGATCCGTCGTTCCGATTCTTGGCTATCCGTATGCCCTAGACCGTTGAGCCTAGGTGCTGCCGTAGGGCATCGAGGAGCCCGTCCGGCGGGTCGAACGGCAGATCGACCGCCGAGGAGGTCAGCGCGCTCACGTAGGTTGCCAGGATGATGCTGAACTGCTCGAGGTTGAGCGCCAACCGTGTGGGATGCAGCTTCCCGGGGTCGGCGGCCCAATCGAAGGCCGCGTCCAGCAGGGCAGCCTGGGCGCGGATGTCCTCGTAGGCGTAGTCGTGGGTGCCGCTCTGGTACCCGTCCTGCGCCGTGAATCGCTCCCACCCGTGCATCGTCCAGTGCACGAAGCCGCGCGTCCCGTAGGCGGCGATCCGCTTGTGAGCATAGATGCTGGTGTGCTCTCCGACCACGGGGGCGATGTGTCCGCTGAGCAGCAATGCCTGGACGCCGTTAGCAAAGGTGACGGCAGCTTCGGCGATGTCGGGCGAGGGCTGGTAGCCGACTCCGCGTGGGAGACCGGTTCTGGGGGCCAGGTTGTCGGCTCCCGAGACCTGCCCGAAGACGCGCACCGGAGAGGCATGGTCGTTATAGGTCGTGGCCAACTCCAGGACGTGGACGCCCTGATCCAAGATGGTGGAGCGCGCGCTGGCCTCCAGGAAACGCACCTCGCCGATGCGGCCCTCCGCCACGGCGCGCTTCAGGGCCAGGTTCTGCCGGTGGAAGTGCAGCTGGGTGTTCACCACGAAGCGCGTGGCGGTGGTCTCGTTGAGGGCCTTGATCTCGCGATAGTCCTCGCCCTGGATCGCGACCGGCTTCTCCACGATGGCGACCGGCACCCCCGCCTCGGAGGCTGCCCGCATCAACTCGACGCGTAGGGTGGGGGCCGTCACGATGTCCAGGACCTCCGGCTTCTCCTTTACGAGCATCTGCTGATAGTCGGTGTAGCGATGCCCGGCAGCGATGCCGAACTCGTCGCCAAAGGCGTTGAGACGCTCCTCATTGAAGTCGCAGATGGCCCCGATGGTGCCCTTCTTGACGAACTCGAAGGCTCGAGCGTGGGCTCGGGCCCGTGGGCCGCAGCCCAAGTGTGCTAATCTCATGATGTCGCCTCTTTCGTCGGTTAGCCAACACGGATAGGGCAGATTGTACGTCACTCTGGGATCTGCACTATCGGCACGCGCTGGATCTTCCGGGAAGCCAGGCGGCGCGTGGTGCTGTGCGGGGATAGGCGTCCGGGGGCCCAGTCGGGTCTCGTGGGGGTTCGGCGAGCTTCCCGGAAGACGTCATGCGGCGGATCTTCCGGGAAGCTAGGAAGTGCGTGGGGTTGTGGGGGTGCAGGCGTCCGGGGGCCCCGTCGGGTTGCGTGGGGGTTCGGCGAGCTTCCCGGAAGCGTGGAGTTGCTAGAACGCTCTTCACGGGTAGAATCCTGGGAGTCTGAGGTAGCGTATAAGGGACTCGGGGGG
>CAZYYC010000608.1:0-1740 GCA_964650935.1 uncultured Anaerolineales bacterium
GGCGACTCTACCGCTTCCTGATCGACCCCGGTCGCCACCGCCACAGCTCAGACAGAACGATGAGATGAGCCGCGCAGCGGGTCGAGTGTCGGGTCCGGCGGTTGTCACATCAAGCAAATACGGTGGGAGCCTTGTGAGGTGAGTATGAAGCGTATGAATGCCTTGAGGGAAGGCGTTGTTGCCGTTATCGTCACAAGCGTCCTCTTTGCCGCGTGGGGCCTTGCGCTCGACTTGACCGCACCCGTGGCAGCGCAGTCTCAGCCGTCGCGCGTGGGCGATCCGATAGGCACTACCGAGGTCGCTCCTCCAGTGGCGGAGGCCCGTGACGAACGCATCGCTCCGAGCTCACAGAACCAGGGAATCCGGGTTCTAGAGACGCATCGCGATCGTCTTGTGCTCGCGATCACCCCCCCGCACCTAGACCTCATCGAGTACCAGGGGCCGGAAGGCGTTTGCCTCAAGCCCTCGCTGCCGGGCTATCCAACGACAGCCCAGCCCGGCCACCCCGCCCTCCCCAGCCTGGGCACGATGGTAGGTCTACCGCCCCAGTCGGTGCCGGTTGTGCGCGTCACGCGGGCCGAGTCGACCGTGCTACACGGTAGCTACAATCTCTGCCCGGAACCGCAACCCGTGTTGGAGGAAAGCCCTTCATGGGATGAGCTGGAGCACGTCACGTCCTGGGTTTTGCAGCGTGACGCCCACGCCTACGCCACCGACGCCGACCTGCCTGCAGAACAAGCTGTGCTTGCCTACACTTGGCAGATTCGCGATCAGTATATAGCACAGCTTCAGATCTTTCCCCTGCAGTACAATCCGGTCTCCGGCCAGGTCAGGTTCTTCTCGGAGATCGAGGTCGAGCTATCCTTCAATGCTCCGTCCTCAGCCGTAGCGATCCCTGGGACCCCCGTCTCCAGGACACAGGCGGATCCTTTCGAACACTTCCTTGGGGGCCACCTGCTGAACTATGAACAAGCCCTGCCTTGGCGCCTGTCTCCCTCCTATGACGCCTCCGCCGCCTCACCGACGAGTCTCGCTCATGCCTCGACCTCGTCAGGGACAACGCCTGCCTACCGCATCGAGACCCACAGCGCAGGCATCTACGCCGTGACCTTTGAGGAACTGCAGGCCGCAGACCCAGGCATCGATCTGAGCGCCGTCGATCCCAGACACCTCCAGGTCCTCAACAGGGGTCAGGAAGTCGCCATCGAGATCGACCACATCGCCCCCGGGCTCTTCGGGCCGGGCAATGTCGTGCGCTTCTATGCGGAAGCGGTCAACACCCTGTATACGGATACCAACGTCTACTGGCTGATCGTGGGTACGGAAGACGGTCAACGGATCACCCCGCTTGACGCCACGCCCCAGGGAGTCGGCACCCCACTCACCTATTTCGTCGCGACGCGCCACCTTGAGGAGGATCGCCGCTATGCACCGGCCTATCCCGATCAAGCCGGTGACATCTGGTATTGGGGTCGGCTCACATCCGCCGGTGGGTCTGTGACAGGCACCTACGCGTTTGAGGTTCCCAACCCGGTGCAGGCCGTGCCGACCGCGACGATGGAAGGCCGGCTCAGGGGCAGCGCGGCATCGCCGTATCACTCAGTCAAGATACTGCTCAATAGCCACACCGTCTATACCAATACCTGGCCGACGGGTAGCGATCACACGTTCACGGTGACGATCCCATCCACCCACATCCGGACAGGAGCCAACCAGATCCAGGTGGTTGCAGGCGGGCAA
>CAZYYC010000609.1:0-1731 GCA_964650935.1 uncultured Anaerolineales bacterium
GTGGGCCGAGCTCAGTGCGACGGTCACGCCGCGGAGCGGCTCGCGGAGCGAGTGAGGGCGCGAACGCCGTCTGAGGCGCGGACGCCGTCTGAGGCGCGGATGCCGGATGTGCCGGGAGCGGGTCGCCGGCTTCGAGCTGAGCGCGCGCGCTTTGGGGCGCGACATCATCAACATCATCTTCTTTTTTGGTAACCTCAGTCTTAGTATTCTCATTACTTAGTAGGGCGCGGTTGCCCGGATGCGGACGTCCCGCATGCGGGTTTTCTGCATCCGGGTTTTCCACACGCGGATCATCCGTGCGCGGGAGTGCCGCGTTCGGAAGTGCCGCGTGTGGGGTGGCGCTCCGTGGCGGGCCGTCAGGCACCGGTTGTAGATACGCAAGCTCGGGGTGCTCGTAGACGGTCAGGCGGACGCCGGCGAAGCGACCGGTCCGGGGATCGGTCAACCGCTCGCGGATGATGTAGCCGTGGGATTCCAGCTCGCGCAGCGTCGAGCGGACGGTGGTCGCGCCGTCGGCGCCGCGGCGGACGAGGTCGGAGACGCGGACCTGCCAGTTATCGGGACGGCTGAGGAGGTAGGTCATCAGGCCCTTGGCCTGCCAAGAGAGGTTGGGGTCCTCGGGAATGCGCCTGTCGATCCTGGCGTAGGGGTGGTTGCGGTTCCTCTCGCTGCGGAAGATCGTCTGCGTCATGGTGGTGTCCTCCGGTCAGGATCGCATCGGTTCGGTTACCTCCATCATAGGGTAGGAATCGGCGCCGTTCAAGGCACCACCCCGGGGCAATTTCGTGGGGTGTAGGGTAATCGTCTCGATTGCCTCCGGGGGAGGGGCGCAAGCCGGAGCACCGCTTCCGAGCGGCGTGCGCTACAGCGACGGCGGAGGGGGTGTGGGGCAATCGTCTCGATTGCCTCCGGGGGATGCGCAAGCCGGAGGCATGCGCTACAAGGGTGTCAAAGGGGGGTGTGGGGTAGGCGTCTCGATGGCTGCCGGTGGGCGAGTTGGCGGGGATTTAACGATTCGTTAATATTCTTCTGATGATTATCGTGTATAATACGGTGGTGTTGAGGGAAGCAAGACGCCCTCAAAGCACGTGAACAGGTTGAGTCGATGACCGCCTAATGCGACAGCAGCGGGGGAACCAAACGTGGGGCGAACCTGAAGCCGGTGCACAGTCGTGGGCCCGCTTCGGCAGGGTTACTTCTTTGACCCGAGCCCGACAGCTAACCTCGTAGGCGTGGAAGAAGGACGCCCAGTTATCTGGCGTGTCCTTTTTTTGTGTCAAGACGGCGTGGTGCCGTTGGCGCGAAAGGGGCGATCCGGATGGCGGGCGTACTTCTCTAGCATAAGGCAAGAGGGAGGATGTACGATGTACGGGTTGCTGGTGGCAGATGTGGCAAGAGAGGAATACAAGGACTGGGAGCGTCGCTTCTACAAGCAGGTTGGCCGTCGATCGACAGAGATCGGTGCCGCGACGCCTGCACCTGCAGAGAGTTTGGTCGCCAGGCTAAAGCGGCTGTTCTAGGCGCGGCTAAGTATGGCGGGCCTGTCGGCTGAGGCTTGCGGCGGGCAGGTGACGCGCGGGGAGCCCGTCGGGCTCCCCGCTTTGTTAAGGTGGGTGATGGGCACGTGCTCGTTCGATGTTGCAGCAGCCGTTGGTCGTAGTCTGATTCGCGTGGGCCGCGGGTGACTTGACAAAGGTTAACCATCTGTTAATATTCTTCTGATGATCGTCG
>CAZYYC010000610.1:0-1727 GCA_964650935.1 uncultured Anaerolineales bacterium
GAGGTAGTCGAGCAGGAAGGCGGTGCCGACGCCGATCATAGCGCCGACGACGAGGGCGAGCGCGGTGTTGCGCAGGGGGCGGGGTGAGAAGGGGGCCAGGGGCAACTCGGCGGTGCTGAAGACGGTGATGTAATCGCCGTAGCGCGTCATCGCCAGGCGGAACTGCTCGGTGGACTGGAGCAGGATGGTGAGCCGGGTCTGGTCGTTGCTGAGCTGGGTCTGCAGGCGGGCGAGCTCGGTGCGCGCGGCGGGCCCGAGGTCCTGGGCATCGCCGAGGTTGGCGATGGTGCCGCGGGTGCGCATAATCCCGGCCTCCAGCTCGGCGGTCTGGGCCTCGAGCTCGGCCAGCGAGGCGCCGTAGCGGGCGGCCTGCTGGGCGGCTTTCTGCTCGATGAAGACCTGGGCGGTGGTCTCGGCGAGGGCCTTGGCGAGCTCGGGGCTGGGGTGTTGGGCGCTGATCTCGATCATGCTGGTGTCGCCCACCTGGGTGGCGGAGAGGTAGCTCATCACCTGACGGGTGGGCAGCTCGAGACCCAGCCGAGCGATCACCTGGTCGATGACGGTGGGCGTGGCGATCTGCTGGGCATAGGTGCCGGCGACGGCGAGGCTCCCGCGGTAGGCGATGTAGGCGTCCTGGGCGGGATCGGTGCCGCTCTCGACCTCGAGGGTGACGGTTGAGCGGTACATCGGGGTGGCGGTGAGGCTGACGACCAGCCCTGTGCCCGCGGCGACAGCGGTGGTGAGCACGATCAGCCACCACCGCTTCCAGACGATCATCACGTATTGGCGAAGTTCCATGGTATTCCGATTTCCAGATCAGGCCGACGTTAGGATTCCCTCATCGGGGGTCAATCTTTGGCTTGTGTGACTTTGTCGCTGCGCAAGGGCGCCGGCTTCGGGGCGGCGCGGTCGTGGTCCCCGTCGTTGCGGCTGTAGGTGCCGTAGGCCGGGTAATAGTAACCGTAGTAGCCGTGGGACTTGGAGGAGACGCCGTTGAGGACGAGGCCCAGGATGTGGGCGCCGACCGCGCTGAGCCGCTCGAGCGTCTGCGCGAGCGCGTTCATGCGCGTCTCGCCGACGGCGGCGACGACGATGGTAGCATCCACCAGGGTGCTGACGACCGCGGCGTCGGTGACGCTGAGCACCGGGGGGGTGTCCACAATGACGTAGTCGGCCCAGTCCCTGAGCCACGCCAACAGCTGAGCGAAGACCGCCGAGCCCAACAGCTCAGCGGGGTTGGGCGCGTTATCACAGCCGTTGAGCACGAGCAGGGCGCCCTCGGTCTCCGCGACGGGCTGAAAGAGGTCGCGGAAGGCCGGGCTCTCGAAGGCTGCCTCGCCCTGGTCGCTGATCATCAATAGGGCCTCGACGATGCCGCAGGCGTTGGACTGGTTGACGTACTTGTGGACGGTGGGGCGGCGCAGGTCGGCCTCGACCAACACGACCTTGTGGTTCTGCTGGGCGAGCGAGGCGGCGAGGTTGGCGGCGACCAGGGACTTGCCCTCCCCGGGCAGGGGGCTGGTGACCATAAGCGTCCCGGCGGCGTGATCCAGGTTGGCGAAGCGGACGCTGGTGCGCAGGTCGCGGAAGGCCTCGGCGGCGGGGTGGAGGGGTTGAGAGACGGTCACCAACATCCCGGCCCGCGGCTGGTCCGGGTCGGTCCCGATCTGCGGGATGGCTGCCAGGGTGTTGATCTGGAAGAGCTGCTGGGCCTCGAGCGGGGTGTG
>CAZYYC010000611.1:0-1722 GCA_964650935.1 uncultured Anaerolineales bacterium
CGGGTTGTCATCGATGAGGCGGGGATGCTGGATCAGGACATCGCCCTGGCGCTGCTGACCGTCGCGGACGAGCACGGCGCAACCCTCGCGCTCGTCGGGGACCGGGCACAGCTCCCCGCGGTCGGCCGCGGCGGGGTCCTCGACCTCGCTGCCCAGCTCGCCCCGTCCCTGCACGACATGAGCACCCTGCACCGCTTCAGAGACCCCAGCTACGCCGACCTCACCCTCCAGCTCCGCAGGGGCGAGAACCCTGCTGCCCTGTTCGACCGGCTCCACGCTCTCGGGCTCGTGGCCCTGCACGAGACCGAGGAAGACCTGCGCGGCGTGATCGCCCGCGACGCCAAGACTGGGGATGCGGTCACGGCGGCGAGCAACGACGAGGCCCGGATGCTGAACGAGCGCATCCGTGCCGAACGGGTCGAGCGCGGGCAGGTCGACGACGCCCGCACCACCACCGGCAGCGACGGACTGCCCATCGGGGTCGGCGACGTGATCCAGACCCGTCAGAACGATGCCGAGGTTGGGGTCGCCAACCGGCAGACCTGGACTGTGCAGCGCGTCACCGACGACGGCGACGTGTTCGTGCGGGAGGCCGGCACTGGCCGCAAGTGGCAGCCCACGGTGCGGCTCCCGGCGGAGTATGTGGGCGAGAACGCTCACCTGGCCTGCGCGGTCACCGCCTACGGCGTCCAAGGCGCCACCGTCGACCAGTCGCACATCGTCCTGTCTGACGGGCTGGACGCGGCCGGGGTCTACGTCGGCATGACCCGAGGCCGCCACACCAACACCCTCCACGTTGTCGCCACGGACCTGAACGACGCCCGGCAGCAGTTCACCGACGCACTCGCCCGCGACCGCGCCGACCGAGGCCTGGCTGCCGCCACGAGCCCGGCAGGAGGTCGCCGGGCTCGTGGCGGACGGCCCCGCCGCGCTCGTGGACGCCGAGCGCGCCCGGCTGCGCGACCGGATCGAGCGCAACGAGGCACGCAGCAACCACGACGCGACCGAACGCACCGTGCGGGGCCGATGTGGTACCATCCCGCAGACCGAAGCAGGCGTCCCCGCGTGGGCGCAGGCCGCCGCCCAGCACACCGCCGAGACAGACCCCGCGGTGATCGAGGCCCGCACGATGGCGGAGCAAGCACGCGACGAGTTGCGCGAGCTCACCCGCCGCCACAGCCAGGAGAGCATCGCCCTGTCCCAGCGGGCCTTCGGCAACACCACCCCGAGCACCGTCGTCCGTCGCGTCGCCCAGCTCCACAGACAGGCGCAGGACAGCCAGACCCTCGAACGACTCGAAGCCCTCCCCCTGCCCGAGGACGCAAAGCTCGTCCGCGAACGCGCCCTCCATGTCGAAGCGGAGCGCCTCGCCGCAGAACAGGACAGGAAGGCCGCCGAAGCACGCGCCCAGCAACTCGGGCAAAGCCTGACCCGGCCAAGCGATCCGCGCCGCCCTGGAGCGGAACGGGGCATCGGACTGAGCCTCTAGTTCGTTCGCTCCACCGTCGAGGAAGAGTAGCGCGGGCGCGGTCAGAAGCCCGGTGAAGGGCTGTGATGCCGCGATGGAGCCATGTGGACACCGTTTGCGGAGGCGGAAGAGCAGCATGGTTATGGCGTGACGATGATCTTCCTGCCTTCGTGGAGCCCCCGGTCGAAGCGGTGATGCGCTGGAGTGTTCCCGATAAAGTGGACGGAAATTTAGCCGGCGAGTTCGTAGAGGTG
>CAZYYC010000612.1:0-1710 GCA_964650935.1 uncultured Anaerolineales bacterium
GACGGGTTTCGACGTCATTGTGGGCAGCCCCCCGAGCGGTGCGACCTCGCAGGCGTGCCCATCACCTCCTGCGGCGGAGGCGTCTTTTAGCGGGGCCACGCCCTTGTCCGCTGCCTTTCTGGCGGAGGCACACCGGCTGGTGCGCGATCCGGGAGGCCGGATCGCTTTCGTGGTCACGCCTCTGTACGCCTCCGGCGAGAAGGTGGCGGCAGCGCAGCCGATGGAGGCGTCCGACCTCGAGCTCGGTGAGCCTGAGGTGAGCTATTGGCAGGGTGGTGCGATCAAGGGGGAGGCGCCTGAGGGTCCCCCGTTTCGGATCACGGATGATGACCTGGTGCGCGCGGTGCGGCGGATGCGGCGGTCGTGCCGGGCCGAGACGTTGACGGAGCTCGTGCGCCATCTGGTGGCGGAGCGGCTGGGTGGGCAGGCGGGGTCACCCGCTGCCCGTCGTGCTGCGACGCTGCTGCGTGAGGCGGAGGTGTGGCGACACCAGGCGCGGGAGCGCGAGGTGCCGGTGGCGGATCATGTGCGCCTCTGGGGCCCCCGCAGCGCGTGGCACGCGGGTGAGATCGGGTTGTTCGCGGTCGAGGGTGCACGCGGTAGCCTGCGTTCTCAGACACCCGTCGTCGGCGAGGTGCTTTCAACCCGCGGACCCGGGGTGGTGGTGCAGCTCGACGGCCACCCGCACCCCCGCATCTTCGGCACGGCGGCAGAAGGGCCGGGTCGCTTGCGGATCGAGGCGTGGCGCCAAGCGGTCATCGACCTGGTGACCGACCTGGCAGCGGCGACCGATGAGGCGGCGTGCGTGGACTATGTCCTGTGGCACTGCGGCGACGTGGTATTGACGGAGCTGGTGCACACGCTGCGCCACGATGCACGTTTTGTGAGCTTGGGCGGACGGTGGTTCGTGCGGCGCTCCGTGACACGACCGCCGGCGGCACACCTCGAGGTGCTGGCACGGACCGTGCTGCTGACGGCGGAGCATCCCCTGACGACGGAGGCGCTGTTAGCGCAGCTCTCGCCGTCGGGGGCGCACGACGATGGCGATCTCTTCGGTCTGGCCCAGGCCATGATCGAGCGACCGGATCTCTTCGCCAACGTGGCCGAGAGCAGCCGCCCGCGCTGGGTGCCGGCGGGGCCCCCGCCCGGCCCCTTCGAGGTTCGCTATGCCGCGTATGATCCGGTAACCCGGGCGCTGCTCTGCGAGCCGGGCGACGCGCTGAGCCCTGAGGTGATCGAACGGCTGTGGTCGCTGGAGCTGCTGCCGTTGATTGTCGCACGGACGTGAGGGCGGATGGGCGGATGGGCGGGACGGCTTCCCGCCCTACATGACAACAGGAGGCCACCATATCCGCACGAACCTTCTACAGACGGCATCTGCCGCACTACCAACCTTCTGGTGCCACCTTCCACGTCGTTGCCAGGCTCGCGGGATCGCTGATGAATTCACTTCTCCAGTCGATACACGCCGATCAGGCAGAGCTTGAGCGGTGTCAGCTAGAGAGCGACGCACTGGCCACCGCACGGTTGGCTCTGGAGCGCAAGCACTTCGGATGGGTTGAGAGCGCACTTGACGCAGCCGGTACGGGACCACGCTGGCCGGCATCGCCGGCCAGCGCGGGGATCGTCAAAGACGCACTTCACCACCGAGATGGACAGTCTTCGACTTGCTGGCTTACGCGATTATGCCCAACCACATTCATCTCGTCT
>CAZYYC010000613.1:0-1707 GCA_964650935.1 uncultured Anaerolineales bacterium
CGAGACCGATCCCAAGGCGGCCCGTCGCATCGTCGAGAAGGGCCTCACCGCGCTGAAGGCCCGTGCCGCGGCGCGCAAGGCCCGTGACCTCGTGATCCGCAAGAGTGCGCTGGAGAGTATGACGCTGCCCGGAAAGCTCGCCGACTGCTCCAGCCGTGACGCCAGCCGCAGCGAGATCTTCATTGTCGAGGGTGACTCCGCCGGCGGTTCGGCCAAGCAGGGCCGCGACCGCCAGTTCCAGGCTATTCTCCCCCTCCGCGGCAAGATCCTCAACACCGAGCGTGCCGGTCTCAACCGCATTCTCGGTAACCGCGAGATCCAGGCGATCATCTCCGCCCTGGGCTGCAGTATTGGGGATCAGTTCTCGGTGGAGGGCCTGCGCTACGACCGCGTGATCATCATGACCGATGCGGACGTCGACGGCGCTCACATCACCACCTTGCTGCTCACCTTCTTCTTCCGCTACATGACCGCGCTGATCGAGACGGGCCACCTCTACATCGCGCAGCCCCCGCTCTACCTCGTCAAGGCGGGCCGCGACGAGCAGTATGTCTATACCGAGGGCGACCTGGCGCGCACCATCCGTGAGCTCGAGGGGCGCAAGTACGCGCTGCAGCGCTACAAGGGTCTGGGCGAGATGAACCCCCAGCAGCTCTGGGATACCACCATGGACCCCGAACAGCGCACTCTCAAACGTGTGGCTATCGAGGACGCCGCCGAGGCCGACCGCATCTTCAGTATGCTCATGGGCGCCTCCGTTCCCCCGCGCCGCAAGTTCATCCAGTCCCACGCCCTAGAGGTCCAGAACCTCGACGTGTAGGTGCTCTTGTGGACGAGAGAGGTGTCCTTTCGCTGCATTCGTGACGGATCGGCTCAGGGTCTCTCAGATTTGGAGGTGAGCTATGCGGTGGGAAGAGATCCGCGAGAGCTATCCTGGCCAGTGGCTAGTGATAGAGGCCCTGGAGGCTCGTACCGAAGGTCAGCAGCGCCGCCTGGATCACATTGCCGTGGTCGAGCGCTGTCCCGACGGGCGCGCAGCACTGCAGCGGTATCGTCTGTTGCATCAGGAGTATCCCCTGCGCGAGCTCTACTTCGTCCATACCGGGCGCGAGGTGCTGGACATTCGCGAGCGACAGTGGCTGGGCCTTCGTGGAGCACATGCATCTCACGCTGCGGGATGACCTGCTCTTTGTCACCGTATCCGTCGTTGCTCAAGGACAGCGGGTCGACATACCCGACGCTATCGTTGACACGGGTTCGGGTAGCACCATGCTCTCCGCCGATCATTTGTCCACGATCGGCGTGAATCCAGAACCTGACGACATTCTCTATACGGTGCGCGGAGTTGGTGGCACCGAGGTGGTCTTCGTGCGGTCCGTTGAGCGTCTACAGGTGGGGACGAAGGCCGTCTTCGACGTTGAGGTCGGCGGCATCGACTATGCTTTTTGATCTCAACGGTATTCTCGGGATGGATTTCCTGCTTCAGACCGGAGCGGTTATCGACCTACGGCACCTAACGTTGAGCTTCTAGCTACCTAGCCACCGGTAGCCTTGGACGTCGAGGTTGGTGAGACCGACCTCTTTCGCGCGGTTGACGACCTGCTGATACTCCTCAGCGGTGATCCTCCTGGAGATCTCCGGATAATCGTAGGCCTTGTGCGCCGGCGTGTACTGTGCCATCAGGTTGACGTAGGTATCCTTGGGCAA
>CAZYYC010000614.1:0-1706 GCA_964650935.1 uncultured Anaerolineales bacterium
GTGCGTTCTGCGCTGCGACCGAAGGTCACTGACGTTGTCAGGTCGTGAGTCGGTCCAGTTCCACCATATCCTCAGGTGTCAGGCGCACGTTCACCGCCTGGACGTTGTCTTCCAGGTGCGAGAGCTTCGTCACGCCCGCGATCACCGAGCAGACCTGCTCGTGTGCCAGCAGCCAACCGATCGCAAGCTGGGCCAGTGAGCACCCCTTGTCTTCGGCAAACACGATCAGCTTCTCGACCACCTCCAGATTGCGCTCGGTCAGTACCGCGGCTGCCCATTCCTCGTTGGTGACTCGACCGTTGGGGTCAATGCTCCCCTTGCGATAGCGGCCGGTGAGCAGGCCCACGGCCAGCGGAACGTAGGGTACCAGCCCGATGCCGCGCGCAGTCAGCGCATCCAGAAAGGCCTGTGCGTCGTTCAGAGTGGCCTCACCGGTAGAGGAGGCGACATCGGGGCGCTGCAGGATGTTGTACGCATTCTGTACCGCGACGATCCGACGAGAGGGGTTCGGCGTGACAGTCTTGAGGGCCTCGGCCTCGGCCTCGAGTTGGTCGATGCTGCGGTTGGAAACCGCCAGATAGCGCACCTTGCCTTGGTCGATGAGCAGATTGAGGGCGTCCCACGTCTCGTCCAGGGGAGCTTCCCAGTCGCCATCGGCTGTCAGGGTAGGGACGTGGTGGTAGAGCACGTCAATGTAATCCGTCTGCAGGCGCCTCAGTGAGTCCTCCACCGCCCTAAGGATGTAGCCACGGGAAGCCCCACGCTCATTGGGCGTGAACTCGCGCTGTACCTCACCTTCCTCGCGAACAGCGTTGCAGACCTTGGTCGCCAACACGACCTGGTCGCGGACTCTTGGGCTGCGGCCTGCAAAGTAACGTCCCAAGAGACGCTCGCTGTTACCGGAGCCGGCGTTGTACGAATTCGCCGTGTCCCAATGAGTCACGCCCAGCTCCAGGGCCCGATCGAGGATGCGAAACCCATCTGCCTGCCCGACGCGTGAACCATCATAGGTGGGATCCCCCCACTTCCACAGTCCGAGCCCCACTTCAGAGACCCACAGACCTGAACGGCCCATCCGCCGGTGCGGCATACCGCGAAATGCCTTCGTCACCATAGATATCTCCCTTCTTACTCGTCGCGACGACGCCCGTGAGTCTAGTGCACGGGACGAAGACGTCAAGCCGCCTGCTCGGTGGGATGAGGCACTGAGGGTGCTATACTGACGATGTGGAGACGCTTCGACGGACACAGCGGGGGGGACGGCGGTGCTCGGGTAGCACGATGAGCAGGGCACATCGCCGTCTGTGGTTCGTGCTCGTGCTCGTTGCGACAGGGCTGCGACTGCCGTTTCCGGCCTGGGATGCGGGAATTGCAGCCCATCCGGATGAACGTTTCCTCCTCGGCGCAGCGGCAGCGACCTCGCTGGTCGGTGACCTCTGCGCTGCGGTGCCGGATTTCCCCTATGGTCATCTGCCGGTACGGGTGGCGCAGCTCTTGATGGTCACCGCGCCCGGTGCCGATCCCTTGTTCGCTGCGCGCCTGCTGTCCGGCTTGATCGGCATCCTGGTTGTCATCGCGGCAGGCAGTTGTGGCGGGCAGATCGCCGGTCGCGAGGGGCGTCTGTTAGCCGCCGCGATGGCGACACTCTCGCCTTTCCTGATTCAGCAGGCGCGCTTCTACACGGTCGATCCACTGGGCACGCTGCT
>CAZYYC010000615.1:0-1703 GCA_964650935.1 uncultured Anaerolineales bacterium
CCATCGACTACCAGATCCCCCCCCGCGCCAACATCTACGACGTCACCGGCGCCGGGCTCGCGGTCCCCGCCGCCATCGTCACCGTCGGCGTGGTCCCCGAGCAGATGACCGACGAGCCCGCGGTCCTCATCGCGCTCTCGCAGGTGCTCGGCCTGCCCACCGCCACCATCCAGCAGCGCTACGCCGGACAGCCGCGCAACTGGTTCATCCCCATCCGCGAGATCAGCGCCGAGGAGAGCCTGGCGTGGGACGCCACCCTCTCGCTGCCGGGCATCGTGCGTCGCGAGCGCACCGGGCGATTCTACCCGCTCGACGGCGCCGGCGCCCACGTCATCGGCTGGATCTCCTCGCTGCCGGCGGAGCGCTACGACGAGTACCGCGCGCGCGGCTACCGCGGCGACGAGGCAGTCGGCATCGCCGGGCTCGAGGCCTGGGGCGAGGCCGCGCTGGCGGGCAGCAACGGCGCCCGGCTCACGCTGGTGGGCGCCGACGGCACGACCCAGGGCCGCATGGGCGAGCGGGCGCCCGAGCGCGGGCGCGCCATCCACACCACGCTCGACCGCGCGCTGCAGGCGGCGGCGGAGGCCGCGCTCGGCAGCCGCAAGGGCGCCGTGGTGGCCATCGACGTCGCGACCGGTGCGGTGCGCGCGCTGGCGAGCGGGCCCGGCTTCGACAACAACGCCTTCGTGCGGCCCGAGACCGGGGCGCGCGACGCCGTGCTCTACGACGCCGGTCAGCCGCTCCTCAACCGCGCCACGCTGGGCCAGTACCCGGCGGGCTCCGTCTTCAAGATCGTCACCATGGCGGCGGCGCTCGGCCCCGGCGGGATGGTCGTCCAGAGCCCCTTCGATTGCCCCGGCTATTGGGACGGCCTGGGCGTCGCCGCCCGCAAGATGTGCTGGCTCGAGACGGGCCACGGCCCCATCAACCTCGCCGACGGGCTCACCGCCTCGTGCAACGTCGTCTTCTACGAGGTCGGCCTGCGGCTCGACGCCATCGACCCCACCGCGCTGCCCACCTTCGCGCGCGGCTTCGGGCTCGGCGCCCCGACCGGGCTGCAGGAGCTGCCCGAGGCCGCGGGCAACATCCCCGACCCCGATTGGAAGTGGGCCACCCAGCAGGTCGGCTGGGGCGCCGGCGACACGGTCAACATGGCCATCGGGCAGGGCTACGTCGTCGTCTCCCCGCTGCAGATCGCGCGCATGGTCGGCGCCGTCGCCAACGGCGGCACCCTCTACCGCCCCTACATCGTCGCGCGCATCGAGGGCAACGAGCAGCACCCCGAGCAGCTCACCCGCCCCGAGGCCGTGGGCAACCTGCCCGTCTCCACCGCCCAGCTGGCCCTGATCCGTGAGGCGATGCTCGGCGTCACCACCAACCCCACCATCGGCACGGCGACCCACCGCTTCGCCGGGCTCGACATCGCCGTCGCCGGCAAGACCGGCACGGCGGAGACCGGCGTCGCCGGTCAAGCGCCCCACAGCTGGTTCGCCGGCTACTGGCCCGCCCACGCCCCCGAGATCGCCATGGTCGTCCTGCTCGAGAACGCCGGCGAAGGCTCCACCTACGCCGCCCCCCTCTTCCGCCAAGTCCTGGAGGGCTACTACAACCTCCCCCTCACCCCCCTCCCCACCCCCACCCCCGGCATGTAGGTCGGAAAGCCGTTCCGACCTCTCCCCCCTCGCTGCCAACCCCGGGCGGCT
>CAZYYC010000616.1:0-1699 GCA_964650935.1 uncultured Anaerolineales bacterium
GTCGTCGGCGTCGGGGCGTGGCACAGCGCGGGCTTCACCGGCGCGGGGCTGCGGATCGGGATCCTCGACCTGGGCTTCGCGGGCCACGAAGCTCTGCTCGGGTCGGCACTACCCGCCTCGGTGAGTGTGGCGACCTTCGGATGGTTTGATGAGCAGGAGGTCCACGGCACCGCGTGCGCCGAGATCATCCACGAGATTGCGCCCGACGCGGAGCTCTTCCTGGCCTGGTACGACGGCAGCGATGCAGCGATGGGCGAGGCGGTGGCGTGGCTCACGGCGCAGGATGTCGACATCATCTCGCACTCGGCGGGCGGCGTGGTCAGCCCGCGGGACGGCACGGGATGGGATGCGAGCCTCGTGGATGAGACCTCTGCGAGCGGTGTCCTGTGGGTGAACTCCTCCGGCAACGAGGCCGATGTCCACTATCGGGGGGTCTTCGCGGACGCCGACGGCGACGGCTTTCACGACTTCGCACCGGGCTCTTCGCTGTTGCCCATCTACACGAGCGGCTATCTGCGCGTCTACCTGACCTGGGAGGAGAGCTGGGAGCGGCCCTCTCAGGACTACGAGCTGTTCATCTTCGATGGGAGCGGTGAGGTGATTGCCACGTCTGAGGATGCCCAGAGCGGCGAGCCGGGTCAGTGGCCCGCCGAGTGGGTCATCCTGGAGACCGCCGAGCCGGTGGTCTATGCGGCGATGTACGCCTACAGCGCCGACCGCGCCGTGACCTTTGACATCTTCGCCCTCGGGCCCGGCGCGGAGATCGTGGGCGCGGTGCCTGCCTACAGCGTGAACTCGCCGGGCGACGCGATCACCGCCCTGACGGTTGGGGCTGTGGACTGGGACACGGATACGCTCGCCTACTACAGCTCGCAGGGCCCGACCGGTGACGGTCGGCTCAAGCCCGAGATCTCGGCGCCGACGGGCGTGACGGGCGTCACCTACGGGCGACGGGGTTTCGACGGCACGTCGGCCTCGGCCCCGCACGTCGCCGGGGTCGCGGCCCTCATCTGGTCGGCCTACCCGGACCTCACGCACGAGGGGCTGGTGGACGTCCTGCTCGCTAACGCGCATGACTTGGGCGCTCCGGGGCCCGACACGGGCTATGGCTACGGCAGATTGGTCCTGCCCGGTCCGCCGGGAGCCGCCGTCGCCCCGCCGACGCCGGGCGCGATGGTGGTCGCGCCACCCGGCGCCTTCGTGACGCCCGAACCGAGCGACGTCGGTGCCGGGTCGCGCCTATCCACCCTTCTTGCGCTGGTCCTGCTGGGCGGTGCCGGTCTAAGTGGGGCCGGGCTACTGCTCATCGGCGGGCTCCTCTATGTGAGTGACACGCGTGCGCAACGGCGCCGCGTGGACGCTGCGTTGCCTATCAGGCCGCCCGAACCCGTGCCGGTGCAGCGCCGGGTCGTGGCAACTCCGCAGCCGATTGAGCTGCCGTCCACGCAGCTGTCAATGGATGGGGCCGCGGGGCCGTCAAGGCAGGAGGTGCCGCCCGCGCCGGTGCGCGGGGAGGTGTGTCCGGCATGCGGCGCGCACGTTCGCGTGGGGGCGCGGTTCTGTGGGACATGTGGCTCGCCCCTCGACCGCGGGCCGCGCGGCAGGTTCTGCGACGCTTGTGGGGCCCCTCTGGCCCCCGAGATTCGCTTCTGCACGGCCTGCGGCAAGCCGGTCGCCACGCAGGACGGTTAGCGCGACG
>CAZYYC010000617.1:0-1699 GCA_964650935.1 uncultured Anaerolineales bacterium
ACGCGGAGCTCGGGGACGGGGGCATAGGCGTTATAGACGTGGATCCCTGGGCCCCAGACCACCGTATCCGCGGTGGGGTCCGTGCCTCCGGTGGGATCGATCCCCACGCGGAAGGTCGCCTGGTTGTGCTGCGTCTCGCCCTCGATCGCGGAAAATGCGTGCCGCCCGACGCCCTCACTGTGAAAAGCGTCATCCGTGTTGCTGGACCACGCGTGAGCATAGCCGCCCGCGCGCAGCAGCTCGCCCGGCGTGGTGTCGAACGTCTGCATCAGGCCGCCGTGGTGGATACGGCTGAACGTATACATCGCTACCCCGTGCAGCGCGTCGAACTGCCGGCCCTCGTGGGGCGCCAGTCGCACCTCGGGCTCGGCCCATCCGACCGGGTTGGTCGGGTCGTGGGCGGGTGGCCTGCGGTCGTGGACGTACCACGCGCGCCACCCCTCAGGATTGTTGATCTCGCCGCGCTCCGTGACGTACGCCGCCTGCGGCGAGGCCGGGTCCGGCGTGATGACCAGCGCACGGTGCTGGAAGGGCGTTGGGGCCAGATGGCCCTCAAACGACGGGTTGCTCAGCCTGTTCGTCAGCATCGGCGACCTCCTCCTCCATGTTGAACATGAACGACAGATCGAACAGGATCGCGGTCGGCATCTCGAACGCCGGCCGGACCTCTTCACAGCGCAGCAGATCGCTGAGGCCGATCTGGCGGACGTCGACCTCGATCGGCTCCTCGAGGAGCTCCTCGCGCAGCTCCTGGGCCCGGCGCGTGAAGTCGTCGGACGCCTCGCCCTCGCCCAGCCCGAGCTCGTCGCGCAGGCCGTCGATGAGGACCCCCTCGGCTGTCTGGTAGTCCTGCAGCGCCGCTTGCATCTTGCGGGCGTTGCGCGCCAGCTTGGCCGCCATCGCCACCGTCGGCGACGGCTTGAGCCGCAGCGCGTCGATCATCGCCGGCATGCCCTGTACAATGTCCCGGTAGGTCAGGTTCATCTCTCTTTCCCCCTTACGCGCCTGCCCTGAATGCTATTTGCTGAGTAACGCCATCCGACCATTGAATATTGAGATATGTACCCACCGCATCTGTTCCGACCCACAATAGCACGTGCCCTGCGGGCGGTGCTGGTGGAGGAGATGCATACAGGCCATAAGACTCCAAGTGAAGGACACTGCCGCTCTTGACAACCGCCTCACTATTAACAACATCGAATACGGCAACATTGCCAATCCTGTTGGTGATGTATGGACCATGTTCGGCGGTTCCTGAAGAGATCATGACGTGTGCATTATATGCAGAGCTGTCATATCCCACAGCCCGGATATATGTCACCGCAACCTTGCCAGAGGAAGTTGCAAAAGTATCGAAAAATCCGAAGTTGTTATCCTCAACTTGGTATGCACGTATCCTGGACACCTGAACGGCATCGATATACCACTTGATATCACTGATATCACTTCCCAGAGCCTCTATCGATATGCCATTGGCATCCAACCACACATTCCCAGCACCCGCATAGGCCTTGCCATCGGAGGCTTGGAGCCAGAACTGCTTGCCGCCGCCGCCATAGCCCGCGATCTCCTCCGGCGTGATCTCGATGCGCGTGTCGCCGGTGCTGGAGGCGACCCTGAACCGTCCGTCGAGGATGTAGATCCCCGGCGTGTCGAAGGCCCCCGCGTCAGCGAGCGGCGCGTTGCGGTGGTACAGCGC
>CAZYYC010000618.1:0-1693 GCA_964650935.1 uncultured Anaerolineales bacterium
CTGCGAGGGCACTTTCTAGGCCACTGGCTCTCAGCTGCGGCGCGTATGGTCGCCGCGACCGACGATGCCGAGGCCAAGGCGAAGGCCGATGCCATCGTCGCAGAGTTGGCGCGCTGCCAGGCCCGCAACGGCGGCGAATGGGCGCTGTCGATTCCCGAGAAGTACTTCGAACTGGTTGTGCGCAAGCAACCGATCTGGGCGCCACATTATACGGCGCACAAGACGCTGATGGGTCTGGTCGACATGGTGAAGTTCGCCGGCAGTGAGCCGGCGCTCGAGGTCCTGGTCAGACAGGCCCGGTGGTTCTCGCGCTGGAGCGCTCAGTTCTCGCGTGAGGAGATGGATGATATCCTCGATGTCGAGACCGGCGGGATGCTGGAGGCGTGGGCCGACCTCTATGGGTTGACGGGCGAGGCTGAGCACCTGGAGCTGATGCGCCGCTATGAGCGGCCCCGGCTGTTCGATCGGCTGCTCGCCGGTGAGGATCCCCTCACCAACCGCCACGCGAACACCACGATTCCGGAGGCCCACGGCGCGGCGCGCGCCTATGAGGTAACCGGCGAGGGGCGCTACCGCGAGATCGCCGAGGCCTACTGGAAGAGCGCCGTCACCGATCGCGGCTTCTTCTGTACCGGAGGGCAGACCAACGGCGAGGTGTGGACGCCGCCGTTTGAGTTTGCCGCGCGGCTGGGGGACAAGACCCAGGAACACTGCACGGTCTACAACATGATGCGGCTGGCAGACTACCTCTACCGCTGGTCGGGCAACCTGCGGTATGCTGACTATATCGAGCAGAATCTCTACAACGGTATCCTGGCCCAACAGAACCCCGTGACCGGGATGATCGCCTACTTCCTGCCGCTGGAGCCCGGCGCTCAGAAGCTCTGGGGATCGCCGACGAACGACTTCTGGTGCTGTCACGGCAGTCTGGTCCAGGCGCCTACCTTTCACCAGGCCTACATCTACTACGAGGGCGATGAGGGGCTCCGCGTGAACCAGTATGTGCCCAGCGAGGCGCGCTGGATTCGTGAGAGCGTCCCGGTGGTGATCGCGCAGACGTTCGATACCCAGGCCTCGTTGCCGGCCGCTGCCACGCCTGACGGCGCCTGGCACCGCCCGGAGGAGTGGGTGATCGAGTTCCGTGTCGATGCGGAGCAGCCCGTGGCGTTCTCCCTGGACCTGCGCCTGCCCTGGTGGCTAGCCGATCGGGCGACGATCTCGATCAACGGTGAGGCGGCGCCGGTGAAGGGCCGTCCGTCGAGTTACGAGCGGCTGCATCGCGTGTGGCATCGGGACCAAGTGCGCGTCGTGTTGCCGAAGGCCCTTGTCCTTAGCCCGCTCCCGGACGATATGGAGCGTGCTGCCTTCCTGGACGGCCCCGTCGTCCTTGCAGGGCTCTGCGATGAGGAACGGACGCTCTATGGTGACGAGGGCGACCCAACGACGATCCTCGCCCCACACAACGAGCGAGAGTGGACGGTGTGGCAGCAGGGATACCGCACCATCAACCAAGAGCGCAACTTTCAGTTCAAGCCGCTCCACGCGATCGTGGATGAACGGTATACCGTCTATTTTCCGATTCGACCGGCGCGGTGAGCCGGTCTACGAAAGGGGCATCGGAGATGTCTGAGTTTGCTTTTCCAGCCGAGGAGTTTGCGCGTCGCCGTGAGCGGATCTGTGCCGCGATCGGCGA
>CAZYYC010000619.1:0-1693 GCA_964650935.1 uncultured Anaerolineales bacterium
TGCACATAGCTGTTGGACTCGCCGCGCGATCCGGGTGGCGCGGGCTCGCCGCGACGGTACTTGCCGGTGAGGAAGCCGCCCGCCAGCGGGAAGTAGGGGAGGATACCCACGTTGTAGGCGCGGCAGTAGGGCAGGACTTCACGCTCGATCTCGCGCTCGAACATGTGGTAGTGGTTCTGCACCGCGGCAAAGGGCGTCCAGCCGCGCACCTCAGCGAGGAGGTTGCTATGCGCCAGCTGCCAGGCGGCGTAGTTCGAGGCACCGATGTAGCGCACTTTGCCAGCGGTGATCAGGTCGTCGAGCGCGCGGAGCGTCTCCGCGATCGGCGCATCGGCGTCCCAGCGGTGCATCTGCAGAAGGTCGATGTGGTCGGTGTTGAGGCGCCGTAGACTCGCCTCGACCCCCGCGATGATATGGTAGCGGGAGGCGCCGCGATCGTTCGGTCCGTCGCCCATAGGATTGAAGACCTTGGTCGCCAGCACGACGCGATCCCAACGCCCCGCGAGCGCGACGCCAAGGGTCTCCTCCGAGCGTCCACCGCGGTAGACATCGGCGGTGTCGATGAGGGTGATACCCAGATCGAGCGAAGCCGCGATGATCTCGTTCACGCCCTGCTGGTCGACCTTGCCGCCGAACTGGTTGGTTCCTAGCCCTACGGCAGAGACACGGATGCCGGTGTTGCCCATCTGTCGGTAGTTCAATTGATCACTCCTTTGCGCTTGACACGGACCTCTGGCCATGGCCCTTCGGGTGGCTGCTTGCTCCTTACGGGACGCGGTACCCCTCGATCGCCGCCTCACCGTCCATCAGCAGCACACGTTCAACACAGATCTCCGCAGGCCAGGTATTGGGCAGCTGCGTGTCGATCACGCGCTGCGCCATCGCGCGGAGGCCGATGCCCCAGCCGTTGACCTTGACCGACCGGACGGCAAGCGTCGGTTGGCACGCCTCAGCGGCGGCTCTTGCTGTCCCCTCCACGTTCAGTCTACCGCGGACAAAGCCTGGAAGATCCAGGCCGGTCCGCTCAAGCAGCGCCGCGTCGACAGAACCCTCGACCGTGACAAGGTTGGCGTCAAAGTTGACCGCAAAGCTGAGGTTGTCCTCGGCTCTTTCGCGGAGGATCTCCTGGGCGATGCGGTTGAGGTCATCATCCGCCGCGATGACGCGGAATCGCTCATTCGGCTCCACCTGCTGCAGCGTCTCGAGGTCATCCAGCGTGCGGATGCGGATCTCGGGGAGGGCCGGATCGGGGACCGGCGCGGCGGCGCTTTCGGCGGTGTCGGTGACGCCCAGCATTCGCAGGATCGGGCCGATGATGGGCCACTCCGGTAGGGGTGGCAGGTTGCGCGGTGCGCCGGGTGCGGCGAGCGCATAGGCAGCGGCGGGTGTCGCGGTAAGAGCGAGCGACAGGATCAGCATCAAGCTGAGCCCAACAAGTCGGTAACGGGTGTCCATCGGTTTCCCCCTCAAGTCGTCCTAGACTAGTGTCGAGCGACCTCTTCCCTGCCGGCGGGTGGGTCGCTCCTCCTCGGTCATTAAAGTAGATGTACGTCGTACTATCTATAGTCTACCCTAAGCCGAGCTCAAGGCAAATGGTTCCGGGGGGCTCAACCTTCGTCGATGCCCCACCAGTACATATCGGCAAGTTTGCTATGCTCTTGATGGAGGCGCACATAGCTCTCGTAGCGATGCT
>CAZYYC010000620.1:0-1689 GCA_964650935.1 uncultured Anaerolineales bacterium
ACTTGCCGTAGAGCGACTCGACGTAGTCACCGAGTAGCGTCTTGTCGCTGTTCGGTAGATCGTAGGCGTAGAGGTTGTTCATATGGAACATGGTCGCATTGATGTTGAAATCGAGCAGGAACCCCAGCGCCTGGTTGGTGATCAGGTCGAGCAGCTCATCATACGTGTAGCAGAGGTTCTCCGGGCTCGGATTGAGGAAGTAGTCCTCACAGTAGTAGATGCCGTTGATCGCATCGTAGACCATATTGTAGTAATCGGTCTCCTGCTCGGGGGTGCTGGCAAAGTAGAAGATGTTGTTCGCCAACCGCGGCACGAGCAGCAGGTCCGGTTGCCCAGGATAGGGCGTCAGTCCGGTGTTGGGCGTCGGGTTGTTGTAGCCCGGCTGGGAGGCGTTGGCGAGGATGTAGCGAATCCCCACATCGTACGCCGTACTGACAAGGTTGTAGTTGTTGAGTCCGCTATAGGCTCCGGTGAGCAACGTCGTCGTGACGTAGTCCGTGAAGCCGAGCCGCTCGGCGACCTCGGTGTTGCTCAGGATCTCCGTCCGAACCAACTCGACCGTAGCGTCATCGAGATCCTCGTGGCTGTAGGTATGGTTCAGCCACACGAAGCGGTCCTGCAGATCCCGCGCGCGTGCACTGAGGCTGCCGGCAGCGATATCACCGGTACCGTCCAGGTCGAGCAGCACGCCTTCACCGTTGAAGGGCATCTCGATCTTGAAGTCGCCGGCGTTGGGCACGGTGCTGATCAGCTCATCCATCCAGGAGGCGAGATTATCGAGGTCCTCGGGGACAAGCCGGAACCCGTCATCATAGTAGACGGTGTGGCTGATGGGGTCCCAGCGATCGCCGAACGAGAGGACATCGTCGGGCTGCGGAGTGAAGTAGAGGTGCCGCTCGCCGAGGAAGATCCCGCGCGTGGCCCAGTCGATAATCCCATAGGGCCACAGTCGCCCATGGAGGCTGACCGGCGGTGTCGCCGGGTAGTAGGCCGACGCCGTCACCACCAGGTGCTCGCCTGCGTCCGGTGGCGCAAAGATACCCATAACCGGGGCGCCGCCGCCCTCCACCTGCCACAGCGGTGTGAAATCCGCACCGGCTGCCGGCGTGGCCAGATAGGTGTAGCCACCCGTGAGTGAAAGCGTAACATCCGGCCTGAGGTAGCCGAAGACCTCCTTGCCGGCGTCGGTCGTCGTGACCGTGACCGGGTCGAGTGTGCCGTCGACGAAGTCCAACCCATACTGGGTCGCTTCAGGATACGCATACCAGGTCACCCGTCGCACCGCGAAGTTGCGCTCATAGGCGCGAATCAGGTTGCGCTCACCCTCGGTCAGGCCTTGCTGCAGCTGCAGGGGATCGACGGGATCGGGATCTTGGGGCCACCAGACCGTGTTGTTGCCGATGAAGATGGCGTAGTAGTAGCCGTGGTCGACGCCGTCCCATAACATCGCATCCGTGATGAGGGGCGCCGAGCCCGCTGTGCGCCCATCCACATCGATCACGTCGTAGGGGATCCCAAGGATGTCCAAATAGCCGGTCATCATCTGGTTAATCCCATCGGGATAGTCCTCACCCTCGATCTGGATGACGCTATCGAGAATCACCAACACTTTCATCTCCTTCGTCGGCGCCTCGATGACCTGCAGAGACGTCGTCGCATCGAGCGCCATCCGCCCCACCCGCCCCGTGG
>CAZYYC010000621.1:0-1675 GCA_964650935.1 uncultured Anaerolineales bacterium
TGTGCCAGTTGACGTCGAAGAACGGCAGCGGGTTGAGCGCCACCTGGTAGCCCGTCTCGCGGATTTCCAGGTGCAGATGGGGCCGCGATTCGCACGACAGGTCGGGATCGCCGGACAGGCCGATCTGCTGCCCGCGCTCGACCGCCTGCCCGCGTTCCAGATTGGGACGCTCCAGCAGGTGGCCGTAGAGCGACACCAGCCCGGTGCCGGGATGCTCCAGCACGAGGGTGTGCGGGCCCGCGCCGAAGCTCTCCGCGTCGACGCTGGTCACGACGCCGTCGGCAATCGCCAGCACGGGCGTCCCGCACGCCGCTTCAAGGTCCAGCCCGAAGTGCATCCCCTGCCCGGCGAAATACCACTCGCGCCCGTAATTGAAGGCGGACGTCGTGTTGCCGTAATGCTGCTCGTAGAGCCATGTGTTCGGCCCCGGCGGGTCCGCGAAGGGCAGCGAGAAGGGCGGCGGGTCCGGGGCAGGCTCGGCGGTGGGATCATCCTGGGCGCGGGCGAGGGGCAGGGCGAACGCCAGCAGGGCGAGAATCGCGATCAGGCCGGTCAGCCGGTGTTTTCGCAGAGGGGTACCAGTACGGATCATCGTCGCTCGACAGTCTACCAGCAAAACCACGTACATTCTCAAGCATAGCGTTTTTGGCCCGCGTTCGCCCACAACACGCGACGAACGGGGCGGGAAAACATCCCCGCCCCGTCCTGAGTGTGGGTGAGCCGGACTGCGTCGAGCGATTTACTCGTCGCAGTGCCCCGGCCCGATGTACCCGTTGTTGTAGTCGTCCAGAATGGTAGCCAGGCTCACGAACTGGGCGCGCAGTGTATTGCCCGCCTTGCCCTTGAGCGCAGCCACATACTCTGGCGTGTAGGTCTCGAACAGGGCCGTCGCCTCGTCGAAGGCAGCCTGCGCTGCCGATGGATCGGCGCCGTTGAGGAAGTTCAGCTCGGCGGCGATGTAGGCGTGGGCCAGGATGTAGTAGGCGTTGCCGCCAAAGGGATTGGTCCACAGCACCTCGTAGTAGCTCTGGCCGCTGAGGAAGAAGGCCGTATCTTCACCGATCAACGCCCAGGTCTCGTCATACGGCGCGGGGCCATACGTCGAGTGCGTCTTCCAGTAGCCAGGCGTCAGCGTGCAGCCGTCGCAGGGCACGTCCACGTTCACCGTCCAGCTATCCTCGCCGGTCGCGCCCGTGTCGTTGGTCTTGAACGAGGCGATATTGATGAACTGGTACATCCCGCAGATATCGTATGGGCCGACGTACATGCTGTAGTTGAAGGTCTTGGGCACCTCATTCGCGCAGACCGTGCCGAGGCTGCCGTACTGGTCGTCGGTGACGTCGACGCACTCGTCCACGACTTCAGTTGGGTCGCCGAAGATCACGTCTGCTTGGCCTTCGAAGGCGATGCCGTTGAGCGTGGCGGTGGCGGTGTTGGTGCGGCTAGAGGCATCCTGCAGAGGCGCGCCGTAGGTGCATACAAGCGTTTCCTCTGCTGCGATAGAGCCGTCAAAGTCACCGCAGTCCGGTGTTACGATGATGTTGGGCGAGATAACATCCGTCAGCGTGATAGGCATGGGCATCGGGGCTGGGTTGACAACCCTGATCGTGCCATTGACCGCCCAATCGCTGTCGGTATATGTCGCATCGACCAACACGGTGTAGTTAACCAGGAA
>CAZYYC010000622.1:0-1672 GCA_964650935.1 uncultured Anaerolineales bacterium
GCAAGAGGCTAGTTCGTCGGGTTGAGTGTGCGTCCGATGAAGAGCACGGCGCCGGTCTCGATGTCGCGGATCAGGAAGAGGAAGGGGCGGTCGATGCGCACCTCGCGGGGGTCGACCGGCGCGGAGGTGATGCCGACCACGACGGCGGTCGCGGCGGCGGCCTCGGTGCCCTCCTCGTCGACAGCGACGAAGGCCTCGTGGATCACGTCGGAGATGAGGAGCTCCTGCGTGCCGTCGATCCCAGAGAAGTCCGCGGCCTCGGTGAAGGCCTGGGGCATCCCCAGCGCCGAGAGCGCTTCGGTGAGCCCGAACTTACTGCGGAACTCGAAGCGCGGCATCGCCAGCCGGATCCGCTCGAAGCTGAGGCTCTCCAGGATCGCGGCCAGCTGCGCCTGATCGAGCGCCTGCTCGAAGGTGTCGAAGGTCCCCGCGTCGGGCATCAGGATCACCATCGAGAGCTCGTGACCGTCGTAGGGCAGCTCCAGGGCCTCATAGCCGGCGCCCTGCGCCGTGTTGAAGCCGCCCTCCTGGTGCATCAGCGGGACGGTGACGGTCGAGCCGTCGAGCAGAGTGAAGTCGCCGTCGCGGGTGAAGCCCTCCTCGAAGGGCTCGGCCCAGGCGGCGTTGAAGTAGATCGCGTTGGTCAGCACGAGGCGCGTCAGCTCGCCCAGCACGCCCTCGGGGATGAGGTCGGTGATGCGCTCCTCGGTCTGCTCGCTCACCCAGCCGTTGATGGCCTGGCGGGCGGCCTCGGCATCGGCGATGAAGTCGACCAGGCGCAGCCCGGCGCCGTAGTGGCGCGCCAAGGCGTCGAGATAGGCCTCCTCGAAGGCGTGGTCCTGCTGGCCCCAGAGGGCGTTGACGACGTTGAGGCGGAAGCCCTCGCCGTCGGCGCCCTCAGCGCCCTCGCCACGTTCGCTCAGCTCGATAGCGAGCCGGTTCAGGGCGGCGTGCAGCTCCTCCTGGGGAAGGGTGAAGTGGAGCGCCCGGGCCATCTCGGCCTCGGTCGAGCCGCGGGCGCCGGCGTAGGCCATGGCGAGCGCGACGGAGATGCTGTGGGGCGAGAGGAAGAGGTTGCCGTCTTCGGCCTCGGCAAGGTGGCGATAGAGCTCAAGGGCGAAGGCCTGGTTGCCGGCGACGAGCTCGGTCAGCTGGGTGTCGGTGACGGCGGGCGCCGTGACGCGCTCGGCCTCCGATTGGGCCATGACGATCTGGGCGCCCGGCGCCGGGGGGGCGGCGGTGCAGCCGAGTAAGCTCGCCAGGGCGAGCACGAGGGTCAAGGTCTTGAATCTAGCCATTGTGTGCATCTCTCCTCCCGGTACGTACCGTCTTGTCATCTGTTCTCAAGACGTGGCTCGCGCGCGGAATGTTCCATGGCCGACGTGTGGTGTCATGGTAGCCGATGGCGGGTCGCGAGATGCGGTGTCCGGACGACCTTTGGGGTTTTCCGAAACCCCAAAGTGTCTTCTGCGTTGGCGGGGGGGGTGGAGAAGACGCTTTGAGGTCAGGTGAGGAGGGGAAGACCTCAAAGGTCAACGGCGGCGACCTGGCCCGAGGCTGCTCGGGCGGGGTTTTCCGAAACCCCAAAGTGTCTTCTGCGTTGGCGGGGGGGGTGGAGAAGACGCTTTGAGGTCAGGTGAGGAGGGGAAGACCTCAAAGGTCAACGGCGGCG
>CAZYYC010000623.1:0-1669 GCA_964650935.1 uncultured Anaerolineales bacterium
GGTGCCGATCGCGGGCGGGCTCTCCTCAGGCAGCGCGACCTCAAAGACGACCCAGTAGCTCTCGCCCGCCGCCAAATCGGGGACCGATATGCGCAGACCCTCCTCCGTTGACTCCTGGGCTGCAGAGGGCGCGCCAAGTTGCGCCTCTGCCGGTTGCAGCGCCGCCCGCGCGATCGGCTCCTCGACCTGGTCGTGAGCAAAAAGATGGAGGATCGTGACGACCGGGTTGATCTCAATCTGGAGGCGGACGTCGCGGGCTACCAGGTACTCGCGTCGCGCCAGCTCTGCGGTCAGGTTCTCCCCAAGCGCAGCGGGGTCGGTCACAGTCGTATAAGCGCCACCCGTCACGCCTGCCAGGGCGTCGAGTTCACGGTGGTTCGCATCCTCGCCAAAGGCAAAGGTGGAGATGCGAACGGGCGTGCCGCCCACCGCCTCTACGATATTGCGTCGAATCTGCATCCACGAAATCTCGCCATCCGTTGGGTTGCCGTCGGAGAAGAGGTAAACGTAGGTGAGTCCCTCCGGATCGGCGAGGGCAGTAGCTTCGGCGATGCCGGCCTCGAGTCCCAAGTTGATGTCGGTTCCTCCCTGAGCGACCAGCCGGTTGAGCGCGCGATTCAGGGCGTTGAGGTTGAGTGAGGCGACGGGTGTCGGGGGGAGGACGACGGTCGTGCGGTTGTCAAAGTCCACGATGCCGAGACTGTCCTCCGGTCGCATCGCTCTGAAGAGCGCCTGGATGCCGGCCTTGACGCCGTTCAGCTTCGCCCCCAGCATTGATCCGCTGGTGTCGACGACGAAGATCATCGTGATGGGCGGGACGCGTTCCTCGTCCGCGTCCTGCCAGGGCGTGGCGGCCTTCAGCGCGATCTCCAGATAGTGGGTGGCCCTGGCGTCACGCCGGTCGGTCAGCGGGATCTCGGTGAGGCCATAGTGAATGGCCAGCGCTTGATCATCGGTGGGGGATGGCACGCGTAGCCCACTGAGCGGATCGAAGCGACCGAAGGCCCACCTGACATCGTCGACCGTCAGTCCGCTTGCGATCAGCGTCTCCAGTCCGCTCGTTGTGGGGTCGGCGAAGTCGTTGTGCCGGCGGATAAAGAGCGCGCTATGGGGCAGCGGTGCGGTTCGGTCGACCAGGGGCAAGGGCGTAGCGGTCGATCCGGGCGCCGCCGTCACCGGGATCTGCGTCGGTGTCGGTTCAAGGGTCGCCGTCGGCTGGGGGGTCGGCGTTGCGGCGTCGGTTGGCGTGGGCGACGGTGTGAGGCTCGGTCTCAACGTCGGCAGAGGCGGAAACGTGGGCGATGCGCTGGGGGTGGGGGAGGGCGTCGACGTCGGCGCTGCCTCCGGTGTCGGTCTGGCGGGCGGCTCGGGCAGGGCAAAGAGCGCCAGGACGGCGACGGATAGAACCAACAGGACGAGCAGGAGGAGGATGTCCAGCGATCTGCCAAAACGACGGCCCATACGTTGCGCCTCCTTCAGGAGTTGTTAGCGCTCACCCGGTACGATGAGATGGGTTGCAGCACCAGCACGCCGCAACTCTGTCAACAATGGGTTACGCCGAAGACCCGGTTTGCACCTATGATATGTCGCCTCAGGGCGAAAGTCAATGCCGAGGGGCGGCCTGGCCGTTCCGCCGGCGTGCGGTATGCTATCTGCAGGGCGCGCAGAG
>CAZYYC010000624.1:0-1668 GCA_964650935.1 uncultured Anaerolineales bacterium
GGGAGCTACCGGGCCTCAAGCACGCCGTGCAGGTCGACGGCAGCCTCAACTGCCCCGATATCGTGGACAACGGGTGGACGGTCGAGTTCGCCCTACCCTGGGAGGGCCTCAAGGCGCTCGACAATCCGGCCACGCCCCCTAGGGACGGCGACGTGTGGCGCATCGGCGCCTCCCGCTGTCAGCATTTCCACGACGTGGAGGGCAACAACATCTCGGTCGACTGGTCGTGGAACCGCCACGGCTATATCAACATGCACATCCCGGAGCGGTGGACCTACGTCCGCTTCGTGGATCAGGAGGTCTAGGCCATGAGAATTCTGGTGGGGGGCTTCGGTCACGAGTCGAACACCTTCACACCCTTTCTCACCCGTTTGGAGGACTTCCGCCCGCGCTACGGTGCGGATACGCTGGCGGTGGAGCATCGCCGCGGTGCCTTCGCCGGCATTGTCACCACGCTGGAGGCCCGGGCGGGGGTGGAGCTCGTCCCGACCATCACGGCGCACGCGATGCCGGGCGGCGTGGTCGAGCGTGCCACCTTCGAGGGACTCCGGGACCGCATCCTCGCGGAGGCCGACGGCGTGGACGGCGTCTGTCTCTACCTGCACGGCGCGATGCGCGCCGAGGGCTACGACTACTGTGAGAACGAGATCCTGCGCGAGCTGCGCCGGCGGGTGGGGCCTGACGTGCCGATCGTCATCGCGCTGGACATGCACGCCAACATCGTCGCCGAGACGGCGCGCAACGTCAACGCGATGGTCGCCTATCACACCGCGCCGCACATCGACGCCTACGAGACCGGCGAGAAGGCGGCGGCGATGCTGATGCACCTGCTCACCGATCCGCGCCCGTTGACCATGGGCTTCGCCAAGATCCCTTTCCTGCTGCCGGGCGAGAAGGCACAGGATACCGTGGGCACGATGGGGGAGATGATGCGCCTTGTCGCCATGTTGGAGGCGCGCCCCGAGATCGTCTCGGCGTCGCTGATGAACGGGCACTGCTGGGCCGACGTCCCCGACATCGGCGTGGCGGCGGTCGTGGTCACGCTCGACGACGCCGAGTTGGCGCAGCGTGAGGCCGAGCGCCTCGCCGCGACCTTCTGGGCGCGGCGGGCCGACTTCGACTTCGGCACCGAGGCCTATCCGGTCGACGAGGCGGTGCGGGTGGCGATGGCGGCGCCGGAGTCCACCGTCTTCCTCTCCGACTCGGGCGACAATCCCGGCGCGGGCGGCACGACCGACGTCACGGCGGTGCTCGCGAGCCTGCTGCGCCAGGGCGCCACGAACGCCGTGGTGGCGTCGATCTGGGATGCCGACGCCGTCGAGGCCTGCGTCGCGGCGGGGGTGGGGAACGAGGTGCGCCTCTCGCTGGGGGGCAAGCTGGACACGCGCCACGGGACGCCGCTGCCGGTCACCGGCACGGTGCGGCTGATCAGCGACGGCGACTACCATTGGGGCGGTGTGCGCGAGCCGCACCGCCGTGTCTCGCGCGGCACCACCGTGGTGCTGAGCGTGGAAGGCGTCGACGTGATCGTCACGGCTGAGCGCCACAGCTACGTGGAGCCGGCTCAGTTCCGCAGCCTGGGCATCGACCCGCTGGCTTACAAGATCGTGGTGCCCAAGCGCGGCTATCTGACGGCGCCGCTGGCGGCGATCAGCCCCCGGTCGATCC
>CAZYYC010000625.1:0-1665 GCA_964650935.1 uncultured Anaerolineales bacterium
TGTCACGCCTCAAGACGCTCTACCTCGGTGATCAGCAGCAGCCCTATGCGCTCGCGAGCGTGCGGTTGCACCACGATATCGCTCTGCTCAAGCTGGTCGGCATCGATGAGCGGAATGCAGCGGATGCGACGCGTGGTTTGATCGTCTCGATCGCTCTTGAGGACGCAGTTCCACTCGAGGATGATGAGGTCTACGAGTATGCCCTGGAAGGGCTGGAAGTCGTCACGGACGAGGGCGAACACCTTGGCGAGATCGTTGAGCTCTTCACGGCCCCTGGGGCGAACGAGGTCCTCATCGTCCACGGTCCCCGTGGTGAACTCCTCATCCCGGTGACCGAGGAGATCGTCGTTTCCGTCGATCTGGAGGGTGGGCGCTTGGTGATTCACCCGATGCCGGGCCTGCTGGGTGACGCGTGAGGCGATGGCCGGGCACGATGACCTACGGTACTGGCTGGGCTTCAACTTGGTGCGGGGTATCGGCCCTGTGCGTCTGCGGACGCTCATTGAGGCCTTTGGTGACATCCGTGCCGCGTGGACGGCTCGGGAATCCGAGCTTCGGGCCCTCAAGCTAGATCAGCGGGCGCTGTCTAACCTCCTGCGAGTTCGACGGGACACGGATCTCGACGCACTCGTTGTCCGTGCTGAACAGCTTGGCGTCCACATCCTGACCTGGGCCAGCCCGGATTATCCCGCTCTCCTGTCCCAGATCCCCGACGCGCCCCCGGTGCTCTTCGTGCTGGGTGAGGTCACGCCGGCAGACGAGTGGGCCGTCGCTATGGTCGGCACCCGCAAGGCATCGGTCTACGGTCGCGAGGTGGCACGCCGGTTGGCCGAGGAGTTGGGGCGCAACGGCGTGACGGTGGTCAGCGGCCTGGCCCGGGGGATCGACGGCATCGCGCACAAGGCGGCCCTTGATGGTGGCGGGCGGACGATCGCCGTGCTGGGGTCGGGTGTGGATCGCATCTACCCCGCCGAGCACCGGCGCCTGGCGGCTGCCATCGCCGAGCGGGGTGCTGTCGTGAGCGACTATCCGCTGGGGACGCCACCCGAGGGCGCCAACTTTCCTCCACGCAACCGTATCATCAGCGGCCTGAGCTTGGGCACGATTGTGGTCGAGGCAGGCCTGCGTAGCGGAGCGCTGATCACGGCGGATTTCGCGCTGGATCAGGGCCGTGAGGTCTTTGCCGTTCCCGGCAGCATCCTGAGTGCCGGTTCGGCGGGCTGCAACCGGCTGCTGCGCGATGGGGCGCACGTCCTGACCGAGGCGCGCGACGTCCTCGAGGTGCTGCACTTTGAGCAGATCCCCGACAAGCAGGCGGCCCGTGCTATCCTTCCGGAGACCCCCACGGAGGCAGCGCTCTATGCGATCCTGTCGCCTGAACCGAGCCATCTGGACGATCTCGCACGCCGGTCGGGCATCGCGGTGGCGCTCGTCAGCAGCACGCTGGTGATGATGGAGCTCAAGGGTATGGTACGGCAGGTCGGTGGATTGCAGTACGTGCGGGCCCACGAGCCGGGCGCAGTCTATGCCTCAGGGTCAGATAGCTCAGCCCCTGAGCCCTCCTCGAACAGCTAGTCCACTTCCGAAAGGAGCGTCTATGTACGACCATCTCTACGCCGTGGTCATGGCAGGCGGCGGCGGCACGCGCCTCTGGCCTTTGAGCCG
>CAZYYC010000626.1:0-1645 GCA_964650935.1 uncultured Anaerolineales bacterium
CAAGGAGCTCGCCATGCACGCCTCGCCCCGTACTCGTCACCCGTCGCCCGTTCGTCGCCACGCGCCCATCGTCATCCGTCGCCCACCACCCCCGATTACGAAACGAACCCATTTTCCCCCGCGAGTAGCTCCCCCCAGAATCCCCGCTATACTACGGGCCATGCAACCACGCCCTTGGCTCACGCTCGCCTCGCAGTCCCCGCGGCGGCGCAGGATGCTGCGCTGGCTCGGCCTGCCCGTCGCCATCGCCCACGTCGAGATCGACGAGACGCCCCGCCCCGGCGAGCCGCCTGCTGAGCTGGCGGCCCGCCTCGCCGTCGAGAAGGCCCGCGCCGCGCAGGGCGACGGCTGGGTGCTCACCGCCGACACCGTGGTCGAGCTCGATGGGCGCATGTTGGACAAGCCCGCCGACGCCGCCGAGGCCCGCGCGACCCTCGAGGCGCTCCGCGGGCGCCGCCACCTCGTCCACACCGCCGTCGCCCTGGCAAGACCGGAGCCGGACGCGCCCATTGGACCGCGGGCGGCCCGCCCGCCCACGCCCGTCTGCGGGCGCCCGCCCGGCTGCGGGCGCATTATCCGTAGGGTCACCACCGAGGTGCAGATGCGCGCCTACACCGACGCCGAGATCGACGCCTACATTGCGACCGGCGACCCCCTCGACAAAGCCGGCGCCTACGCCATCCAGCACCCCACCTTCGCCCCCGTCGCCCACCTCCACGTCTGCTACGCCAACGTCGTCGGCCTCCCCCTCTGCGCCGTCGTGGAACTCATCCAATCCGCAATCCGCAATCCGAGATCCGAAATCCGCAATCCCCAATCCGCAATCCCAAATGTCCCCCCCCTCTGCCTCCGCCACTTCAACTACGACTGCCCCGCCCCCGACATCGGCCAAGCGCTTCCCTAACGCAGAGACGCAGAGGATCAGAGACGCAGAGTTTTCTTATATAAGAGGCCATCCAATGCCAGAACGAGACCCGAGCCGGCCCAAAACCATACCAAACCCCTCCGCGCCTCTGCCTCTCCGCGCCTCTGCGTTGAATCCCTCACACCCCTCTGCCCCTCCGCCCCTCCACGCCTCTGCGTTGACCTCTCCCCTCCGCGCCCTCCTCCCCGTCCTCATCCTCCTCCTCACCGCCTGCGCCGGCCCCACCCCCACCATCCCCTCCTTCGCCGGCGATCCGGCGACGGAGCTTGCCACGCCCCTGCTCGTCGCCACCCCCACGCTCGACGTGGTCTCGCCCGAGCAGATCGGCACCGCTTTCCTCAACGCGTGGCAGGAGGCCGACTACAGCAAGATGTACGGCCTCCTCTCGCCCCAGCTGCGCGGTGAGATGACGGCGGAGGCCTTCCGCGCCGCCTACACCACCCCCCTCCACACCACCACCGCCCTCAGCGTCACCGTCACCCCCCAGACCCTCAACATCGACGGCCCCACCGCCTGGATCAACTTCACCCAGGTCTTCCACACCGCCCTCTTCGGCACCCTCCAGGCCAACAACCGCCTCAACCTCGTCCGCGCGGGCGATCAGTGGTGGGTCGACTGGGCCCGCAGCGCCGTCTGGCCCGACCTCACCGAGGGCCGCAACTTCGCCATCGACTACCAGATCCCCCCCCGCGCCAACATCTACGACGTCACCGGCGCCGG
>CAZYYC010000627.1:0-1641 GCA_964650935.1 uncultured Anaerolineales bacterium
TGGCGGCGTGCAAGCAGCTCGGCTGGCGCTCGGTGCCCGCCGTGCTCCGCGAGGCGAACGCTGACCGCGCACGGCCCGCGCCGCCGACCGGGTCCTAGCCCCCGACCTGTGGGGTTTTCCGAAACCCCACAGTGTCTTCTTGCCGGTGCCGGTTATGCTGTACTGTGCCGCTGAACAGGTCTGCGCGATGTAAGGACGACGATGCCCAGCGCCAGCGGTAGGACCGCCAGGACGGTGAGCGCCGGCGTGTAGCTGCCGAGGACGTCGCGCGCGATGCCCATGGGCATGGGTCCCAGGGCCGAGCCTGCGACGCCGATCAGCGAGGCGACGCCGGTGATACTGCCTAGGTGCTGCCTGCCGAAGTACTTGGCCCAGACGACGGTGCTCACCGTGGCCTGTAAGCTGTTGGTGATGCCGAGAATGATACCGTAGACCCAGACCGATGAGGCACCCGGCAGACGGGGGGCCATCAGCAGGCTGGTCGTCTGACCCAGCAGGGCAACGAAGAGCAGGTAGCGTGCCTCGATGCGGTCGATCAGCACGCCGCTGACGATCCGGACGAGCGCGTTGGTGATGGCGATGGACATGAAGGCCCCCGCCGCCAATCCGGCGGAGAGCCCCCGATCCTCGAAGATGCTGACCATGTGGAACTGCAGGCCCGTCCCGAGCATCGAGATGGAGGCCAACCCTAGCGAAATGATCCAGAACGCTGAGGTACGTACCGCCTCCGACCGCCCCCAGTTCTCCTCGATCATCGTCAGCACGTCTCCGCGGCCGTCACCCGTGGCCTGCTGTGCTCCGTCAGGCAGCAGACCGTAGTCCTCGGGCCGGCTTCGGTAAAAGAAGATGCCCACGGGCAGCATTACAACGGCGACCAAGAGGCCGAGCGCTTGATAGCTTGATCGCCATCCCAGGCGACCGATCAGGGCGTGGATGAAGGAGGGGAATAAGCCGCTGCCCAGCAGCGAGGCGGCGACGCCTGCGATGCCCAGCATGAGCCCCCGACGGCGCACCCACCACTGATTGATCACGTTGCCGCTGACGAGGCTCAGGCTCCCCTGTCCCAGCATACGGATCATCAGAAACCCGAAGCCCAGCATCACGGCGTTCCGGACAAAGCCCATATAGATGCAGGCAAGGGCAAGGAGCGCGCTGATGGCGCCCACAACCACCTTGGGCCCGCGTTGGTCCACCTGACGCCCGACGAGGGGCATCATCATCCCCGCGGTGAACGTGCCGATGGTGTAGAGGGTGCTGACCAGCGAGCGGCTGATCCCCAGGTCAGTGATGAAGTGCTCGATGAAGATCGAGACCGAGTAGGTCTGGCCCGGGCTCGTCATGATATAGCCGATGGTGGCGGCGATGAGGATGATCCAGCCGTAGTAGATAGGCATGCCCGTCACCAGGCGGCTGCGCAGCATGGGCTGGGGGGACTGCGCTGTGACGTCTGCATCGACGCTGCGGCTATCGTCGGGCACGATGATGTCGTTTGCTTGGGTCGGGTCGGTCAAGGTCGCTATCCTGATGTGAGTTAGGGGGCCACCTCGATTCGGACAAAAAAAAGACGACGGTGGCCCGCCGTCTGCGTGCGCCATTATCCCACGCTGCGGTGTCGTGTCAACCGCTTCATGTGGGTCGGAT
>CAZYYC010000628.1:0-1638 GCA_964650935.1 uncultured Anaerolineales bacterium
GGGTGGACGAGCTACGGGCGACTTGGTGGTTTTCGGCGGCCCGGTTCGCCTGGCCTCGGCGTCTTCCTTCCGCGGTGATCTCACGGTCTTCGGTCCGGTGACCATCGAGGAGGGGGCCGATCTGGACGGTCAGTTGATCGTGCTGGGAAACGCGGACCTTGCCGGGACGGTGGATGGGAACGTCTTCGCCGTCGACGGGATCGTGCTTCGCTCGACCGCGCGGATTCACGGCGACGTGACGGTGGTTGGGACGCTCGATCGTCAGCCCGGCGCGTTGATCGACGGCGAGCTGCGGTCGGCGACGCAGGAGGAGGCCATGCGCTGGTGGTCATTCCCCCGCGGGCCGGAGGTGGTGGTGCCGGTCCCGAGAACTGCGCCGCGTGCGACGTTGGGTGCTCGCGTGGCCTCCCTGATCTGGAGGGCGGTGCGCGCGTTGGCAAGCGTCGTCGTGATGGGCTTATTGGCCACGGTTGTCGCCAGCCTGTGGCCCGTGCCGCTTGAGCGGGTGGGCCGTGTGATTGAGGAGGCGCCCCTGGTCTCATTCGGCGTGGGATTCCTTGCGCTGCTCGTCGCGGCGCTGGGCGCAGCCCTGCTGGCGATCACCATCTGTCTGAGCCCCTTCGCTGTCGTGGGTCTGGTCGTGGTGGGGGTGGGGCTGCTCGCAGGTTGGGTCGGTCTGGGGATGGTCCTGGGTCGTAAGGTACTGGGCGCTCTCTTCAGCGATTCGGCGCCGACGCCGGTGGTGGCGGCGCTTGTCGGCACGACGCTATTGACATTGCTCCTCGCCTTCTCGCGCGTCTTCGGGGCCCTGCATGCACTCTTCCTGATCGTACTGCTTCCACCTGCCGCCGGAGCGGTGCTGCTGACGCGTTTCGGCTCTCAGCCCTATGCCACACGCCAGGGCGTATCGTCGCGGCCCACGCGCCCATCGGGGCCGAGGCGCAGCGACGATGGTCCGACAACGGCCCCGCGGCCCGCGCCGCTGCCCAGGGAGGAGCGTGAGTCACCGGCTGCAGGCGAGCCGCATGGTGAGTGAGCGCTACGAACGGCAGCTGGTTATGCCCGAGGTCGGTGAGGCCGGCCAGGCGCGGCTTGCTGCGTCGAAGGTCCTCGTGGTCGGCGCGGGCGGGCTAGGTTCGCCGATCCTGCTCTATCTCGCGGCGGCAGGTGTCGGGGTGTTGGGCATCGCAGACAACGATACGGTCGCGCCTTCCAACCTTAATCGCCAGGTCCTCTACACGGACGAGCATCTGGGCCGGAGCAAGGTCCTGGTCGCGGTCCGGCGGGTCCGGGCGCTGAACCCGTCGGGTAAGGCTGTCCCTCACGAGGTGCGCGTCCTGCGCGATAACGGGCTCGACCTCGTGCAGCAGTATGATCTCGTGGTGGATGCTAGCGACACTCTGGAGACCAAGAAGCTGCTGAACGAGCTCTGTGTCGAGGCGGGTCGACCGCTTGTCTGGGCCGCGGTGACCCGTTTCGAGGGGCAGATGGGCGTCTATCTGCCCTGACATGCCTGTCGTGCCTGTATCTTCCCTGAACTACCCGAGCCGGGCACCTATCCCACGCCCGCCGAGTTGGGGATCATCGGTGCTGCGGCCGGGGTGATGGGTGCGCTGGAAGCCACCGAGGCGCTCAAGG
>CAZYYC010000629.1:0-1635 GCA_964650935.1 uncultured Anaerolineales bacterium
GACGAGTCGCAGTTCCTGGGGGACGGCGACAACGACTATATCGAGGTCCCTGCCGACGAGGCCGATGCCCGCCGCCGCGGGTGGTTCGTCACCGAGATCCTCGTCGAGTACAGCGAGGAGTCGCTCTGGGGATCCGTCGACCCCGACGAGGACGGCTACAATCGCGAGGCCAGCCTGATCGATTTCGAGCGCCTCGTGCGTGAGGCCCTCGTGGATCGCTACCCGGCCGCAGCGGTCACCTTCCTCCGCGGGATCAACGATCGCGTCTCTATCCACGGCAAGGGCGACGACGAGGATTGGACCGAGCGCGAGGGTCCCCTCGTCGAGGACCTCATCGGACGCGTCTACGCGGATTTCGAGTGGGCCATCTCGCTCGGGTAGAACAAAAGAGCGTCTCGCCGGCGTTGCCGATCAGAACATTTGATCCTATAATAGGGTCAGGGGTGATGATGCTATCAGAAAATGAGTGGCACGCGTTGCTCCAGGCGATCCGCCGGGGGCTCGAGGAGATCGTGACGGGGTCGGGGTACGGCCAGGTCACGATCGAGTGTGCTGCGAGCACCCCGCGGGACGTACGCGTGCAGCACAGTTTGCGCGTCGGTCGCGACATATGCCCAGACGAGGAGATACTCCCGCAGGCGTCGCTGACCTGAAGCGCAGTTTCATTTCCCCAGGCGAATAGAGGTAGATCCTGACGACCGTCAGATGTGAAGAACACGGGTCGGACAAACGTCCGGCCCGTTTTTTGTTGTCCCCCAGGCAGAGGGAATGCCTGGTGCTCGCAGCGCGGGGGATGACGTGGCGCCAGATCGGGTTGGCGCTGTGCATCGCCCCGGGCACGGTCCGCGGGCATCTACTGCGAGCCCGCGAGCGCCTGGACGCTGAGAACACAACGCACGCGGTGGTCTGTGCACTACGGCGGAGGGAAATCACGATCGGGGAGGTTTGCGATGGCGAGAACGAAGCGACTGTTGGTAGCCGGGTTCGTGGTGCTGATGGTGATGCTGGCCTGCGCGGCGCGGGCGTGGGCCCAGCCGGTTGACCCGCCTGGCGTGGCGATTGAGGCCGGCGAGGTGCCGGAGATCCTGGAGTTCCTGGGGTTCGTCGCGAGTCCCGGGGGCATGCTGATCCTGGGCGCGCTGATCAGCGTGGCGCTCGAGCGCTGGCCGTGGTACGTGATGATCTCCGAGGACTGGCTCAAGCGCGCGATCGCGATAGCGGTCACCGCCGTGCTCGCGATGATCGCGTACGTGCTCACGGTCTACGTGCCGCCTGCGTTCTGGGCGTCGCTGGCGCCCTACTGGGCGATCCTCGCCGCCGCGGTGTTCGCGGTTGCCGGCAACCAGGGATGGTTCCAGTCGTTCGTGCGCGGGGCCCGGCCGGTGGCGATCACTGAGCGCCGGTGGACCGTGCTCGGCGGCGAGCCAGAGACGGCCTAGGGCGCTCGCTATGGTGTGGCAGACGCTCGTCGACTATGTCCTCCCCGCCCTCGGCGCCATCGGCGGGCTCGTCACCATCGTTGCAACCGTCGTGGTATCGATCGCGAAGGCTAAGCCGGAGGCCCTCAAGCTGCGCAAGGAGTCGGCCCAGGCCGATGGCGAGGCCGGCAAGGCCATCGCCGATGCGGCGGTGGCG
>CAZYYC010000630.1:0-1631 GCA_964650935.1 uncultured Anaerolineales bacterium
CGCGCACCACCTGCCCCTCACCAGCGGTCACGTCAGGCGACGACAGAAGCGCCAAGGCCTGACCCACTAGGTCCAGCGCCGCCGCACCACGCTCCACCTCACTCTGCCAGATCAGCAGCTTGGCGATCAGCCTCTGCCGCTCCGCCTGTTCCACCCCCGCCGGCATCCGGTGACCCTTAAGGCGTGCCAAGGCCGAGAGGCATGCGCGCTTCGCCTCATCTCGACGCATCCGACGGTCATAGATGAGCATCAGCCCGTCCACAGCCTGAGCCAGCTGCTCGATGTCCTCCTGTCTCACGATCCAGTCCCAACCCACCTGCGCATTGGCGACCTCAGCGTCCATCTCCGCCAGTGCGGCGACCTGGAGCGGTCCCTTGGCGGCCACGAACCAGCGGCGCAGCACGCCCACGTAGTAGGCGGCGTGGCGGTCGCGCACCTCGCGTTCGGTCGTTGGGGCGTGTGCAAGTCTCTCGGCAGCGTACTGTCGCAGCAGCTCCTGCATGGCGTAGCGATTGCCGAAGGCGCGGGCGAGCAAGGATTGGTCCATCAGCCGCCGGATCTCGGACAGCGTGCCGCCGGCAACGAAAAAGGCCGCTTCGGGTCCGAAGCCGCCCCGGAAGACCGAGAGCGCCTCCAACAGGGCCCGCTCGCGCGTGCCCAGCAGGCGCCACGTGTGGTCGAAGACCGCGCGAACGCTTCGGTGTCGCTCCGGCATCTCGGGCCAACTCGCGTGCAGAAAGTCGATCGGCCGTCCGGTGTTCGGCCCTGTGTCGCCCATGAGGCGCTCGAGGATCTGATCGGGGGTCAGGACGTCGGCCCACGCCGCCGCCAACAGCAGGGCCAGCGGCATCCCTTCCACCAGCCGGCAGATATCGGCGACCGCGGACGCGTTCTCTGCGCTGAGGGCGAAGTCGTGCGCCACGCGCCGGGCAGCCATCGTATAGAGCGCCACGGAGGCGACCCCCGCGAGCGTCGCCGGCTGCTGAGCCGCCGGCTGCTGAGCCGCTGCCTCCTCAGGCACCGCCAGCGGGCCTACCGGGTAGGCGTGCTCGCCCAGCACCGCCAGGCGCGCGCGTGAGGTCGCAAGGATCCGGACCTGCGGCGCCGACTCCATCAGCTCAACCAGCCGGGGCGCAGTGTCCACAAGGTGCTCGAGGTTGTCCAGCATCAACAGCATCGTCTTGCCCCTGAGGTAGCCGAGCAACTGCTGCTCCACCGTGGCAAACTGCACGGAGGGCACCACCCCCACCGCCCTCGCGATCGCGGCGACACACGCCTCCCACGACGTCGCCGCAACCAGTGGGACCACGTAGGCACCGTCGGGAAAGAGCGCCGCGTGGATCGCCGTCAACTCCAGGGCCAGGCGCGTCTTCCCGATGCCGCCCGGCCCCACGAGCGTCAGAAGGCGCACGTTCGGATCGCTCATGGTGGCAGCCAGCGCCTGCAGCTCGACATCGCGACCGATGATCGGCATCAGAGGACAAGGGACGTTCGGCATCTCCTGCACGTCCTGGGTCGCCGCTATCCGGGGAGCCGTCGGCATCCCCGGAGCGGCACGCGGCAGGGTCCCGGCGCGAACGGACCGGATCAATGCCAGCGTCGCTGCGCCCGGCTCGACCCCGAGCTCCTCA
>CAZYYC010000631.1:0-1629 GCA_964650935.1 uncultured Anaerolineales bacterium
CCACTGGTACGCCAAGACCGGGGAGCCCACCCGACCCGTCGCCGTGAACCTCATCGCCCTGCGGCTGGGCGAGGTGATGGACTTCCTCGACGAGCTCTCCTATGGCGACCAAAGCACACCCGGTGCTCGGGAGAGGAAAGCCGAATGGGACACGCGCATCGTCCACGCCCGCGGTTGGGGCAAGTGAGCAGGGGCAGCCTCGCGTACCCTCTCACATCCGGAGGCCGACGCGATAGAGTAGGCCCAGCATCCAGGGCAGCGCACGTTGCAGCCCTATGGCGACCAGCCCTGCGGGGAGGATAAGCACAGCCACACGGACCCGTTGCGCGCCGGTCTGCGGCAGCACGAGCAACAACAGACTCGCTGCCGCGAGATCGAACACAACCTGTGCCAGATAGCGGGGCAGGCCCCAACGAAAGCTATAGGCCTCGGCAAGCAGCAGCCCGATCGATAGCGCAGCCGCTATGGCCGGCAGCCAGCCCTGCTGCCGCGAACGGGACGCCAGGAGGGCAAAAGGCGGGGCCACGAACACCGCCACGCCCGACCACGCCAGGTAGTAGCGCACAGGGAAGACCCCGAGGCGCCACCAGGTCACCGCATAGTACGCCGTGACCATCGCCAGCATACAGATGCCGACCCTGATGGCAGCGACCGACGCCGTCGGACTCCAGGCCGCGATCAGCGTCGCCAGCAACACCCACAGACCGAGGTAGGTGCCCAGGTCCGCAAGACCGGTCACAGCCGATAGATCGGCGAGTTTGGCAACGACACCGAGAAGCGCGCCGCCGACGCAGGCGGCGACGAACGTTACGCGAACGCGTTGTGCAGGTGACATAGACGCACGCTTCAGGGGTCCACCTCCTGGGATCACAGTCTGCCCATTGTACCACTCAGGCGCCCACAGTTTCGATGGCCCCGGCTTCCCGTCACGCCGGATCAGGGTATCATTCACCAACAGATAATCGAAAGACTAGAGCGAGGAGCCCTACGCGATGAGAGCTGCCGTCTACGAGGCCTTTGGAGAACCGTTGTCCATCCAGCGTGTCCCGGATCCCACCCCGGCGCCCGACGGCGTCGTCGTCCGCGTCGAAGCCACCGGCATCTGCCGCAGCGACTGGCACGGCTGGATGGGCCACGATTCGGACATTCACCTGCCCCACGTGCCCGGGCATGAGCTGGCGGGCGTGGTGGAGGCCACCGGCGCTGAGGTCAAGCGCTGGCAGATCGGCGACCGGGTCACCGTGCCTTTCGCGGTGGGCTGCGGACACTGCCCACAGTGCCTCTCCGGCAACCAGCACATCTGCGACGATTACTTCCAGCCGGGCTTCACCGCCTGGGGCTCCTTTGCCGAGTACGTCGCCATCCCCCACGCCGACGTCAACCTCGTCGCGCTGCCTGAGGGTCTCAGCTTCGTCGACGCCGCCAGCCTCGGCTGCCGCTTCATCACCTCGTTCCGCGCCGTCGTCGTTCAGGGCCGCACAGCGCCTGGGGAATGGGTCGTCGTGCACGGCTGCGGTGGCGTCGGCCTCTCGGCGGTGATGATCGCCCACGCGATGGGCGCCCAGGTGATCGGCGTCGATATCAAGGACGAGGCGCTGGCGCTGGCGCGCGCTGTCGGGGCCGACCACG
>CAZYYC010000632.1:0-1615 GCA_964650935.1 uncultured Anaerolineales bacterium
TTTGCAACCTTTGCATGATTGCATGAAAATACTCATAGCCCCCCTCCGGGGAGTTTAAGCCTAACGAAATGCCGATCTTCACCACTTTCACGTGTTGGGGCATTTCTCGTTTTGCCTATTTTGACAATGCGATCATGGCTTGGCGGGGCGGCTGTGCCCGCGCTGTTTCCTATTCCCACCATGGGCCTGGAGGAGATAGGAGCAGTCCCTCCCGCCCTGGGTCGGGGGGAAGCTCTGCGGTTGTCGCCCCCCTGCATTCACCGAGGCCACTGCGACAGGGCCTCGTCGAGTTGCTGGAGCACCGCCGCGGCGTCGGTGGTGGAGACAGGGGCATAGCGCAGGAGTGCATATTGCCGGTACCACCGGGCGATCGGCTCGGCCGAAGGGCCCGCCAACGTATGTTCCACGTGCGTAGCGAACGCATGCAGCGTCTGCCAGCGGGCTCGATGCAGACCCCGCCGGGCCAACCGCCGATCCGCCCGCCGCCGCAGGGCATGGAGCCGCCGCCGCAGCGCATCACCGGCCTCCGCGCTCCCTTCACGCTCTGCTATGCACCGTCGTCGCCGGATGAGAAAGACCGCGACCGCCGCCGCCCCCAAGGCCAGCAGCAGCGGTGTCAGCCACGGCAGGCCCAGCGGCTCCAACAGCCACAGGACCGGTCCGGCCAGCCCGAATCGGTACAGCATCGCCCACAGTCGGCCCCACTGAAGCGCCGAGCGGCGGCCCATCGGGTCGTCAGTATCGGCCGCTGCCCCGGTCTGCTCGGCGGGCACCGTGGGATCGACGATCTCCCATCGCTCGGCGGTCTCGTTCCACGCCTCGACCCACGCGTGGGCATCCATCGCCCGTGCCACCCACACCCCGTCCGGGCGCTCCCGCTCGGTCACGTAGACGCCCGTCACGTAGCGGGTCGGAACGCCCTCAAGGCGCAACAGAATCGCCCCGGCCGTCGCGAAGTACTCGCAGAAGCCGCGGTCCGTCTCGAACAGGAACTGCCCCAAGAAGTCACGCCGCTCGGACACGTCCGTGCTCAGCGAGTACGTGTAGTTCTCCAAAAAATACCGCTGGACGGCGGCGATCTTGTCGCGAGGCGTCTGGGCCTCGGCGAACAGCTCGGCGGCCAGGGCTCCGATCCGCGGATCGAGCGTGTCGGGTACTTGCAGGCACGCCTGTCGATACGCGTCTGGCAGCGACTGTGGCGGCCGTTCAAGCGGCACGGCGAAGCTATACGGCTCGATCTGGTCGGGGGACCCTTCCGTGTCGCACATGCCACTGAACGATACGATCAGCCGTCGGGTGGAGGCACGAATCCAATCCGTCCCCAGCGCGGTGAAGAGCTTGGACGCCGCAACGCCCTGCGGGAGAACGCGATAGACCCGCCAGCGATCGCCCGGCGCCGGCTCCACCCGAAACCACGCGCCGGGTCCGGGCAGGTCGGGGGCTTGGGCATCGGGCGATAGGGGCCGTCGCCGCTGCGAGCGGACCACGCTGTGCCACCGCCAGGGCGTGTACCGCTCGAACACCCCCGTGCGGAGGTAGCGGGGCGTGTCCTCGCATTCCACGTGAAACAGCGCCTCCGTGCTCGGTTCGAGCAGCATGTCTTGCAGGGCATGGA
>CAZYYC010000633.1:0-1391 GCA_964650935.1 uncultured Anaerolineales bacterium
GTCGTCCATCCTGCCGCCTGCGTCGATCCTACCGTTCGCCTCGGTGCGGGCACCGTCGTCTTTGCCGGCGCCGTCATCCAGCCCGACGCCCTTCTTGGCGATCACTGCATCGTCAACACCGCTGCCACCGTGGACCACGACTGCGTCCTCGGTGCCTTTTGCCACATCGCGCCCGGCGCCCACCTGGCGGGCAGCGTCACCCTCGGCGAAGGCGCTTTCCTGGGCATCGGCAGCGCCGTCGTGCCTGGGATCCGCATCGGCGCCTGGACCACCGTAGGGGCCGGTGCCGTCGTCATCGCCGACCTGCCCGACCGCGTCACCGCCGTTGGCGTCCCCGCCCGCATCATCAGACAACAGGAGTCTCAACTATGACCACCATCACCATGTCCTCCCAAGACATCTCCGACGCCGACGTCCAGGCCGTCGTCGACGTCCTCCGCTCCGGGCGCCTCGCCCTCGGGCCCCAGACCACCGCCTTCGAGGCCGCCCTCGCCGCCTACGTCGGCACCCGCCACGCCGTCGCCGTCAGCTCCGGCACCGCCGCCCTCCACCTCCTCGTCCGCGCCCTCGGGCTCGGGCCAGGAGACGAAGCCCTCGTCCCCTCCTTCACCTTCGCCGCCTCCGTCAACGCCCTCCTCTTCGAGGGCGTCACCCCCGTCTTCGTCGACATCGAGCCCCATACCTACAACCTCGACCCCGACGACCTCGCCCGCAAGGTCACCCCCCGCACCCGCGCCATCATGGCCGTCGACGTCTTCGGCCACCCGGCGGACTGGGATCGCATCACGGCCGTGGCGCAACGCCACGGCTTGGCCATCATTGACGATTCCTGCGAGGCCCTCGGCGCCGAATACCGCGGGCGCAAGCTCGGCACCTTCGGCGACGCCGCGACCTTCGCCTTCTACCCCAACAAGCAGATGACCACCGGCGAGGGCGGCATGGTCGTCACCGACAGCGACGAGATCGCCGCCCTCTGCCGCTCCATGCGCAACCAGGGCCGCGGCGAGATGGGCGCCTGGCTCGAGCACGAGCGCCTCGGCTACAACTACCGGATGACCGAGATGCAAGCCGCCCTCGGCCTCTCCCAGCTCGCCCGCCTGGAGACCTTCCTGGCGCAGCGCGCCCGCGTCGCCGCCCGCTACACCGAGCGCCTCGCCGCCCTGGATGCCGTCCGCCCCCCCACCGTCCTCCCCCACGTCCGCATGTCCTGGTTCGTCTACGTCGTCACCCTCACCCCATGCGCTCTGGCGCACGGCATCGACCGCGACACACTCATCGCCCGCCTCGCCCAAGCCGGCATCCCCTCCCGCGGCTACTTCGCCCCCATTCACACCCAGCCCTATATCCGCGAACGCCTAGGCGATCTCACCGGCACCCTCCCCCTCACCGAA
>CAZYYC010000633.1:1401-1612 GCA_964650935.1 uncultured Anaerolineales bacterium
CAACAACCTCACCGACGCCCAAATCGACACCGTCGTCCACGCCCTCACCCAATCCCTGGAGGCCTGACTGCATCTTCCGGGAAGCTCACCGAGCCCTCCACCCACCCCAGCCACCCCCCTCAAACGCCCCATCCCCACCGCCCAGCCCCCGCCTAGCTTCCCGGAAGGTCCGCGTGCCACCATCTTCCGGGAAGCTCACCGAGCCCCCCAT
>CAZYYC010000634.1:0-1612 GCA_964650935.1 uncultured Anaerolineales bacterium
ATGTCATCGTGGGGAACCCCCCCTGGGGGAGCGCGGGCCGTGACACTGCGGAGTGGCGCACCGTTCGGTCGTGGCTTGACGGCAGATCGCTCACCGTCGGCGACAGGGAGTTGTCCCAGGCCTTCATGCACTTCGCCCTGGACAGACTGCGCCCGGGCGGGTGCGCCGGTCTCCTCGTCTTAACGGCGGCGTTCCTCAACCAGGGGCGGAGCGGGGACTTCCGAAGGCAGTGGCTGTCCGGAGCGCGGCTGGTCCGCGTGGTCAACTTTGCCCACGTCCGCAGAGCCTTCTTCGCCGATGAGGAGCGTAAGAACAGCTCGGTCGCCCCCTTTGCCTCCGTCGTCTTCACGCGCCGAGACGACGACCGGGACGACCAGTGGTTCGAGTACTGGTCCGCCAAGCGCAGCGCTGCTTCGCTGAAGCTCAAGTCAGTCGTGTTGTCGAAGCCGGACCTGAAGCTTGTGTCACAGGCGTCCGTCCTGCGACACGATGACCTCTGGAAGATCTACTGGTGGGGAAGCCACCACGATGAAGCGTTGGTGCGGAGACTCCAGGCGCACCCGCGGGCACGAGAAGTGACTGTCAGATCGACCCACGTCTTCGCCGATGGCGGCCATGGACTGGAGCTTGGCGGGACAGGTCGCCGAAGCCGACCTCTGCTCGGCGGCCTCCGCTTGCTCCCGACTGAACAGCTCCGGCGCTACGGGCCCGTCGATCTCTCGTCCCTGCCCCCAGCGCCCACGGAGGTGTATCGACAGGGCGATCCGGCCATCTACGAAGGGCTACGTCTGCTGTTCAAGAGGGGGGTCTCTCGCGACGAGGGCCTGGTCGTGCGCCTGGAAGACGAACCATACTGCGTCACACACTCTTGCCACGGATTCCGCATGGAGGCGGTCGGCCTCGAGACTGCCCAGTTCATCCTCGGGATCTACTGGTCATCACTCGCCAAGTACTACCTGTGGCTGACCTGTGGTTCATGGGGCGGGTGGCACGACCAGATCTACCGGGATGACGTCCGGGACCTACCTATCTGCATGCCAACCGATACGGGGATGGTAGAGCGCATATCCGCCATCGTCGCCCAGCTCCGCAGGGTCGACGAGTTAACGCGGCCGCACGACGTCCGCGCGCTCGAAGAGAGACTCAATGAGGCCGTCTTCGACCTCTACGGCCTGTCGCCCTCCGAACGCGACCTGGTGGACGACATGTGCTCCGTGGGCCTCGAGTTCCTCTATCGCGGCGAGCGTGCCGACGCAGGCAAGCCCATTCCGAGCACCGATCCGCCGAGGGCGTCGGGCAGGCTCGCCGACCTCCCAGCGCAAGGGGAGCGACTCAGGGGCCTGGCTGGCTACCTCCGCGCGTTCATCACATACTGGATGCCCCAGTTGCCTGCTGGGGGCGAGTTCGTCTGGCGGGTCATCCGTCCCCCCGACCAGCCGATGCTCGCGGCCGTCTTCTCAACGCAGTACGAGGACAAGCCCATGGCGTTCGCGGACCAAGACGACGAGACGGCGTGGAGCGAGGTCATGCTTCGCCTGAGTGAGGCCGGCTTGTCAGAGCGCTACTCGCGAGCCGTCTATCTGGATGGTCTGGTCCGGTACGTGGGCGATTC
>CAZYYC010000635.1:0-1606 GCA_964650935.1 uncultured Anaerolineales bacterium
TGGCCAAACACCGCAAGCTCAAGCCCACCGGTTCGGAGCGCCTGATCTGGGGCGAAGGCGACGGCAGCGACCTTACCGTCACCCCAACCCCGCTCGGGCGCCTCGGAGGCCTGATCTGCTGGGAGAACTACATGCCGCTGGCGCGCACGGCACTCTACGCCCAGGGCGTCGAGCTTTACTTGGCGCCCACCGCTGACGCCCGCGAGACCTGGCTGGCGACGCTGCGTCACATCGCCTGCGAGGGGCGCTGTTTCGTCCTGGGCTGCAACCAGTACGTGACGAAGTCGATGGTGCCGCAGGAGCTGCCGGGGGTGGAGGAGCTTGCCGATCAACCCGAGGCACTCTGTCGCGGCGGGAGCGCCGTCATCTCGCCCCTGGGCGACGTGATCGCCGGCCCGCTCTACGACGAGGAGGGGATGCTCGTCGCCGACCTCGACCTCGACGAGATCGCGCGCGCTAAGTTTGACTTTGACGCCGTCGGGCACTACGCTCGCCCCGATGTGCTCCAACTCCTCCATCGCGCGACGCCCCGCCCGCCCGTGGTCGCCCCATCGGTTCCAGGGGAGGAAGCGTGACTAGCATGCTGGTGATCGCGGGAGGCTTCGCTCTGTGGGCCGTCGTCCACAGCCTGCTGGCGAGCCTGAGGGTGAAGGCGCTCGCTCGACGCCTGATGGGTCCGGATATCGTGCGCTGGTACCGCCTCGGCTTCGTCGTCGTCGCCGTGGTCACACTGCTGCCGGTACTGGCTGCGACAGCGCTTCTGCCCGACCGCCGGCTCTACACCGTGCCCTCACCATGGCGCTGGGCGATGGTGATCGGGCAGATGGGCGCGCTGGCGGCGCTGGCGGTCTCGGTCGCCCAGGCCGGGCTGCTGCACTTCATCGGCCTGGCGCAGTTGACCGCCCGCGATCCGGATCGCACGGGGGAGCTACAGGTGCGCGGTTTCTACCGCTTCGTGCGCCACCCGCTCTACCTCTTCAGCATCCTGCTGATCTGGCTGACGCCCGTCATGACGCAGAACCTCGCCACCCTCTTCGCCTGCATGACGCTCTACTTCATCGTCGGCTCCTACCACGAGGAAGCCCTGCTCCTGGCGGAGTTTGGGGAAGCCTACGCCGGCTACCGGGCGCAGGTGCCGCGCTTCGTCCCGTGGCCCGGTCGGCAGTTAGAGGCACAGCGATAGGTCCCGAGACGCAGCACGCCGCGGGAGCGCTCCCGCGGCGTGTCGATCTGCGAAAGGGTACTGTCGTGCGGCCTAGACCAGGTCGCAGGCCTCCTCAGGCATCCAGTGGGCGTCCATGCCGTCCCACTTCACATTGCAGCCGATCGGGTTGGTCAGCGGTGTGCTGACCGGCTTGCCTGCCACGTGCTCCTCGAGCGCGTTGGCAAGATCATTCACCGTCATCTTGCTGACCTCACGCGGGTTGTCGACGCCGCGGCCCGTGTAGACGAGCTTACGATTGCGGTCGAAGACGTAGAAGTGCGGCGTGCGCAGTGCGCCATAGGCGCGCGCAACATCCTGCGGTTCATCGCGCAGATAGACCCACGGGAAGTCGTGCTTTTCCATCTCCTCGACCATATGCTCGAAGTCATCGTTGGGATGGGT
>CAZYYC010000636.1:0-1605 GCA_964650935.1 uncultured Anaerolineales bacterium
TCCACCATCTCCGCCGCGATACGGCGCGTATCCGCCGCCGTCGTCCCCTCCGCGGCATCCGCCTCGCCCACCCAGATGACCTCAGCATCGAGGTCGGTAAGATAGTCCAACCCCATCGCGCCCGGCGCCGCGCACCACTGCAGCTCCATCAGGTGCTCAACATGAGCCAAGAAGACCTGCACCCGTTCTGGTGTCACCGGACTCGCGCCAAGCTCACGCGCACGGTCGATCATCTCTCCGTCGGTCCCCTTGAGCCCTACGCTCCCGCCCATTCCAGCAATCGGGTTCACGATCAGTCCAACGCGTTGGGTCATCCGTCACATCCCTTCATCGACTCCGGTGCCCCGATTGTACACCGATCGCCCTGTCGATGAAACCGTCGACACACTGGAGTCTTGACGTAAATTAGATCATAGTTATCATATAAATAGATAAATTTAGGAATTGCCGCCCCAGCCGGCGATCGAGTGGAACTTTTCGAGCAGACGGCACGTCAAGATACCGGATTCGAAACTGAAAGACAGGGAATAAGGCGAAACATGAACGAGCAACATCATCCACAGACCACACTCGAGCGTACACGGGGCATCTTTGCCCTGATCTTGATGATGGGCGCAGCCCTCCTCGTCTTGGGGTTGGCTGTGCGGGTGGGTTCGGGCCTGATCGCGCTGGTCGAGCCGGAACCGGCTGACGCCGCCCCCGTCGAGACAGCGACGGCAGGCCCGGAAGCAACGCCGGCTGTTATCGATCTACCGCCGACCGCCGTCCCTCCGACACCCACGGCGACCACGGAACCGACGCCGGTTCCGACGGAACTTCCGCCGACGCCCACGCCCGTGATCCCCCGGCTGGTCGCTGGTGATGGCGGCGTGAACATTCGGCGCGGCCCCAGTACGGGCTACGAGAAGCTCGGCTTTCTCGACCCCGGTGCTGAGGCTCCCGTGACGGGACGGTACGGCGACTGGTGGCGCATCGACTACGAGGGTGAGGTGGCCTACATCTCGGGCGACTGGGCGACCGCTCTCGACGCGGACGAGGTGCCCGAGGTCTCAGCCGCGGAGCTTCCCGGTCCCACGATCACGCACCCGGTCTTCGAGCCGGCTCCCGCCGGGACCATCAACGAGGAGCGCTGGATCGACGTCGATCTCTCCGAGCAGCGGGTGACCGCCTACGAGGGTCAAACGCCGGTGCAGAGCTACCTGGTCTCGACCGGGCTGCCCGCTACACCGACGCCTGTGGGCCAGTTCCGGATCTGGATCAAGCTGCGCTACGATGATATGCAGGGAGCAGACTATTACCTGGAGGATGTTCCCTTTGTGATGTATTTCTGGCGCGGCTACGGCTTCCACGGCGTCTGGTGGCACGCCAACTGGGGCCATCCGATGAGCCACGGTTGCATCAACCAACCGAACGATATGGCAGAGTGGCTGTTCAACTTCGCCGAGGTTGGGACACTGGTGAACATTCACGAGTAAGTCAACGTCGCCGCAAGAGCGCACCAGGGCCTTGAGCTTTCGCTCAAGGCCCTGGTGATGCGGTCCAGCGGTCTGGTGTCAAGCGACAATTAGAAAGGGACATCGACGACAATTAGAAACGCCCATGCCG
>CAZYYC010000637.1:0-1604 GCA_964650935.1 uncultured Anaerolineales bacterium
GGCAGTCGTACGGAGGCCGTGACGTTCGCGCTGCGTGAGGGATGGATCACGCTGGATCCTCGATGAGTGTGAGGCCCGGTCGTCTCGGGAGCCGCTTGGGCACGCGGACGCGCATCCTCCTGGCGACGTTCGCGCCGTTGCTGCTCTTCGTGAGCTTGGGAGTGACCGGCGCCGCCGTCGTCCTGCCGCGCATTATCCGGGAGCTCGTGCTGCAGCGCGAATCGGCGCTTGCACAGGTCGCCGCAGTGGGGGTCGCCGGCGAGATGCAGGGGCATCTCAGGTTACTGCAGAGCACGGCGGATGGCGTCAGCGAGGTTGTGGGGCTTTCCCCATCAGAGGATGCCCAGGCCGTTCAACGGTTGCTCGCTCGACGTGCCGCACGGCTGGAGATCTTCACCGGCGGCGTCGGCTACGTCGCCCTCGACGGCACCCTGCTCGCCGCCGGCCCGGGCGCCGAAGCGTACGTTGGAGCGAACTATGCAGATCGCGGTTACCTGCAAGACGTCATCGAGACCCAAGCTTCAGTCTACGTATCGGGTTTTGGGAAGGGATTCGGTGGCCATGACGCCATCATGATCGCGGCGCCGGTTCGCCAGCGGGGCAGGACGGTCGGCGCGCTGGTCGGCGAGTTCGATCTGGAACGCAACTCCTGGGCGAGGAACCTCAACCTCCTGCGTACACCGCAGGGCGGCACCGCCAGTCTGATCGACGCGACAAGCAGGGTGATCTATCACCCGGACCCGGCAAGGATTGGCCAGTCGCTGCAGACAGAGTCACCCCTCCGCTGGCAGATGATCCTCGGCGGCGTGCCGGACAGCCGGTTGCTGACCGATGGGGGAAACGCTCCCGTCGCCGTCGCCTATGCGCCGGTCCCGGGGATCGCCTGGGGCGTGGTGCTGGAGGAGCCGTGGTCCGCCGTGGTCGCACCCACACGGCTCTGGTTGTGGACGATGGTCAGCGTCTGGGCTGCCGGACTGCTCGTGGCTGCGGCGTTTCTGACCCTCAGCGTCCATCGGGCGCTCGCCCCGCTGCGCACCGTCGTGGATGAGGCGCGCAACGTCGCGAGTGGCGGCGCCTTCCATCCCTTCGAGAACGTCGGGCCGCCTGACATTCGCACGCTCGTCGATGCCCTGAACCGGATGGTCAGCGAGCTTAACGCGCAGCAGACCGCGCTGCGCGACTATGCCCGCCGCGTGCTTCACGGCCAAGAGGACGAGCGCCAGCGGATCTCGCGGGACCTTCATGACGATACCGTCCAATCGCTGGTGGCCCTAGGCCAACGTCTGGAGCTTCTGGCGCGTGCCGTCGGCAGGACCCGCCAGAGCGTAGCCCCACCCGCGGATGCCTCACGCCGGACAGAGCAGCCGGAGGATCACGCGGCAGCCGACCGCGCGCTCGCCGATGCCGAGGCGCAATTGGCCCAGGTCCGCGAACTGGCCGCCACGACGCTCGCCGATGTGCGCCGGATGAGCTACAACCTCCGCCCGTTCATGCTGGAGGATCTGGGGCTGCCGGCGGCCGTCCGGGGATTGAGCCGCGATCTTGAGGTCCAGCTCCACGACGTGCGCGCGACCTGTGAGATCGTCGGGAACGTGCGTCCGCTC
>CAZYYC010000638.1:0-1568 GCA_964650935.1 uncultured Anaerolineales bacterium
CGGCGTCGGCGATGCCCAGCCGGGGCTTGCCGGAGAAGAGGGTGCCCGCGAGCAGCGAGATCATCAGGCTGAGGGCGACCGGGATCACGATGGCGAAGATGACGATGAAGCTCCTGTGCCCGTGGGCGAACTCCTTGCCGATCAAGGCGCCGATGCGGCGTGCTGCCCCGTTGCGCTTGGCCCTGTCGGTCATGCCAGCCTCCGCTTGAGGGCCGCGATGCCCAGGGCGTAGAGCAGGGCGTTGATGCCCGCCAGGGTCGCGAGGTGGCCCCAGACCTCGCCCCAGCCCGCGCCGAAGTTGGCGACGCGGTGGACGGTCTCCGCCAGGTAGTAGGAGGGGATGAGGCGCACCCAGCCGGTGAAGGCGCCGGGGAAGAGCACGCCGAAGGTGGGCAGCGCGAGCAGGATGAAGGCCGGGATACCGATCCCCATCACCGAGAGCATATCACGGCCCACCGAGGCCATCAGGAAGCTCGTGGCGATGGCGGTGAGGGCGCCGAGGAAGAGCGCGATGAGGACGAGCAGTGGGCGCCGGCTCAGGCCCCCGGTTAGCAGCATCAGCAGCGCTGCCTGGGGGAGGATCAGCACGATGCCGGTGAGGGTCTTGGCAGCGAAGAGCGTCGACACCCGCAGCCGCGTGACGAGGAGCGCTCGCACGGCGCCACTGTGGACCTCCTCGGCGATCAGGGAGGCCAGGCCGAGCGTCTCGACCATCAGGACCATCACGGCGAGCAGCGGCAGCATACGGTCGCGCGAGGGGACTTGGCTGCCCGCCAGATCGGGTCCCAGGATCTCCTCGTGGACGCGCACGTCGAGCGGCACCCCGCTCGCGGTGAGGGCGAGCGCCTCGACGAGGACGACGAGCATCTCGCGCACCTCGGGCTCGGCGTCGGAGGCCAAGTAGATGGTGACGGTGGGCGTCTCGCCGGCGCGCAGGCGCTCGAGGGCGTCGTCCGGGAAGGCGATGCCGCCCAGCACGTCGCCGTTCACGACGTATTGCTGTAATTCCTCATCCGACGCCACAAATTGCAGCTGCACGCCCTCGACCTCCTCGTCCTCCGCCAGCAACGCCCGGAGCGGCGGCGGGACGCGCATGCCCAGCCGGAGGGTTTCATCCACCGAGGCGGGCATCGCCCAATAGACGATGACGTAGAAGACCAGGCCGAGCACGGTGACGAAGGCGAAGAAGCGGTTGCGGAAGAAGAGCCGCAGGTCTTTCGCGATCAGGGCCGTGATGGCGGTCCCGTTCATACGACCAGACCCCGTCCGGTGATATGGATGAAGATATCCTCCAGGCTCGCCTCCTCGCTGTGGATCGTCACCACGCGTTCGCTGCTGAAGAGCGCCTGGAGCTCCGCAGCGGTCGCGGCGGTGTCGAGCGTGATCTCACGGCTCTCCAATCGTCCCTCGGGGCCCTCCACCTGGGCCCGCACGAGGCGCTGCCCGTAGCGCTGTTTGAGATTGTGGGGCGTGTCCAGCGCCGCGATCCGGCCCCGGTTGATGAAGGCGACGCGGTCGCAGAGCCTGTCGGCCTCGAGCATATCGTGGGTCGTGAGGAAGACGGTGAC
>CAZYYC010000639.1:0-1566 GCA_964650935.1 uncultured Anaerolineales bacterium
GCGTTGAGTGTGGGCTTCCGGGACCGCGAGACCAAGGAGGTCGTCAATGTGTTGCGTGACGTCTCCTTCGACGTACCGGCGGATTATGTCTTGGGCATCGTCGGTGAGTCGGGCTGCGGCAAGAGCATCACGATGCACACCGTGATGGGCCTGCTCCCGCGCACAGCCGTGGTGACCTCAGGTCAGATCCACTACGGAGGCACGAACCTGCTCACTTTGAGTCAGGAGGCGATGAACCGGTACCGGGGCGAGGAGATCGCGATGATCTTCCAGGAGCCGATGACGTCGCTCAATCCCGTCTACAAGATCGGCGACCAGATTGCGGAGATGCTGATGTTGCATCAAGAGATCAGCCGCCAGGATGCTTTGGCCGAGGCAGTCCATAAGCTGGAGCTGGTCTCGATCCCCTCGCCGGAGAAGGTCGTCGAGCAGTATCCGCACGAACTGTCGGGTGGGATGCGCCAGCGGGTGATGATCGCCATCGCTATGGCATGCAACCCCAAGATCCTGATCGCCGACGAACCCACGACGGCGCTCGATGTCACGATTCAGGCTCAGATCCTGTCGCTCATGAAGACGATCAAGGAGCAGATGCGCTCGTCGATCATCCTGATCACGCACGACCTCGGCGTGGTGGCGGAGATGTGCGACGAAGTCGTGGTGATGTATGCCGGCGATGTGGTTGAGAAGGCGGATGTGGTGCGTCTCTTCAAAGAGCCCAGCCATCCGTACACGACCGGGCTGCTGAAGTCAATGCCGATGCTGCACTCGAGTGACGAACGGCTCTATAACATCGAAGGCACCGTGCCCTCACCGCGTAATTTCTCCAAGGCCTGTCGCTTTGCGCCGCGCTGTGAGTTCGCCTTCGATCGCTGCCTTGAGGCGCGGCCTCCGCTGTTCCGCATCGGTCCCGATCACGAGGCGGCCTGCTGGCTGCGCGATCCGGAGGGAGGGCGGCCATGAGCGAGACGATCCTTGAGGTCAAGGGACTTAAGAAGCATTTCCGTGTCAGGGGAAGGGGCTTCGGTCGTCCTATCATGGCGCGGGCCGTCGATGAGGTCAGCTTCACCCTGCACAAGGGCGAGACGTTGGGACTCGTCGGCGAGAGCGGATCGGGCAAGTCGACCGCGGGCCGGGCGCTGCTGCGCCTCATCGAGCCCACGGCGGGTTCTGTGGTTTACCGAGGTGTCGACATCGCGAAGCTGCGCGGCGAACGACTGCGTACGACGCGGAGGAACCTGCAGATGATGTTCCAGGATCCCTATGCCGCGCTCAATCCACGGATGACCGTCGGTGAGGCGATTACCGAACCGATGCTATCCCACCAACTCGTGACACCGCGTGAGGCCACCGAGCGTGCGTGTCGGATTCTGGAGGACGTCGGCCTACGGGCCGAGTACTACTATCGTTATCCCCACGAGTTCAGCGGTGGGCAGAAGCAGCGCATCAGTATGGCGCGCTCACTGGCGGTTTCACCGGAGATCCTGGTGGCTGATGAGCCGGTGTCAGCGCTCGATGTCTCGATCCAGGCACAGATCATCAATCTGTTCAAGGATCTGCAGGCAG
>CAZYYC010000640.1:0-1560 GCA_964650935.1 uncultured Anaerolineales bacterium
CTACCCGGCGGTGAACCGGGCGGCGGTCCGCGAGATGCACCGGCAGGTCGGCGATCTGAGGCTCGACGATCGTGGCCTGGCGGTGCGGGGGCTGTTGGTACGTCACCTGGTGCTGCCCGAGGGACTGGCGGGGACGTCCGAGGTCGCGCGTTTTCTGGCCGAGGAGATCTCGCCGGACACCTACATCAACGTGATGGCGCAGTACCGCCCGGCCTATCGCGCCGCGGAGGAGCCCGCGCTGCGGCGCCGCGTCACCGCGGCGGAGGTTGCCGAAGCGCTGGGCGAGGCCCGCGCCGCGGGGTTGCACCGGTTCGACAAGGGCTAAGTCCAGGGGAACCTATTGGACCGCGGGCGGGGACGCCCGCGGTCCGCAACAGCCCTATGTAGGGCTGTCCATCGTTCCCTTCCTCGGGTGTGGGCGATTGCCTATGATGCTAAGTGGCAGCGGGGCGACTGCCGTCCGTATGTGGATGCGATCAGGACGGCAGCGCCGCCGCTACCAGACGGTGCAAATGCTAGTCGCCTGTCGGTGGTTGAGGCCAGGGATCGGGTTCGAAGTCGAGATCGAAGCCGAGATCGGCCGGTAGGGCCTCCGCCCCCGGCACTGCCCCGGTGTCCAGCCAGCTATCCATCGCCTGGAAGAGTGCCAACACCTGCTCCGGCGTGACGTTGCAGTGCCCGGGCCTGTCGGTGTAGACGCGCACCAGGAGGTCCTCCCGTCCCCGCGCCGCTACAGTCTCGTAGTAGGCTTGGGTGCTCTCCACGATCGCAAGGGGGTCCTCGATGTTGTGCAGCATCAGCACCGGCGCCTTGATGAGCCCGCTGACGTCGAAGCGTTCCAGATACTGTCGCGCCGACCGCTGGGCCTCGATGTTGGCCATGGCATTCATCTTGGCCAACAAGTCATCCATCTCCGTGTCGGTCATCCCAAGCATCGAGAGTCGCGCACGGTCGGCGTCAGTCAGGCTGTAGACGTGGTCCGCGTTCTGAGCCGCCGGCCCTCCGGCGCGGGCCTCGAGCTCATAGCGCAGGTAGTAGCCGAGCATCATGTTGAGCGCGACGCCCGGTCCGGGCATCGGCGCGACAGTCGGCGGGTAGAAGGCGCCGAGGGGCATATCGTTGACCAGGCGCATGAACTCGAATCGGGCAAAGACAGCAGGATTGGCGAGTTGCACAAGGTTTCCGGAGAAGTGGCTCATTACCTGCTCGTAGACTGTGAAGCCCGCTTCCCCGTCGGGTAGGTCGCCAATATCGCCCCAGCTCGGATCCCAGCCGAAGGCCGCCGCGTAGGCCACCGTATAATCGAGCTTGAGGTCGGCATTGCGCGTACTCCCCATCGCCGCCGTGCAGATGGGGACCGCGCCATCGTAGAGCCCGTGATACATCTCCATACTCTTCAGCGCAACCACGCCGCCCATCGACATGCCGTAGACGAGCACACGCTTGGGATTTGCGACGGTCCGTCTGAAGAAGACCAGGAGCCGCTGCGTGTCCTGGATGGCCTCCTCGATATTCCAGCCCGCGTTCCGGAAGCCGGAGGCGGCGAGGGCGTAGCCGTTC
>CAZYYC010000641.1:0-1558 GCA_964650935.1 uncultured Anaerolineales bacterium
TGACGTTGCCGTCGGCCTGGCTCGCACCGCCGCGACGGGACCCGGCTTGCAGGTGGCCGCTCCGGGACGCGGCGGTGCTACCAACAGCACGGTGTTCACGAACGGCACCAGTAACGCGACGGCGCTCGTCACCCGTGAAGCCAGCAGGCTGTTTGACCTCCTTGAGTCTGACAACCGCGATCCCGAAGACGCACCGCTTCCTGATCCGCAATACCACCCGCTGCTCGTGCGCGCTCTCCTTGCCCATGCAAGCAGTTGGGGCGCTTGGGAGAACAGCCTGCGCAACGATCTTGGTCTCAATGGCCAGGATGCCCGGCGGCAGTTGACGGCTCTGCTCGGCTACGGTCGCCTCGACCTCAGCAGACTCGGCGAAGCCGCGTCCAACCGAGCCGTCCTCGTCGCGGGCGGTCAAATCGCACGGAACGAGCGCCATACTTACGGCTTCCCACTGCCTCCCTCGCTTCGAGCGAAAGCGGAATGGCACCGCTTCACCATCACGCTGGCATTCATGGCTCCGACGGTCGGCCAGCTCACTCGGTACCGCAGCGCGAAGGTCTACTTCAGTACACCCGACACGAGCCTCGCAGGCGGCGAGCGTTCCGATGCAGAGCACAACGCGGTTCGGAGGGGAAGCCTTCAGCACGAGATTGTGCAGGGCTCTCGCGCCATGTCTTTCGTTGATGGAGACAGCTTCCCGATTCATGTCGAGTGCATGGACGACGCCCAGCGACTCCGTGCAGGCAACACGATCCGATATGCGCTGGTTGTCTCCGCCGAGACCGCGGAGCAGACCTCCAACACCATCCACGAAGAGGTCCGTGACAGGCTACGCGCACGCGCGCGCGTCCAGGGCCGCATTCGACCGTAGACCCCGTTTTCTACCACCGTCTGGCTCGACCACTGGTGCTGGCCACAGGGCAGTGCGCGTCAAGCAGTCTCCTGCGCATCGCGGTCAGGCGGCTGGATCATCAGCACGTTCGAGATGCCGCCTTGGTTCACGCAGTCCTGGGCGAAGTCATGGACGTGCCAGTAGAAGTCCAAGTCTGCCTCGGACGCGTTAACCGTGAACTCGACTGGCGTGTACAGGTGAAGTGGGACTGAGGCTCCGTCGTAGTGATAGCCGAAGTTGTCGATCGTTGAGATGGTCAGCGGATGATCGCCAGTGAAGTCGATCCCGACGCGGATGTCGTACTCACCGCCGCCTGTCGCTTCCGCTGTCTTGCGCACCAGCGCCATGAGGTCCGCCATCGCGCATTCGATGGCTGCGGACTGGACCTGCCAGCCATCGAAGTAGCCGTCGCTGCTCATGCGGTGGCCCCCAACGGCCGCTGCGATCGTGACTGATCCATCGTGGTGAATGCTCGCCCAGGCCTCCTTCCACGCCGAGCCTTCACCTGCCGCACTGTTCACGGCCACCCATCGACGAAGGCCTGGTCGCGGGTTGTGACGGTCGACGCTCTCCAGTGGGTGAATGCCACCGCGGCCCGCGTAAAAGAGCGCAAGGCTCTCAGCCTTTGCGAGGATCTCACGGGCTTCATCGCGCGTGAGCCGACTTCCG
>CAZYYC010000642.1:0-1555 GCA_964650935.1 uncultured Anaerolineales bacterium
AGTATGGCTCCCTTCGGTCTCAGCCAGCGCGACCACTATAAGGGCCACGTCTTCTGGGATACCGAGAGCTTCATGTTCATGTTGCCCTTGCTGACCGACCCGGCGGCGGCGCGCGCGATTCTAGACTACCGCTTCGACCGGCTGGCGGCGGCGCGCCATAACGCGATGATCAACGGTTACCACGGCATCCAGTTCCCATGGCAGAGCGGTACGACCGGTGACGAGGTGACCCGCGTCTCGGCGGGTGGTGCCGGTGGTGCCGGCGAACAGCACGTCAACCTCGACGTGGCGATGGCTTTTGTCGCCTATTGCCAGCTGAGCGGGGATGAGGTCTTCCTCAGGGAGCGTGCCTGGCCCGTGGTCAAGGGTGTGGCGGAGTGGATCGTAAGCCGGGTCGAGAAGACCGGGCGTGGCTACGAGATGCTCTTCGTCACCGGGATCGACGAGGGCAGCGACAATGTGAACAATGACTCCTTCACCAACATCACCTGCCGGATCGTGCTCCACCACGCCAACCGGATGGCGAAGAAGCTGGGCTATCCGAATAACCCCGTCTGGCAGGCGATCGCCGAGACGCTCTTCATCCCCATCCATCCCGAGCTCGGCTTCGTCGAGCAGTACGAGGGGTGCGCGATCAGAGACTCGATGCCACCGGAGTCGCTGATGGCCTTCTTCCCCTATGGGTACAGCCACAGCTCCCAGGTGGACGAATCCACGTTTCGGTTCTTCATCGACCACGACCTCAAGCGCTACCTAGCCCTGCCGATGCTATCGGGTTTCCTGGGCGTCATTCCCGCTCGGCTGGGCGACCGAGAGCTGGCCCGCGCCTACTTCGACGAGGGCAACCTCCCCTTCTTCGTAGACCCCTATTTCATGAGCGCAGAAAGCGCGCTCACGGGACGTCACTACCAACGGGTGCCCGATGCGGTGACTACGGTCTTTGTCACCGGGCGCGGTAGCCTGATGGCAGGGCTGATGCTGGGGCTCACGCGCCTAGATCTCTGGCAGGAGTGCTTCGACGGTTGGTTCTCAGGTCCGATCGTCATGCCTGAAGGGTGGGACGGCATCGTCTTGGAGAGAGTCATCCTGCGCGGACGACCTGCTCGTGTGACGGCGATGCACGGCGCACCGCGCGCTGAGGTGGTGTGGTTGGACGTGGACGTGGACCGGGGGTAGTTAGCCGTATCGTCAGAGGTCGTGTCGCGTGGGGTGTTTGCAGACTGTGATCAGCATGCCTACTGGAGCGAGGGCACCGATGTCGCACAAAGGAGGGTGGTACAATGCCCACTCGATATGTCCTACGTCGATGGGGTCCGATGTGGATTCTGGCGATGATGATGCTGATCGCAAGGTCGCAGCCGAGCCCAGCATCTGCTGAGCCGAGTTTTTCCTGTGATGAGGTCACCGAAGTCCCGCAGCAGGAGTGTGAGGCGTTGGCGGCTCTCTACCATGCCACGGGAGGCGACGCGTGGCTGGAGAACGCCGGCTGACGGCCCTGGAGGAGCTCAATCTTAGCGGCAACGAGCTAAGTGGTGCGATCCCGTCCACGATCGGT
>CAZYYC010000643.1:0-932 GCA_964650935.1 uncultured Anaerolineales bacterium
GTCGGTGGCCCTGAGCCCCATAAGGTCGATCGTCAGATACCAGCTGCCGGTCCGAGGTACGACGATACGGAACGGTGTCTGTGTGACCAGGCCGCCACTGTATCGGTGGGCTCGTCCGTTCCTGTAGGCGTTGAAGTTGGTGTTGTCCATGAGACGAACGTTGGCAGCCTTGCTCAACCTGACGACGACGGTGGAACCTTTCTCAAGCCGGTTCCAGTGATACTTGGAGAACTTCGCTCCCGACATGGCGCTACCTCAGCGAACTTTCTCGAGGAGCAGGCGGAGACGCTTGGCCCCATGGTCTGAGACACCCCTGGCCATGACGTAAGCCTCCGCCTGTTTCGGCGTAAGGCAGCCGGTCCGAACGTGATGAGCCAGCTCGCCACGGGCATGCTCCTTCTCGTCTGGCCCGGTCCAGCCGTTGTTGCCACCGAAGAACACCGCATGATCCAGATCGACCTTAACGTTGTCGGGGAGGTTGCTGCTGCTAATGCAACCGTCCAGCAGGTTGATCGCCCCTGCGCCCGCCGCCCACTCAGTCAGCGGAAAGCGCACGGTCTCGACCACAACGAGCGAGGACCCCCGAGCTAGATTGAGGGCGAGCTTCAAGGTCCGCCCATCTGGCACGTAGGCCAGCACTGGACCGCTCTCAAAGCGTTGCTTGCCCTGCGGCGTGGCCTGGCCACCAACCCGAGCAATCTCTTCCAGGCTCTCGATACCCCGGGCGTTCTGGAACGTGTTTGTCACGAGGAGCGGGCTGAGGCCTTCGGCCTTGCTGCGCTCCCAGATCCAGTCAGCAGCCAGATCCGCCGCTTCGTCCCATGGGCGCTCAGGATTATCATCGGGCACCCAAGCCGCAGCTCGCAGGTGCGTCGGTGGCAAACTAACCACCAGGCGCCTCCTCTCATCCGTTGATCAAGTAGCTGCTTCAA
>CAZYYC010000643.1:942-1541 GCA_964650935.1 uncultured Anaerolineales bacterium
CCTGTCACAGGCCACCGACATTCCAGGAGACGCACACCGACTCCCGGCTAGCACTCGACACGACCATCGTGGGCACCGACACGTCGCGCGGCCGTGTCTCACCCCGGAGCTCCTCTGGCTGTCAGTCAGACATCGACCTCTGTGAGGTCGTCCGCTCGTGAGGCGACGCGGCTCCGCCTGGCCCAAGGTCTAAGAAATGACCTTCTCAGTAGATCAACCGCTGTCTCCCCTACGTGCCGTGTCCTACGTCCGTGTGTCGACCACTGACCAAGCCCGACGAGGGACCGATCCCGACGGCCTGTCAATTCCAGCCCAGCGGGAGGCGAACCGCCGGCGCGCACTGGAGATCGCCGCTCTGGTGACGGCCGAGTTCATCGAGCGAGGCCGCTCGGGCAGGTCGCTGGAGCGGCCCGAGCTTCAGCGGATGCTGCGCTACATCCAGGACACGCCGGTGGACTTCGTGATCGTCCACAAGATCGACCGACTGGCTCGCAACCGCGCCGATGACGCCGCGATCACGAAGACGATCCTGGAGACCGGCGCGCACCTGGTCTCCACTACCGAGGCGATCAGCACCACACCGAGCGGAAGGCTGCTCC
>CAZYYC010000644.1:0-1540 GCA_964650935.1 uncultured Anaerolineales bacterium
CCATCGACCTACTTCGAGTCCGACCTGGCCGACGAGGAGGTCGAGCTCGCCCGCATGGCCGACGTGGTGGCGGCCCGGGCCGCCGCGGCTGCGGCGGGTGAGGCGGGCGGCGGCCCCAGCGAGCAGGCCACGCGGCGCTTCTCCAGGCACTCCAAGGACAAGCGCCCCGACCTCCCCCAGGTCGTGATCGGCATGGCCGTGACCCGTGAGGGCGTCCCGGTACGCTGCTGGACCTTCCCCGGCAACAGCTCAGACCAGCTCATCATGCGCACGATTCGCGACGACCTCGCGGGCTGGCGCCTGAACCGAGTGGTATGGGTCGCCGACAGCGGCTTCAACTCGGCCGCCAATCGCGCCTACCTGCAGAAGGGTGGCGGCCACTACGTGCTCGCCGAGCGCCTGCGCTCGGGCTCGGCCGAGACGCGCGCTGCGCTCGCGCGCGCCGGACGCTACCGGCAGGTAGCCGGCAACCTCGCGGTCAAGGAGGTGCGCCTCGGGGAGGGCGCCCGCGGGCAGCGCTTCGTCGTCTGCCACAACCCCGAGGCTGCGGCACGCGACGCGCAGGTGCGCGAGAACCTCGTCGCCTACCTCGAAAGCCAGATCGCGGGCTCCGACGAGTGGCCGCGCCGGCGTCGCGACGAGCTCGTTGGGATGCTGCGCACGCGGCCCGGCCTTCACCGGCTGCTGCGACGCACCAAGGACGGCAAGCTGCGCCTCGACCAGGCGGCCGTCAAACGCGAGGCGAAGCTCGACGGCAAGTGGCTGCTGCGCACCTCGGACGAGACGCTCTCGGCGGCCGACCTGGCCGCCGCCTACCGCCAGCTCTACCAGGTCGAACGCAGCTGGCGCGACATGAAGGGTGCCCTGAAGCTGCGCCCGGTGTTCCACTACCGCGAGGACCGCATCCGCGCCCACGTGCAGCTCTGCTGGCTCGCCCTGCTGCTGATCCGGGTCGCCGAGAACGCCACCGGGGAGAGCTGGCGATGCGTGCGTGACGAGCTCGAGCGCCTGCACCTCGTGACCCTCGAGACCGCCGAGGGGCGGGTGGCCAAGCGCTCGCTCTCGACCCCCGGCCAGCGTCGCATCTTCGCCGCCCTCGAGCTTCCTGAGCCGCCGGCCTTCAGCGACTTCGAGGTAGCCGCGAGCTCAGACTGAAGGTCTGTACCTCAGGCTCGGCGTAGTAACACGACCCCTCGCCCTACAGGCGACCCTTTTCCCTGCTCGGAACCACTTTCTGGGGACTTCGTGTGCCTCTCATCTCCGGAAGTCCGGTCTGCCGCTCAGCCTGAGGGGATCGCGATCGGGTAGGCGTAGGTGCGCTCGTCGCCCTGCACGCCCACGCTGCGGATCACGGGCAGGATCGCGAAGCACTGCCAGAGCTCGCGGTAGAGCCCGGCCTTCTTGCCCTCGTCCTGGAGGATCGCGTCGGCGCGCTGCAGGATGTCGACGCGCTCGGCGGTGATCTCGCCGATGATGCGGATCCCGAGACCCGATCCCGGGAAGGGCTGCCGCCAGACGATCCTCTCCGGCAGCCCCAGCT
>CAZYYC010000645.1:0-1539 GCA_964650935.1 uncultured Anaerolineales bacterium
TCTTCGCCGCGCTCGTGGCCACCGCGGCCGACCTGGATGGCCCGACCGGCGCGGGCGCCTTCGTCGCGCCCTTCGCGGCGGGCGCCCCGCCCTATCTGCTGACCTCGGTCTTCCCGCGTGTGGGTGAGCTTTGCTTGCTGCCCGCACCGATGCTGCGAGCGCCCTTCGAGGTGGGGCCGGGCCGGCGCAAGCTCTTCAAGCAGCTGACCTTCGTCTCCCCCGCGATCTTCCGTCGCTGGGCGCGCGGCGACCCGCTGGACGCTTATGTCGATGCCGGCGCCGGCAAAGGCCTCTTCCTGCAGGACGGCAGGATCTGGATGGCCGCCGGCGAGGTAGCGGCGCTGCCGGATAGTTGGGGGTGCACGCTGCCCGATGACGTCAAGCGCGGCAGCAGGTGGCGAGAGTGGCTCACGACCGAACCCGGTGCGGCGTGGCTGCGCGCACTACCTATCTGGTCATCCGGCGCGATCGACCGGGTGACCATCGATCGCGTCTCGTCGGCCTCCGCCGTCTTCCGCATCGGGCGCACCCGCTACGCGCCGGGCTGCGGCCTATGGTTCGGCGTGCTGTGGCCCGCGGCGCCGGACGCCGATGCACGGGCGCGGCTCGAGCTGCTGCTCGCGGTGCTGGGCGACCGGGGCCTGGGCGGTGAGCGGACGGTGGGCTACGGGCAATTCGAGGCAACGCCGGCGCCGGAGGCCCTGTCCATGCCTCGGGCAGCGCCCGGCGGTCCGGCGCTCACGCTCTCGCGCTACCTGCCGCGGCTTGACGAGCTGCCGGAGGCTCTCCGCGGGCAGGCAGCTTATCGGCTGGATGCCGTGGTCGGTTGGTTGGGCGCGCCCGGGCAACCCGCCCGGCGGCGACGCCAGGTGCGCATGCTGGCCGAGGGCTCGGTCTACACCGCGGTGGGCGACGCCCCTTGGGGCCGTCTGGTCGACGTGCGCCCGACCGGCTGGGAGGCCCATCCCGTCTGGCGCTGCGGCTACGCCTGCCCCATCGGCGTCCCCGCTCTGGAGGAGGTGACCCATGGCTGAGATGATCCAGACCCTGCACCTGACGATCGACGTCCTCAGCCCCCTGCACATCGGCAGCGGCAGAACGCTCCAGCAGGGTTACGACTTCGTGGTCCACGGCGATCGCACCTGGCGCATCGACGAGGACGCCTTCTTCGATAGCCTGCAAAGCGGCGACGCTGCCTTCGACGCCACGCTGCTGGGACGGCCCGCCGAGGAGCTGCTCACCGATGCCGACTATGTGCCGGGTAGCGACCTCTTCCGCTACGTGATGCCGGGTGAGCCGGTGGCCAAGAGCCGCGGCGCCGAGGTGGCGGAGCAGATCAAGGATGCCCATGATCGCCCCTACCTGCCCGGTTCCTCGCTCAAAGGCGCGCTGCGCACGCTCCTCTTCTGGGGTATGCACGCCGGCGAGAAGCGACCACCCGACCTGAACCGGCTGGGGCGCTCGCGGTCCGGAGCCGCTCAGTCGCTGGAGCGCGAGCTCTTCGGCAAGGACCCCAACCACGACTGGCTGCGCGCGCTG
>CAZYYC010000646.1:0-1514 GCA_964650935.1 uncultured Anaerolineales bacterium
CCTCGCCGGTGAGAGCGGCTGCGGCAAGACGACCATCGCCAAGATCGTATTGGGACTCGAGGGGGCTACCTCAGGTCACATCGTCCACAAGGGCAAGCCGCATGAAGCCACCCACCGCAGGAAGACGTGGCGGGAAGAGGGCATCCAAGCGGTCTTCCAGGATCCTTTTGAGACCTTCAACCCGCTACGCATCGTCGATCGGTACTTCTTCGATGCTGTGAGGAACTTCAAGCTGGCAGGGAGCCGACAGGAGGTTGTCGAGCTGATCGAGGAGAAACTCGGGGCCGTAGGGCTCTCCTACGAGGACTTCGCGGGGAAGTATCCTAGCGAGTTCTCCGGTGGGCAACTGCAGCGCATCTCGATCGCACGGGCACTCCTGAACGATCCGAAGCTGCTCATCGCCGATGAACCTGTCTCCATGGTGGATGCATCGCTGCGTATGTCGATCGTCAACCTGTTTAGAGAACTCAGGGACGAGTTCGGCGTAAGCGTGCTCTATATCACCCACGACCTCGCCACCGCCTACTACGTCAGCGACCGCATCGCTATTATGTTCAGGGGCAATTTCGTCGAGATGGGCACCGTGGAAGAGGTCCTCATGAACCCGAGGCACCCCTACACACAACTCCTGCGAGAGTCCATCCCGGAGGCTGACCCGAAAGCTCGGTGGGAGGGTCGCATTGAGCTCACTGAGCTCGAGCAGGAGGAGTACCTGAAGCAAGGATGCCGGTTTGCGGGACGATGTCCGCTGGTGATGGACATCTGCAGGGAGAACGTGCCCCCGGACATCTACGTCGACGGCGTGCTCGTCAAGTGCTTCAAGTACGTCGAGTAGGATAAGAAAACGGCCCGGGCACATAACCCGGGCCGTCAGACTGGGGCGGCACGATTCGAACGTGCGATACACGGATTCAAAGTCCGTTGCCTTACCACTTGGCCACGCCCCAATGCACGCAGATTATAGCACATTCCGACGTTCCATCAATTGGCCGCATCGGCGTCATTCGATGAGGAACACCTCTGAGCCTGACCGCGGCTGACCCTTGCCGGCGCAGGAGGGTGCAACTGGACCACCAAGATGCCGACGGCAGCAAGGCCAAGGCCGATGAGATGAAGCACACTCAACCGCTCATCGAGAAAGAGCCACGCCAACACTGCGATCTGGATGAGCATCGTGTTGTTGATGATAGAGGACTCCACTGCCGACAGCACGGCGAGCGTCTGATTCCACAGCGTGAAGGCCAGCGCTGAATTGATCACCGCGAGCCAGAGTATAGCGAGCCACCCACCAGGCGTGATGCTGGGCCACCCCTGCAGCACAAGACCCAGCGCCAACATACAGAGCGCGCCGATCCCCATCGTGATGCAGGTCACCAACAGGGGATGCAGCGTCTGACGTCGGTTCACCCAGCGTCCCAACAAGGATGCAGCAGCGTTCGCGCAGACGGTCAGCCCCGCGAGCGTGAGTCCCAGCACTTTACCCCGCCAGGTGACGTCTGAGGCGAAGTAGATCA
>CAZYYC010000647.1:0-1513 GCA_964650935.1 uncultured Anaerolineales bacterium
GGGCTGCCGCCGTTGACGGATGGGCTGCGGGCGCCGAATGACGACAATCCGCTGGGCTACTATGAGTTCGAGCGGGTGAAGAAGCTGCCCGAGGGGGATGTGGGGTGGCTGCCGGAGGCGCGGGGGCACGCGGTGAAGATTATCGCGGCGCTGCTGCCGCATCTGCCGGACTCGGCGACGTACCGGGTGCTGTTTATGCGGCGGGCGATGTCGGAGATCCTGGCCTCGCAGCGGCGGATGTTGATCCGGCGCGGGGAGGACCCCGACGCGGTGGACGACGCGGAGATGGCGCGGTTGTTCACGCAGCATTTGGGCCAGGTGTTCGCGTGGATGGACGCGCAGCCGAACGTGAGCTACCTGGAGGTGGATTATAACGCGATGCTGGTCGATCCGACGGCGCAGGTGACGGCGATTACGGGGTTCCTGGGGGTGGGGTTGGATCGGGTGGCGATGGTGGCGGCGGTGGAGCCGGGGTTGTGGCGGCAGCGGGGGGGGAGTTAACGCGGAGGGGCGGAGGGGAGCCGGAGAGTTGAGGGCGCGGTGCGTGCAGGGGAGCCTGCCGAGCCGGGAGATTGGGTGCTCGGCGGCTCGGCGATCTCTGCGGCTCGGCGTTGGGCGAGGGGCGGAAAACCTTTGAGCTTGCGGAAAAGCTCAAAGGTTGGCAGAGAGACCGTTAGGGCATGACGAGGAGGCGGCGGCAGGTGTCGCAGTGGGCCTCCTGGCCGCGCTGGACTTTCTGCTGGGTGGGGCGGAGGACTTCGGTGCCGCAGATGCTGCAGACGCCGCCGCGTAGTTGGGCGACGGGGAGCCCGCCGGTGCGGGGGTGCAGGTAGGTGTAGTCGGCGACGAGGGCGGGGGGGAGGTCGGCGACGGTGGCGGCGCGCTCCTCGCCCAGGGCGGCGCGCTTGGACTCCAACGCGGTCTGTTCGGCCTGGAGGGCGGCAACCTTGCCGGCGCGCTCGTGCGCCAGCGCGGCCATGCGGCCCGCGGCCTGGTCCGCGGCGGCATCGGCCTCCTCACGGCCCAGCATGGCCTCCAAGAGATCGTCCTCCAGCGCGCTCTCGCGCCGCTTCAGCGACGCCAGCTCGGCCTCCAGGTCCTGCAGCTCGCGCGCGTTGGTGATCCGCCCGGAATAGAGGTTGTCCTCGGTGCGCGCGCGCTTGGTCTGCGCCTGCGCCAGCTCGTATTCCAGCGTCTGCTGCAGCTTGCGCGAGGTGTCGGCCTTCTCGCGATGCTGCCCCGCCTGGCGGCGGGCCTGCTGGAGCGCGGCGTCGTCCTTGGCCAGCTCGGCGATCTCGGCGAGCCGCTGGGCGGTCTCGGCGAGTTCGAGGTCGATTTCCTGTAGGCGGAGCAGGGATTGGGTCCAGGGCATGGTGTTCTCCCTCCGGGGGTGGGTCATAGTCGACGGTCGACAGTCAACGGTCGACCGTCAATAGTCAACAGTCGATCGTCAATAGTCGATAGGCAATGGTCAGGGGTCATTGGGTGGGCGTTAGGCGGCGGATGATGAGGG
>CAZYYC010000648.1:0-1512 GCA_964650935.1 uncultured Anaerolineales bacterium
CACTGCGGCAGCTGCCGGGCGGCGTGGACGCAAGACTGTGCCGCAGGCCCAACTCTCGTTCCTCGGGATGCTGGCGCAATCGGCAGAGTGAGGAGGGGGAGTCGATGCTTCCCCGACACTTCTCACACGTGAGAAACCGAGCGTGGAGTCCGTCGTGGGCTCCACGCTCTTCATTTACCCAAAGGAGATGAAACCATGTCACACCTCAAGTTGACCTCTGAGCAGTTGGCTGTTGTCCACCATCCCGCCGGGCGCCACGCCCGCGTGCTGGCCGTTGCGGGGTCCGGCAAGACCACCACGATGGCCGAGCGCGTCAAGCACCTCGTCACCGAACAGGGGGTGCACCCGCAGCAGATCCTCGTCTTGATGTTCAATCGTCTGGCGCGTCTGCAGTTCCAGGACCGTCTGACGCAGGTCGGTCTCCCGCCGCAGCAACAACCGGCGGTGCATACCTTCCACTCGCTGGCCTACCGCTTCATCGGGCAGATGATGAAACGCGGTACCGTCCCCAATGCCGCGCAGTTCTGGTTCGACGATGAGCGCATCTACTATCACGTCAACGTCGCCATCACGCGCCTGGAGCGCGCCGGGACCCTCCCAGAGGGCGTCGTCGATCCCGAGGAGGCGGCTACGGCGATCTCGCTGTGGAAGGGCTCGCTCATCCCTCCCGAACGGGCAGGTTACCGGGGGGATTCGCTGATCCCGTTAGTGTACGCTGAGTACGAGAAGCTGAGGATTCAGGCCACGGCCCTGACCTTCGATGACTTCGTGCCCTTGGTTGTGGGTATCCTGGAGGAGGAGGCGTCGGTCGCACGTCAGTGGTGTGGGCGCGTGCGCCATTTGATCATCGATGAGTACCAGGACATCAACTACGGCCAGCAACGCTTCCTGGAGCTCCTGGCCGGAGACAGAGCCGACGTGATGGTCGTGGGCGACGATGACCAGACCATCTACGAATGGCGTGGGGCGCGCCCCAGCTACATCCTACGTGAGTTTCAGAGCGTCTTCGCGGGCAAGCCGCACACCGACTACACCCTCTCCCGTTCCTTCCGCTTCGGACCGCTGCTGGCCCAGGCGGCCTACAACACCATCAGCCACAACACCACCCGCGTCGAGAAGGCGCTGGTCGCCCACACGGCAGCGCAACCCGCTGAGCTGCACGTCATCGCCGATGGCCCGGAGACCGAAAGCAACGCCCGGATCGCCGAGCAGATCATCCACCTCGTCAAGGAGGAGCAGGTCTCTCCCACTGAGATCCGTGTCCTGGCCCGGACCTTCTCGCAGCTGGCGCGCCTGGAAGCGACGTTCGTGGAACGCAAGGTTCCCTACCGCGTGGAGGGGCGGCAGCCGTTCTTCGAGCGCAAGGAGAACCGCGTCTTGCTGGACTACGTGCGAGTGGCGCTGGCTCTGGACGAGCCGACCACGCAGGGTGCTGAGGACCGGCTTCTCAGCATCGCCAACATGCCCTCCCGCAAGCTGCCCCGGCAGCATCTTTCCCAAGCCCTGAGATCG
>CAZYYC010000649.1:0-1510 GCA_964650935.1 uncultured Anaerolineales bacterium
GCTCTGCACTTTTTCGGTCAGCGATTGTGCGCTCCGCAGCTTGTCATCCATCGACTGCTCGCGGTCCACGCGCGTGCCGGCCTTAATGACGGTCGAAATGCGCGGCACCCCCATGTCGTGCAGGACCTCATGGCAGCGCTGGATGGCCGCGAAGACTTCGTCCCATTCGCCTTCGATGTTCGTCCCGTTGGCGTGAAGCTGCATAGTCAGCCCGGCCTCTTCCAATACGCGCTGGCAGGCCGCAACATAGCGTGAGATCGACACGCCCACACCGATGGGCACGATGGTCAGGTCAACGATCACCTTCATAGCACTTGCTCGCCTGAAGCAACGTTTTTCTCCAGCCACCAGTCTACAGCACAAGCCGTCGGAAGACAATCGGACGGACTGGCGCGCAGACCCCGGAACCGTTCCGGCATGGTGGTATTTCTCACGAGTCCGTGTTAGTAGGGGCAACAAAAAACCGCCCCTGGCATCCACGCAACCAGGGGCGGCTGTGTCTTCCGCTTATTGCTGTTCCACGACGAAGCCGTCGACTGCGACCGCGCCTTTAACCGGTACGATGCGCAGCGTGTGCGTGCCCGGCGCCAGGTCGGGCAGCATCGCCCAGGCGGTGGAATAACCCTCACCCACGCCGCTGTTCACGGTCAGCAGCACGGCGCCATCCACCTCAACCGCGAACGTTCCCAGCGCCGGCCCCTGGACGTACACCACGTCCAGCCGCGTCCCGCTGAAGGCCATCTCCAGCACGTCGCCCGGCTCGCCGCTGCTGAGGGCATACGCGCCCCCGCTGGCAGCGGCGTCGGCCTTTACCGTCCACGTCCCGCCGGGCGTGACGCGCGCGCCCTCGGCCTCGACCATCACCAGGGACTCACCCAGCACGGGGACCACCGCCGGGGCGCTCAGGGCGGTGTTGCCCGCCACCAGGCTGAAGCTCCGCGGCTCGCTCCACGCCGAGACGTTGCCCGCCTTGTCGACCGCCCGGGCGCGCCAGTAGTAGACATTCTGAGCGATGGTGGTGGGGAGCGCGTAAGTCGTCCGCCGGGCCGCGTCGCTGGGTGGCAGCGGGAAGGCCGGGTCGGGGTCGAGCTGGACCTCGTAGCGGACTGCATCGCTCACCCGCGACCATTCCAGCCGGAGCACCCGGTTGGTCACGCGCGCGCCATCCTCCGGCGCGACGAGGGCGGGCACCTCCGGCGCGACGGTGTCGACCTCCATTCGCCAGGCGGCGCTCCACGAGCCGGGGGCGTCAAAGGCGTTGAGGGCGCGGACCCGCCAGAAGTAGATGCCATCCGGCAGCGCGTCTGCCGTATAGGCAAGCACACCCACGCCGAGCGTCACGTCCTGCGCCGGGCTGCCGAAGCGCCGGTCGTCATCGATCTGCACCTGGTACGTCTCGCCGCGCACGGCGGCTTTCCACATGAGCGTCGGCGTGCTGTCGGTGGTCAGCGACCGGTTCTTGGGCGTGCTCAGCCCGACGCGCGCCGGGGGCCGCGGCGTGATCGTCACC
>CAZYYC010000650.1:0-1501 GCA_964650935.1 uncultured Anaerolineales bacterium
ACCTGGGATCGGCCGGGCGCAACAGGTCCACCGCGCGCGGCAGCGCCAGCAGTCCGCGCCCCAGCGCGCCGGCCAAGTGCGGGTCGGCAATCTCGCGGAGCCTGTCCGGCGTGATGCCATCGCGCGTCCCCTCCGCGTTCTTGTCGGTGACGGCCACGTGGACAGCTGCCCGCAGGTCCTCGCACCACGCCTTCACCTGCCGCGACATCGCCCGGCTGTCGCTGACGCCGGGGTCGGTAAGCAGGCGCAGCAGCGCGCGTCCCTCGGTTCGAGTGAAGTAGCTGTCGAGAATCGCGTCAATATCAGTCGTCCCCGAATTCTCGGCGTCGGACTCGCCATCTCGGTCCTCGCTCGTCCCAGGCCGGAGGTTGGCCGTCAGGTCGGCGCGCATCTGCTCGATCGCCGTCAGAGCGAGGGCTTCCTTGCCGTCGAAGTAGTGGTAGAGGCTCCCATGGCCCACACCGGAGCGATCCAGCACCATGGTGGGGCTGGTCGCCGTGAACCCCCGCTCCGCATACAGCTCGCACGCAGCGGTCACGAGCTCTTGCCGCGAGCCGTGCGCTGGCCTGCCTGGCCTGCGTCGCTGCGATGTCATCCGCGCCTCCGATCCACCGTGTCGAGTTCCATACAGGGTAGTATGGTCCTCGATCTGCAAGAGGCGTGCGAGCCCCCATCCTGGGCTGAGCGTGCACGGAAATGTCGGTGGTGACGCGTACCGTCCTTGCTTGAGGGAAGCGACGCCGTTGGTACCGGCACCATCCGCGTACCGGTACGCGTGCTTCTCCTCATTCTGTCAGCTACCGCATGAGACGAAGGACCCGCATTGCCGCACGATTCCATCAATCACGCCAGGATCGTCTCGCTGATCTGGGGCATCGCTGACGACGTGCTGCGCGACCTGTACGTGCGCGGCAAGTACCGTGACGTGATCCTGCCGTTCACCGTGCTGCGGCGCCTGGATGCCGTGCTGGAACCCACCCGCGATGCCGTGATGGAGATGAAGAGGGTCCTCGACGACGCCGGTATCGTCGATCAGGACGCGCCGCTGCGCGACGCTGCGAAGCAGGCGTTCTACAACACGTCAGGTTTCACCTTCAAGGACCTGCGCAACGCGGCCAACAAGACCCGGCTCCGCCAGAACTTCGAGGCGTACCTCGACGGCTTCTCCCCGAACGTGCAGGAGATCATCGAGAACTTCGACCTTCGCCACCAGCTTCCCAAGCTCACCAAAGCAGATGCCCTGGGAGCGCTCATCGAGAAATTCTGCTCGCCCGACCTCGACCTTTCCCCGACGGGCTTGGACAACCACGGCATGGGCACGGTGTTCGAGGAGCTGGTGCGCCGGTTCAACGAGGACAACAACGAGGAAGCGGGTGAGCACTGGACGCCACGCGACGCGGTGCGCTTGATGACCCGCCTCATGTTCGAGCCGATCGCTGAAAGGATTCCATCGGGCACGTACCGTCTCTACGACGGGGCGATGGGCACCGGCGGCATGCTC